>NZ_JBVISA010000049.1:7436-43888 GCF_055575755.1 Kitasatospora sp. NPDC034035 | reverse complement strand
ACCGCTCACCCGCACACGACTTGACCTGCCCCACCCTCGCCACACCACAACCAACGACACACAGACCACAAAGTCACCGGCATTGGGCCTAGGCCCGCCCCTGACCGCACACCACCACCCCGCTCGCCACATCGCCAACCTCGCGCCGAGGGGCCGGGCGAACGGCGGCTGGGTGAGCAGCGAATCAGTCTGCTGGTCCACGCGGTCCATGGTGTACGCCGCGCCCCAGGCGAGCCGGTCCCTCAGGTCCGGGTCGGCGTGGATGTGCAGGGCGAGCCAGTGCTCCACTGCCAAGGCGACTGCGCACTCGGGCCCGTACGCCTGGCCCAGCACGAGCAGCGCCAGCGGGTCGCACGCCGTCACGGGCACCGTCTGGTCCAGGCGCCCGGCGAGGACCAGGCCGAAGAGTTCCTCGCACCGCTGCGCCACCGGCCAGTCCACGTGGTCGGACGGAGCGCACGGTGCGCGGACGCCCCGGGTGCTTGGGGCGGGAGGCTCTGGCGTGGCGGCGGCGCAGCAGGTCGCGGTGTCAGCGCAGCAGCGTGTCGGGGGAGACGATCAGCCGGAGTTGCCGAAGCTGCACTCGGGGGAGGTGGTGCAGGAGTGCGGCGAGCAGCGCGCGGTCGGGCCAAGTGAACTTCGGTTTGTCGGTCTGCCGCTGTAGCAAGGTCAGTTGGTGGCGTAGCGCCAGGATCTCGGCGTCCTTGTCGCGGTCGCTCATCGGCGGAGCCGTACCAAGGTGAACACACTTGTCAAGGCCAGGTAGGGCAGTCGCAGCAACACCGGACCATCCTGGAGCCGGCCGGAGCCAGCTGGCAATCACCGAGCGAGACCTCCACTGTCACTCGACCGGCCGGCCTCACCACAGCGCCCACACGTCAACTGACCAGCGCGGACGTGGCTCTTGACACCTACAGGGTCCGTCGAGCGCTTCCGGGGTGATGGGCGGGTCTGTGCCCGAAACCGCTGGAAGGAATGGTGTGGGAGCACGAGACCCGTGCGGTGGGCGGAGGCCGTGGTCCGATGATGCGGCTGTGAGCCGTTCCCTCGCGGCGGTGGGTCTGGTGGTGTTGGCCCAGCACGCTGGAACGTTCATACAAGCTGCTGATAGAGGGGGTGTGCGTGACCGAAGTGCCAAGCCAGGGGGACGTACAGATACCGGGGCGGCCTGCCGGCGGCCGGGCCGCCGGCGTCTCGGGGGAGCCAGCCACGATGGTCAGTCTGCTGGAAGCGGAGTTCGATCGCCTGTGGCCGGACGGTGTGACGGGATTGGACGCGGTGCACCGGTACGCGGTGATCCCGACCGGCAAGCTCTTACGGCCCTTATTGGTGGTGCATGCGGCGCTGGCGGTGGGCGGGGACCTTGGCGCCGTGCTGCCGGCCGCGGCCGGGATCGAGGGTGCCCACGTCGGCAGCCTGATGCACGACGACATCATCGACCGCGACGGCGAGCGGCGCGGCCGGAAAGCGGTCCACGCCGCGTTCGGGCCCGCACAGGCCATCATCGCCGGCAACGCCCTGTACTTCGCGTGGTTCGCGGCGCTCGCCGAATGCGCCCGCCGGGGAGTGCCCGCCGACCGCGTCGAGCGTGCCATGGCGGTACAGGCGGGAGCCGGGAGCGCGATCTGCCGGGGCGCCTTCGAGGAACTGACGATGAGAGGCGACCTGAACCGCTCCGTCGACGACTACCTGACGATGGCCCGCGGCAAGACAGCCGCCCTGTTCGAGGCCGCCTGCCGCATCGGCTCCATCCTCGGCGGAGGCGAGGACCACGCCACGCACCTGCTCGGGACCTTCGGCGACCATCTCGGAATCGCCTTCCAGATCCGCGACGACCTCCTCCCCTACAAGTCGGTCACCGCCCCTGCGATGGGCAAGCCCACCGACAGCGACCTGCGCAACCGCTGCCCCACCCTGCCCGTCCTGATCGCCCACCAGCAAGCCGATACCGCCGGCCGCGCCGCCCTGCGCCACACCCTCCTCGACGAAGCCGACCCGCAGACCGCACTGCACCGGATGCGCGCCCTGCTGGAGGGGACCGGCGCTCTCAAGGCCGCCCACGCGATGGCCGACCACCACGCCCGGCTGGCCCGCCACGCCATCTCCCAGCTCCCCGCCACCGCCCACACCCACGCCCTGTCGCACCTGACCCGCTCCCCGGCCGGGGCGGCCCCACTGCCGTCCGCGTGACAGCGGACAGGCCGCCCGCCCACCACCGACCCGACCGGCACGCTCCCTCGCGCCCACCCGCTGCCGGACATCCCGGCGGGCCGGGACGGCCCCTCCCCGCAGTTCAAGGAACCCGACATGAACCGTGCCCACACAGGCCCGTGAGGAGAAGTCAGTGACCCACCCCGATGTACCGGACAGCATGATCGCCCAGCTCCTGTCCTTCTACAGCCCCCTCACCGCGGAGATCAACCCCGACGCCGAGCGCATCCGAGAACGCACGCTGGCCTGGGCGCAGCGGTTCGATCTCGGCGAGGGCGACCCCGGGCAGACCACGATGCTCGCCCTGGCCGGCGCCACACTCACCGCGCATGTGTTCCCGCACGCGACCGGGGAGCTCGGGCAGGCCATCGCCGACTACAACGCCTGGGCCTGGATCCCCAACGAGCTCTCCGGATCGGGCCGACCGGTACGCGACTTCATCGCCACGGTGGGCCGCTGGGAGCGCACCTTCCACTCACCGCACTCGTGGCCGGACGCCACCGCCCCCGCAGACATCGCCCTGCGAGAAGTCTGCCTTCGCCTGCGCAGTCTCATGACCCCAACCCAATGGGAGCGCTTCGCCGCAGGCCAGTGCCAGTGGCTCTACCAGATGACGTGGGAAGCCAGCCTCCTCGAACAGGGGACCGCCCTGTCCGTCAACGACTACCTGGCCATGCGGATCGGCTCGGTCGGGGCGTATGCCGCAGCCTCCTACATCGACGCGACCGAGGGCATCGAGCTCAGCGAGCGGCAATGGGCCCGTCCCGCTGTCCGCGCGGCCGCCGAGGCCAGCATGCTCGCCAGCGGCCTGGACAACGACCGCTACTCCTACCTGCGCGAGCGCGACCTGGCGGTCAAGAAGCACAACCTGTTCGACGCGATCCGCCACGACCACCCCGACCACACCTTCCAGCAGGCCGTCACCGACGCCATCGCCATCCGCGACCGCATGCTCACCCTCTACCTCCAGCTACGCGACAACCTCCTCGCCGAAGACGACGACGACCTGCGCCGCTACCTCACCGGACTCGACCGCGTGGCCAGCGGAAACATCACCTTCGCCATGACATGCGCCCGCTACCTGCTCCCCGACTCCCCCCACACCGTCACCCTGGTCGACAAGCCCAGCGACCCCAGCACCACGCCCCTGCCCTACCCCACCATCGCCTGGTGGTGGGACCACCTCAAGCCGTAACCCGACCACGCAGCGCGAGGGCCGCGGTGCGGGTGCGCTCCAGCCAGCTCATGACCTGGCGCAGCGTGGCGGGGTCGAGGTGGCGGGTGAGTTCGCGGACGGCCTGGTGATCCTCGTCGGTGAGGATGTGGAGGCCGGCGCGCTCCAGGGCGGTGTAGAGGGGCTGGGCGGCGGTGCCGGCGAGGCGGCGGTGCCGGCGAGGCGGCGGTGGGCCGCGTCGGTGGTCCGGTGGGCCTGGTAGGCGGCTTCGGCGTGACGGTCGGCGATGTCGCGGCGGTGGTGTTCGGCGTGTAGCGCGCGTTGGAGTTCGCTGTCCTGGTCCGGGTCGTAGAGCGGGGCGGCGGTGGCGGCGACGTGGTCGTGGATGCGCTGCCATTCGTCGCGGGCGGTGGCGGCCGGGAGGGCGGCCTTCTCGTCCCCGGTGTCGGCGTAGCGGTCGGCGGTGCGCACGTGGTCCTGGATGGCGGCGAGGGACTGGGTGATGGCGCGCAGGCTCGTCCCGGCCGCCCGCCGGCGGACCCGGCTGCGGACGTCGCCGAGCAGCCCGTACTCCTGGTCGTCGGGCCCGGCCTCGTCGGCCTGGTCGTCGTCGTGGTCGTGGGGGACGGCGGGGTGTTGGGCCAGGGCCGTGTGCAGCGTCGCGCCGGCCTGCCAGGCCTCGTCGTGCACAACGGGCTGCGGGCGGCCGTCCGGGCCCGCGCCGAGGACGATCCGGCCGTCGACCAGGGCCACCCAGCCCTCCAGGCCGTCGACATCGCGCTCCGTCCAGCCGCGGGCCAGTCCGGCGCCGTGGTGCAGGGTGCGGATGCCGTCGTCGCCGGTCCAGCGCAGCCACATCGAGCCGCGTACCAATGGCGAGTCGAGGACTGCCCGGCCCAGGTCCCGCTCGACGGGCGCGGGCCTGACGGGGTGCGCGGAGAGCTCCAGCCGCGCGGGTGCGGCAGCGGGGTCGGGGCGGGTGGTGTCGGTCATCGCGCGGTGCCTCCGGGAGTCGGGAACGGATACGGGCGGCCGTCCCGGCCCGAGGTGGGCCGGGACGGCGGGAGTCGGTGCGAGACGGGGTCAGCCTGTGACGGTCTCGGCGTGCCGGTGGAGTGCGTCCAGGAGCGCGGTCTGGTGGTCTGTCAGCTTGCCGTCGGTGCGGGCAGTGGCCTGCTTGCGCAGCCAGGTGCCGGGCCGGAACGCCGGGCCGCCGCGCCCCAGCCCGCCCCGCCCCCGCGAGCGGCCGGCACCAGCCGGACGCGAGAGAAGAAGAGGCCCGCCGCAGGCGCACGAACCCTCAACGCCACCGCCCCACCCAACCAGCCAACCACCACCCACAAAGCCAAGGACAGGAAGGGGAAGGAGAGGGTTGTCGGGGTGGTGAGTTTCCCCTTGACGGCCACTCACCACGGCATCTGACCTGCGCATTCGCCCGGAATCCGGGCGCTGCGGGCGGGAGAGGCAGCGACCGATTGGTGCACCGGTTCTCACCACCGGTTGTCGCACTGGTTAGCGCACCTGTTGTCGGATCGTGACTGTACGGGCCGGTCTTGGAAAGAAATGTGGGGAGAACCGCGGGCTTCCATACGGTGCTCGCCGCCACCGGGGCGGCGGGCACCCGATGTGAGGAGCCCGTGATGGCGATGCCACCCGAGATCGACCACCAGGTCGTGGCCGCGCTGTACCAGTTCCGGATGGCCACGGCCGAGCAGCTGCGCGTCCTGCACACTCCCGACAGCAAGCCGGAGCTGATGCGCCGGCGCCTTCGCCGGCTGAAGGACGAGGGCCTGGTCGGGGACGTCATCCTCCCGCAGGCCGGACGCCTGCATGTCTGGTACCTGACGGAGCGGGGCGCGCGGATCGCCGCCCGCTTCCCGGAACTGCGCGGCGTTGCCTCCCCGCCACTGCCGGAGGACAAGACGGAGGCCAGGCTGCGGGTCGGGCACATCCTGGCCGTCACCCGCACCCAGGCCGCCTTTGTGGCCTGCGCCCGCAAGGCGGGGGACGAGTGCGCGCCGCTGGACTTCCTGCCGGAGGTCTACCACCGCTACGGCGAAGGCCGCGATGGCGCCGTCATCCCCGACGGCCTGCTGCACTACACCACGGGCGGGGCCCGCCGGTCGCTCAACCGGGCGTTCGTCGAGGTCGACCGCGGCACCATGGGCAGCGAGAAGCTGGCCTCGAAGCTGATCGGCTACGCCCGCTTCCACGAGCACCACCCCGTCCCGGTGCATCTGCGGCGCACGGCGGGCGCGCAGAGCGTGGGGCCTGCCTGGCAGCAGCACTACACGCGGTTCCCCCGGCTGCTGTTCGTCCTGGCCGACACCGGCGAGCAAGCCGCCCAGCACCGGATCCGCGACCTCCAGGCCCTCGCCGGCCTGCACCCGGTGGTGGAGCAGATGCTGACGACCGTTCGGGCCGGGGCGGCCCGGCTGGACGACCTGGAACGGCACGGGCCCGGCGGGGCGGTGTGGCACACCCTCGCCGCCCCCAGCGGGCCCGGTGCGGGGCCTGGGAGCTGTAGGGCGCAGCGGGCGGTCCGGGCCGGGGCGGCATCAAGGTGTCCGCCCCGGCCATCAAGGTGTCCGGCCGCTTCATCAAGGTATTTCGGGTGGCTTCGTCCACGAGTTTGGGCAGCACTTCGACACCGATTCGGGAGGCACAAGGCTTCCGAGACCGCGGCGGAATGTTCACGAGTTTCGACAGCACCGCCCGCCTGCCGGGCCCGGCCTGGTGACGTCCTGGGCGACGGAGGTCGGGTTCGCGGTCCGGTCTTGCGCGCATGCCGGGTGGGCGGGGGACCGCCGGGGTGATTCGGTGGTGTGTCGGATCGGTTGCCGGCCGGGGGCTGGGCTGTCTGATCCAGGGTGGCGGAAGACAATCCCCTGCCGGGAGATTCCCCTTTCCGCTTTCTGGGAGTAGATCGTGACTTTCTCACTGTCGGTTGCCGGTGGTCAGCCAGGCTCAGGCGTGAGGGGGTACCGTGCCGGTTGGGCGGGCCGCCGTGGACGTGCGCTGGCCGTTGCGGCCGGCATGCTCTGTGCCGCCGGTATCGCCCCGGTGGCGCTGTCCGGGACCGCTCATGCCCAGGGCACCTGCACGACCTCCGGTAACACCACCACCTGTACGTTCGCTTTCACCGCCGCCGAGCAGACCTTCACCGTGCCCGGCGGGGTGTCCTCGGTGCAGGTGTCCGCCATCGGCGCGGCCGGTGCCCCCAACGACACCGGTGACGGCGGTACCCCGGGTGGGATGGGCGCCCAGGTCAGCGGCACACTGTCGGGATTGAGCGTGGGCCAGACGTTGTATGTCGAGGTCGGCGGCACTCCCACCAACGGCGGCGGCTGCATCGGATCGACGCGGTGTACCGGTGGGTTCAACGGGGGCGGCTCCAGCCACCAGACCGGTGGTGGCGGTGGCGGTGCCTCCGATGTGCGCACCCGGCCCCGCAGCACTCCCCTCACCACCACCGACTCGCGGCTCATCGTGGCGGCCGGCGGCGGCGGAGGCGGCTCGTTCGCCTTTTGCGACCCGGGGGGCACCCCGGGTGGCAATGCCGGGGAAGCCGGAGGCAACGGCACGTGCGGGACCGCGAGCACCGGCGGTGGGCCGGGCACCCAGACCATGGGCGGTACCGGCGGAACCCCCGGCGGCAACCCGGGCCACCTGGGCACCGGTGGCAGCGGCACCGACAGCGTTATCGCCAGTGTCGGCGGCGGAGGCGGTGGCGGTCTCTACGGCGGCGGCAACGGAGGCACCCGTAACGGAACGGCCGCCGCCGGCGGTGGCGGTGGCGGCTCCTCCCTGGTTCCACCGGGCGGCACCGGCCCCGCGGTGACCAGCGCTGGTGCGAGTATCACCATCAGCTACACCCGGGCCACGGTGACGACCATGCTCACGAGCTCGCCGAACCCGTCGCTTTTCGGGCACCCGGTCACGCTCACCGACACCGTCTGCCCTGCCAGCGGTTCCACCGCGACCCCGACCGGCACCGTCACCTTCACCGACGGCGGCGCCACCCTGGGCACCGCCCCGCTGTCCCCCGGCGGAGGCGACCACTGCGCCCAAGCCCGGCTGACCTGGTCGAACCTGCTGCCCGGCGGCCACACCCTGACCGCCCAGTACAGCGGCGACGCCACCTACGCGGCCCCCGCCGCGGAAAGCGCCACCCAGACGGTCAACTGCACCCGGACCGTCACCGGCTCCGTGGCCAGCGTCGCCGCCACCGGCGAGAGCACCTGCATCCTCAACGCCACCGTCCGCGGCAGCGTCACGGCCGGCGCGGGCACCGCCCTGTTCATCGGCAACTCCACCATCCAGGGCAGCGTCGCCTCCCGTGGCTCCACCCTGGTCGGGGTGTGCGGCACCACCGTCACCGGCTCCCTCGCCGTCGACGGAGCCAGCAGGTTCGTCGTCATCGGCGACCCCGGCGACGACCACTGCGCCGCCAACCAGATCCAGTCGTCGGTCCAGCTGACGAACAACAACGGCGGCCTGGAGGCCATCGGCAACCACATCGGCGCAACCCTGCTGGTCACCGGCAACACCGGCACCGGCCCCTTCCCCGAAGACAACCGCCCCGAGATCGAAGGCAACACCATCGGCGGCTCCCTGGCCTGCTCGGGCAACACCCCGCCCCCCACCAACGACGGCCACCCCAACACCGTCACCGGCGCCCGCACGGGCCAGTGCAGCACCCTGTAACCCACACGGCCGGGCATTTCGCCCCTGGGTAAGCCCGTAGTGCCCGCGCCCGCTGCCGCACTCCACGCAGCCGGCGCGGGCTCCTCGCGTCGCTCGGCGCCGCTCCAGCTGCTTCGCAGACGGCGAGGGCCGGAGTTATAGAAGAAGGACCACGAGCCGCACGCCGCCGACTGAAGCGCAGGTGACTCCCATTCTCGCGAACAGCACCTATTCGAGCAGACGCGCGACTCCCAATCTCATGTCGAAACGACGGCACAACCCGCGTACATAGCCATTCGGGCCGCCATCAAGGGATCCGGTCGCTCCATCAAGGAATCCACCAAGGTTGGTGGCCGTGCGCGGCACCAACGTTGGTGGAGGCCGTTACGTGATCGTTGCGGCGGAGGGGGCTGTTCACCAAGGGATCCACCAAGGTTCGCGGGGTTCCCTTCCGCGACCGCGCGGAGCACCCGGCTCCGCGCCCAGCCGAAGGGCACCCCTGCGATGACGAAGAACGACGGCGCCAGGACGAAGGCCAGGGCGCGGACGGGCGCGGAGCCGGACAGCGAGGCGCGGGAGGTGGAGATCACCTGGGCCGTGCTCGCCGCCCTGTTCCAGTTCCGCATCGCCACCGCCGAGCAGCTGCGCTCGGCTGACCGCCCCGGACGCGGGCATCGAGAAGATGCGCTCCCGCCTGCGGCGGCTGCGCGAGGAGGGCCTGGCCGAGGAACTGGTGCTGCCCCAGTCCGGGCGGGCCAGGGGCTGGTACCTGACCGAACACGGCGCCCGGATCGCCGGCGCCTTCCCCGAACTGGCGGACATCCCCGCCCCCAGGACGCCCGGCGACAAGAGCGCCTTCAAGTACACGCTGTGGCACCAACTCGCCGTCGTACGAACCCACCTCACCTTCCTCGCCGACGCCCGCCGCCGGGGCGACTCCTACGGGCCGTTCGACTTCATCCCGGAGATCACCCACCGCTTCGCCGAGGGCCGCGAGGGCACCGTGCGCCCGGACGGCCTGCTCTACTACAGCCGCACGAGCACGGACGACGCCCGGGTCACCAACCTGGCGTTCGTCGAGGTCGACCGCGGCACCATGGGCGGCCCCCGGCTGGCCGCCAAACTGAACGCCTACGCCCGCTACTGGGCCACCGCGCCCCTGCCGACCGGAGTGCGGGGCACCACCGAGGCCCAGGGCGGCGGCGTGCCGCTGTGGGAACGCCGCTACGTGCACTTCCCCAGGCTGCTGTTCGTCCTCACCGGCACCGGCCAGGCCGGCTTCGCCCACCGCGCCGACGACCTGGAACTCATCGCCCGCACCCGCTATGTCGCCAAGATGCTGCGCACCGTCCCGGCCATGGTCGCCAAGCTGGAGGACCTCGAGGACGAAGGCCCGGGCGCCGACGTGTGGTGGTCGATCGCCGACCTCGAAGCCGGGCCGGGCCCCTGGTGGAACTGACCGACACCAAGTCCTGACCGGCACCCGCCACCGACACCTTGATGCCCGTCCCGGCGCCCGGGACGGGCATCAAGGTATCCGGACCGCTCTCACCAACAATCTGACCTGCTGCGTTATCTTGCCGTGACCGAGCCGTCAAGGTACCGGCGCGTTGTCCGGGGCGGGCATCAAGACACCTCACGGCGCCAAGCCGTCAAGTTGATGTCCGGGTAGCTCGTGGGGCGGTCGAACAGAGCGGATCTTCGTGCGCCAGAATCACGGCATGGCGATGGCACGGCACTGGTACTCCTCGGCTCCCGTTGTGGACGGTCTTCCGTTGCTGGACAAGCCCGGGTTCTGGGCCGCGCACCTGGTCGACCTGTGCGAGGACATGTTGCCGGAGGCCTTTGGTGTGGACGCCGCTGATGCCGGCGCCATGCTGGAGCGCCTGCACGACAAGTCGGCCTGGCCGATGTTCACAGTCCCGCTGGAGGGCGGGTTCTCGATCGTCGTGCACTACAACAGCGGCGAGGAGTACACGAGCACGGACTACTTCCTGGTCCACCCGAACGGCCCCGATGCGGTCCTGGCCAGCACGGACCAGGACCGTACGGGTCCGGGCCTGTGCTGGCCGGAGCTCGCCGCGATCCTCCACGCCCCGGACGGGGCGGTCGGTGTGACCGATCCGCATGCCCGACTGCTGCTTCTCCTGCCGGTGCTGGGCGACTCCGCAGTCCCTGCCGAGGCCGTGGACGCCGTCACCGAGTCGCTGATCGCCCAAGACGCCCCCGAGGGGTGCGAGGCACTGGCCCAGCGTCTGCTCGGCGGCCACCCGATGTGGGGTGCCCAGTCGTGGTCCTTCGACGCGGACGAGCGGAGCTGGATCTGCGACGGCGAGCACAGCCCGCGGCAGACCCCACTCGGCGACTACCTGCCCGAGCGCCAACGCACCAAGCTGGAGGCCTGTCTCGGCGTGGAACCGAGCATCTGAGCGTCAGGCGGCGACAGCGATCAGAGGGGCCGGGAAGGCCGCCTGTTCGTCGAACAGGCAGCGGGCCTTGAGGCAGTGGTAAAGCTGACCGAGCATGCGGTTGAACAGGTTGCGCTGGGCGGCGGCGTGCCAGTCTCCGGCGTCGTCGCGGCGGCGCCGGTAGTGGGCCTTGGCGCCGGGTGAGGCCGTCAGGGCGGCGAAGGCCCACAGGTAGCCGGCGTGGTTGAGCCGGTCGTTCTTCACCCACCGGCGCGTGATGCTGGACTTCTTGCCGGAGGCACGGGTGACGGGTGAGGCCCCGGCGTAGGCCTTGAGGCCGCGGGCGTCGGCGAAGCGTGTGCGGTCGTCGCCGATCTCGGCCAGCACCCGGGCACCGAGCTGAACGCCGAGGCCGGGGAAGCTGAGGATGATCTCAGCGTCCGGGTGCTGAGGGAAAGCCTTCTCCACCGCCTGGGCGAGGTCGTCCGCAGCGGTGCAGGCGGCCGTGAGCTGGCCGAGCAAGGCGAGCATCTGCTTGCCGAGCGCGTCCTCGACCAGCTCGGGTTGGCGGGCCCAGCCGACGCGGAACGCCTCGCGCAGCCGCTCGGCCTCCGGCTCGATGCCGCGCTTGCGGCGGGCTCGTTTGAGGGCCGCGGTGATCTGGGCGCGGGTCAGGCGCGCGGCCTTGGTTGGGGTGGGGGCGAGCTTGAGCAGCTCGCGGGCCTCGGGGCGGCACAGACCGTTGTCCCACTTGGCGAAGGCCTCCAGGGCTGCGGGGTAGTACTCGCGCAGCAGGGAGCGGAGTTGGTTGGCGATCTGCTGCCGGTTCCAGACCGCGTCCTGCTGGGCGCGGGCGAGGACGGTGATGGCGCGCGCCAGGTCGCTGTCGTCGGGCAAGGGCCGGTGGGCGTGCATGTCAGTGCGCAAGATGTTCGCCAGGACCAGGGCGTCGCCGGGGTCGGACTTCTTGCGGGAGACGGCGTGCCGGTCGCGGTAGCGGGCGGCGGCCATCGGGTTGATCGCAAAGACCTGTCGCTGCCCGGTCCGCAGCACCGCGACGAGCAGGCCGCGGGAGGTCTCGATCGCGACCGGGATCGGGGCTTCCTCGCTGTCCCCGTACTCAGTGAGCAGGTCAAGCAGCAGCTTGTAGCCGGCCGCGTCGTCGGTGATGTGGCGCTTGGCCAGCAGCTGGCCGGTGTCGTCGACCAGGGCGACGTCATGCGTCTTCTCCGCCCAGTCGATCCCGCAGTAGATCACGTGTTTCCTCCCCTTGGCGCAGGTGTTTGCGCTGGTCACGAGCACATGCGGGCCACGCAGCGACCTAATTCCAGGACTCGGCACTCGGGCCGGTCCGCCACCTCACTAGCCGTTCGTGGCACCAGCTCACCCCACGGGCCCCGGTCTCCTCGGGAGCTCTGCGGCTCGGGAGAAACGAGAGGTCACCGCGAGGCGGGCTCGCACCACCAACACCAACGAGTGATCAACCGGACGGTGTTGACCGTGGTGATGGCCGCGAAGGCGCCGGACGCCACCGCTCTTGATGGAGGCATCAATGCGCCCGGTATCCGCAAGGCATCCGTCCGGCGCCCACACGGCCACCACCGAGTGCCAGGGCCGCCCGCCGGTCTACCCAGAGACGTCAGCGGCCTGGATGCGAGAAGGCGTCACGGCCCTGGCACTCGAACAACCCGTAGCAACCCCCCTGGCTCCCACTGGCTGTTAACAACGAATTAGGTATCGGCGGGGCGCGGCCGGGTGCGGATCCGGTCGCACGTACGATTCCGTGCCGTGGGCAAAGAGCGGAAGACCTTCGAGTACACCGACGGGCTGAAGGCGGCGCAGCGGGCGCTGGTGGCTGTGCAGGCCGAGCGCCGTGCCTTCCTGGCCGCGCTGCCGTTGTGGGGCGGCGATCTGGAGGCGGCCCGGCGGGGGCTTAGCGAGGAGCAGCCGGCCGAGTCCGCCCGGCTGGAGGAAGCCGAGCGGCGGGCCTCCCATGTGGTGTGGGCTGACGAGTACTGGGCCAAGCTGTCCGGCGAGGACCGGGTCATCGCCTGCAGCCGGCTCATGCACATCGACGACGTGCCGGACGCCTCGGCCGCGTAGCGCGGACGCGCGCGGCCCGACGGCCACGTCCGGGTACCCAGGCCTCTCACCGGGTCCGGGCGGGCCACGAACGCGGAGACTCACCAGCCTCCCGGGCGTTTCCCACCAGTGGTCGGGGTGTCAGAACGCGGTGCGGATCTGGCTCCTGGGGTCACCGTCGGCGAGATGGTCGGTGTAGAGGCCGGCGCGGGCCAGCCGCCTCCAGGGCCGGGCGTAGCGCATCGCGGTGTCGATGTCCGGGACGGTCGAGTGGAGGTCGAGGTCGGTGAGTGCGAGGGCGGGCTGGTTGTGGGCCGGGGCGCGGTTGAGCCAGCGCCCGCCGGGGGCGACGATGCCGGAGGGTGCGGTGGCGGCGAACTGGGCGGGGACGGCGTAGCCGAGCCAGTAGTTGTAGAGGGTGCCGTAGGCCTGGGCGACGGTGGCGCGGGCGGGGTCGTCGACCATGACGGACAGCAGGACGCAGTCGACGTCCAGGCGTTCGTACTCGGCGAACAGGGCGGGGAAGTTCGCTTCGATGCAGATGGCCAGGCCGAAGCGGACGCCGTCCACGTCGAAGACCGTCGGCTCGGGCCGGCCGGGGGTGTAGAGGTAGGACAGCTCGGTGTTCGACAGGAACCGCTTGTCGTACCGGGCTACCAGGTCCCCGCGGTCGGAGACGACGTAGAGGCTGTTGTGCGGACGCCGGGGCGGTGTGAGCGGATGGAGCGAGCCGAAGACCGTCCACAGGCCCAGCTCGCCCGCCAAGGCCGCGATCCGCTCCGCCTCCTCGCGCAGGACGTCCCACGCGGCGCCGGTCCAGTCCGCCGGCGCCCCGGTCCCGTCGGGGCCGGTCGCCACCACCCGCTTGTCCGGGTAGACGAGAGCGCCCTCCGGAAACTGCACCAGCCGCGCCCCCGCCCCGGCGGCCTCCCGCATCAGGGCCCGGACCCCCTCACCCGCCGCCCGGATCGCCGTCCGGTCCCCCGGATCCTCCGGCACCGTGCTCTGCGCCACCGCCAACCGCAACGTCCCGACCATCCGGCGACCGTACCGGTGCGCCCGATGCCTCACCCGGCCCGGACCGGGAGCGTCACCCGCACGTGTCCCTGACCGCAGCAGGTTGAACCGCGCCCGGTGAGCGGGGCGGGGGCGGGCGAACTCACCAGCGCGCGAGGCGAAACTCACCACCCGCCTGTGAAACTCCTGACCCGTGACAGCGAAGTTGGGACGATTGTCACCGAAGTTGGGACAACGTCATTTTGCGACAGCGAAGTTGGGAAAGACCCCGGTCAACGCCCTCGTAGTGCTACAGCACGGCAATGCATGAGCTCAGATCGGCGGCCAGGAAGACCAGGCGCGAGTCTTCAGCGATATGCACTCGCCCCAAGGCGACTGGGGTGTCACCTGCACGCTGAAGGTCGGGCATTCCCTGTTCGAAGTCCTTGCAGGTGACGATGCCGTCCTCCGCCATGCACTGGGCCCGCCAAGCCCAGATGTCGAGAAGCCGGCTGGCCGGCACCGTCGATTCGGCCCACACCCGAAACGAAGCCCCAGCGCGCAGGGCCAGGGCAACATGGCCGGCGGCAGCAGTCTCATGCCGTTCGAGGGCAGCAATCAGGTCTTCGCGATCCACGACGTGCAGTATGCCGCTCTGCGGGCACCAGCAGCCCGCCCCTACTTCCCAACTTCGCTGTCACAAACCGGCCAGCTTCCCATGATCGCTGTCACAAACAGCCGTTGTCCCCACTTCGGTGACAACCGTCCCGACTCCGCTGTCACAGGACAACTCCCCACCGCAGGCCAGGGGGTGCAACGCGGAGCGCAACACGCTGTTGCACCCCGGTTCCCCCGGTGGTTCGCGCAGGTCAGGGGTGCAACGCGAAGCCTGCCAGGGCCCGCGCGTTGCACGTGTTGCGGCCCCGTGTTGCACCCGCTACCCAGTCAGGAGCGGCGCCACCAGGAGCGGACGCGCTTCGCCTCGGCGGCCTCGGCCGCGGCGGCCCGCTCGCGCTCGGCCTCCTCCCGGGCGCGCCGGTCACCGAGGGACCTCAGCTCACCCAGCTCGCCGGGAGGTTCTGGTACGAGGCGTGCTTGGTGATCAGCCCGTCGTAGACCACGTGCCCATCGCGCCAGCTGAGGACCACCAGGCGGTCACCCTTGAACAGACGAACCTCCTCCTGGCGGATGGAGTGCACTGCGTCGAAGTCACCGGAGAAGCCGCCCGGAAGCTGGGTGAACGAAGGGTGTCGGGTGATCAGCCCGTCGTAGGTCACGCTCCCATTGTTCGCATTGAGGACCAGCAGACGGTCACCCTTGAACATGCGGATGTCGCTGCCGATGTAGACGACGTCGTCGATGTCCTCGGAGAAGTCCGCCGTCACCTGGGCGTGCGAGGGGTGCCCGGAGATCTTGCCGTCGTAGGTGCGGCTGCCGTTGGCGGCATTGATCACCACGAGCCGCCCGCCCCTGAACAACCGGATGTCCTGGCCGACGACGTACGCCCCGTCGATGCCGTTGGCGAACTTGGGTGACACCTGGGCGAAGGAGCCGTGTTTGGTGGTCTGCCCGTTGTAGGTGATGCCGCCATTGGAGAGATCGATGAAGATCACCTGGTCCCCCCGGAACAACCGAACCTCGCTGCCGATGACTTCCGCCGCACTGATCATGGTGCACTCCTTGTCGCTGGCCGGCTACCGCTGAACGTGCCATCGCTCCGGGGAGAAATGATCTTCCGCCCCCTTTGAGTCAGCAGAGGAAAACGCTACCCCGCCCCGAGGGCAATAGCCGGGAACCCGAACCAGCCTGTCCAATTCCAGCAATGCATGGCCGGGACCGCACCGTTGCGCCCATCAGACAGGGCTGCATTCTTGCAGCTCACAGCGCCAGCACCACTCGGCGGGCTCAGGACGGGGATTCACATCAAAACAGATCCGGCCCTCACTCGTGTTACCAGTGGGAAAATATTAAAGGATCCTCATCAATGCGAACTCATGCTCCGATCACCGCCATGTGCTCGCAATGCATGGACACCACCGCCACACGACCCGAACGCCGAATACTTCGGGCACATCACCGACAATGCGATCGACGGGCTTCCCAGGGCTGATGCGTTCTCAGCTGGCGGGATAGGTCGGCTCGTCGGCTTTGAGACCTGATGGGCGGTTTGCCGGAGTGGAAGCAAGAGACGCGACGCCAGATGATCAAGGCTTCTGAGACCGAAGATCGTCCTGGAGTCGCGTCCGCGTGCCATCCTCCCTGATCACCGTCCTCGCGCGCCACTGCGAGGACGCCAACGACCCCTGCCCGTCCATCGAACCGCACAAGCTGGCCTCGCTGTCCGAGGTGCTGGCCGCCGTGCCCGATCCCCGCCGGGTGCGCGGGCGCCGCTACCGCATCGGCGTGCTGCTGGCCCTGTGCCTGACGGCGGTGCTCGGCGGAGCCCGTTCCCTCGCGCAGATCGCCCGGTACGCAGCCGACACCGACCCGCAGGTCCGCGCCGGACTCGGCCTCACCCGCGCCACGCCCAACGCCTCCACGCTCGGCCGACTGCTGGCCCGCATCGACGGCGACGCCCTGGACGACGCCGTCGGCACCTGGCTCGCCCATCACGCCGCCGATCCCGTCGAGGAGGACGAAGCCCTGATCGGGCTGGCCGTGGACGGCAAGACGGTGCGCGGCTCACGCACCGACAGCGAGACGGCAGTCCACCTGCTGGCCGCCGCCCTCCACGGCAGCCAGACCGTCATCGCCCAGCGCCAGGTGGCGGCCAAGAGCAACGAAATCCTGGCCATGGCCCCGCTGCTGGCCCGCTTCGACCTGCGCGGCGTGGTCGTCACCGCCGACGCGATGCACACCCAGCGCAAGACCGCGAAGAAGATCATCGCGGCTGGCGGGCACTACCTTCTGGTCGCCAAGGGCAACCAGAAGAAGCTGCGCCGGCAACTGCGCCGCCTGCCCTGGCAGCAGATACCGCTGCTGGACCGCACCCGCACCACCGGGCACGGACGCCGAGAGGTCCGACGCCTGAAGGTATGCACCGTCGAAGCCGGACTGCTGTTCCCGCACGCTGTCCAGGCCATCGAGATCAAGCGACGCCGCGTCAACAAGAGAACGGCAGGGTCCAGACGAAGACGGTCTACGCCGTCACCAGCCTCACCCCCGGCCAGGCCGACCCCGCCCGCCTGGCCGGGCTCGTCCAGGGCCACTGGTCCGTGGAGGCCCTGCACCACGTGAGAGACGTGACATTCGCCGAGGACACCTCCAGGGTCCGCACCGGCAGCGCGCCCCGCGCCATGGCCACCCTGCGCAACCTCGCCATCGGCCTGATGCGCCAGGCCGGCTGGACCAACATCGCCGCCGCAGCCGACCACTACCGGTCATGCCCCGAACACGCCACCGCGCTCCTCAAGATCGCCTGCTGACAACACATCAGCCCTGGCGCTGGACCGCTACGCGCCCGGCGCCCGGTACTGGACTCGTTCGGCTTTGCGCAGGGCATCCATGGTTTCATCGACGGTCAGGAGAACTGTCGTCTCGAACGAGCTAAGCGCGCCGCCTGCACTAATCGCCAGCGCAACCGCGGTCATGGACACGTTGTCGGGGGCCTCCCACAGGTTGTAGCCGTCGTGTGTGCCGAAGGCGTACCAGAAGCCGTGGAGCTTCCCGCCGACGGACTCGATGTACGCCTGAGCGGCCTTTGCGCGGTCCTCGGGGTGGACGATCAGCCTGGCCCACGTCTCCGGTGTGTAGCTGAACCTCGATAGATAGAGCGGCATCATCTCCCTTTCGTTCCACCAAGGGATACCCCAGCGGGTGGGAAGCGCGCCGGATGCGGCCCGCGTATCCCCCGAACGGCTGGGGACGATGACCGGCACGGCCACAGCCAACGGGTGAGCGACCTACCCGGGCGCTCTGGCCCTGCTTCGTACGCGCTGGTTGATACGTCCGCGTACGGTTCGGGCCGCGTGACCACTACCGGTCACACCCCGCCCACGCGTGCGAGCTACTTCATCTCACAACCTGAGAACGCATCAGCCCTGACGGGCTTCCGCCCGGACGACCAGGTGCTCGCGGGCGTACGCGGTGCGCAGCCCGGCATCGGTGAGGTGGGCTTGGAGGACGAGGTTGTGCACCGTGCGGGCGCTGGGCGAGGAGCCGTCGCGGGTGCGGCAGACGTTACGGCCTGGACGCCGCCGGCCAGGAAGTGGCTCAGCAGTTCGGTGCCCTCCCACCGGTTATCCCGCCATTGTGTTGTGGCACTTGGCACGGGAGCAGAGGGGCGTTCCGTTATCGGCGAAGTCTTCGACGAAGCGGATCGCCCAGCCCAGGAGTATCTGCATGGTCGGCTCGGCGATGCGCTGCGTGCGGTTCTCGTGACGCGTGGGTGTTCGCCCCAGCAGGTCCTGGTTGGCCTCCCCGTCCCAGCGCGGGTCCGGCGGCATCCGCAAACCCGGTGGGGGGATCTCCCGGTAGGCCCAGGTGGGACCGCTCGGGCCTCACCCCTTGCGGCAGGCCGTGCGTTCCATCGGCGAGCGGCCTTGCCCGGACCAGCAGCGTCAGTCGTTGCGGCACCGCCAGGCCATGGGGCAGCCCATCAGTGCCATTCGAGGGAAAAACCATCTGCCGACAACGAGACCTCCTCGATGGCGATTTCGTTGCTGCTGGCATCGAAGTTGGGTGCGCTGATGGCGGTCGGGAAGGCGTTGACGACGTTCCAGGTCATGAACAGAACAGTGCCGGCCTCGTTGGTGAGGCTGATGCTGATGTCGCGTTTGCCGGTGCGAGTGTCGTCAGCGGGGTTGAGCCATGCGGCGAGCTCGGGCTGGTCCTGGAGAGCACCGTTCGTGAACGTGATCACGGGGCCATTGGCGGACTCAGGCAAGAGTGGAACGGCTTCGATGCCTGCCTTAGCGGCGATCTCCGGAGGGATCTCCAGCCCGGACACGGAGGCGAACGCCAGTTCTTCGTCACCGATGGTGACCCTGTAGCTGTAGGCAGGCACGGGGCTTTCGTTCTCGACTGACACGGTGCAGTCCTCTCAACGGTGCAAAAGGGTGGCTGGCCCCGAGCTACGGGTGATCGATGTCGCCCTCAGCCATGGGACACCCGCATCCTGTCCAGAACGATCAACGACCAACCATCAACACCCAAGCTTCAAGACCGACCTCAAGCTCACAGCCCGCCAGCAACAACAGTCACTGGATACGGAACGGCCGTAGCGGCCGAGGGTCCAGGTGCCGGCCGCCAGGTCCTCCAGGCCCTGCTTGCGGATAGTGTCGTCGCCGGTGCGCGTCGAGGTGATCCAGGTCGTCGGTGCCAGGCTCTCGATCACGCGCTGGGGCATCGCGGTCCACACCCGGTCGGCGTGGATGTCGCGGCGCACCGCGGTGGTGCCGGGCTGAAACAGGTTGGTGTTGGTCACGGGGCAGCCTTCCCGTGTTCGGGGCCGGGACTTCCGCTCGAGGTGTGACGGCAGCTCAGGGCTTGGGGAAGCCGTAGCGGCTGGCGGCCCAGGCGTTCGGCGGCTGCGGGGTGTCCAGTCGCTTGCGCAGTTCCTGGACGGCTTGCGCGAGTTCCTCGCGGTCGGTGGCGTTGACCGTGCCGTCGAGGAAGGCCGAGACATCGGCGAAGGTGCCGTCGTCGAGGATGCGGCCCGCGCACAGTTGGACGCGCAGGTACGGGGCGAAGGCGTCGATCCCGATCCACCAGCGGTCCGCGTCACGGACCAGGCGCAGCTGGGAGGGCAGGTGTCCGCGGAGCCCGCGGGTCTGGTCCTGCCAGCCGCACACGTCGTTGATCCAGTCGGCCACCGGCTCCGGCGCATACTGGTTCGGCTGCGCCATCGGTCCGCTCCTCCCCTTCGACGATACGCCGAGCCTATCGGCGCCGGTTGGACGCGCGGGGTGGAACTGCTTGATCACCGGGCTGGCTGGCCCCAGGTTCGGCAGACGGGTTCGTGCCAGGTCGTCTGGACGACCATCCCGCCAGGCGTCAGATGTTCGCTGGACCAGGTCCGGCAGCACCCGTTGCCCGGCCGAACAGGAGCCGGCGGCCTCACAGCGCGGACCGGGACCGCAGGAGCGGGCACGGTGGCGGTCGGGCGGCGGTGGCGCCTGGTCGAAGGTGTCGTCATGCCGCAGCTCTGCCCGCCCCGCGCCGGGGCCGAACCCGCCACCCGTACAGAGCAGCACGAGGCCGTTCTACCCGGCCTCTGGCCTGCCCAGATACCTGATACTCACCGGTGGCCCGGCTGCCACGGCGGGCAAACTCACCGGCCCCGGCAGCGAAACTCACCAGCCCTGGGAGGGGAAGCTCACCGGCTGGCGGTGAAACTCACCGGCCCGAGGCGAAACTCCCCGGTGCAGGTCAGCGCCATGCACCGGGGAACAGCGGGGTCAGGCCCTGCGCCACCAGGAGCGGTGGCGCTTCGCCTCGGCCTCGGCGGCTTCGGCGGCCGCCTGCTCGCGCTCGGCCTCCTGGCGAGCCTTCTGGTCGGCGTCGGCCTGGCGGCAGCTTGGGCACAGCCCGTCGTCGTCCCAGGCGGCCCGCTCGCGCATCTCCCACCGCGCGTCCGAGAACGGCACCTTGCAGCGGGTGCAGGCTGGACGGCGGCGCTCGCGCTCCGCCCTCTGCCGTTCCTGCTCCCGTTCCTGGCGGACCTGGTCGGCGGCAGCCCGCTCCGCGTGCAGCAGCCGGTCGCCGTCCCGGTTGGCCAGCGCAGCAGCGAGGGTGTGCCAGCCCCGGCGGCCGAACCGGTGCCAGACCGGGGCATCAGCGCCGAAGCGGCGCAGCAGCGGCAGGGTGGTCGCCACGACCGGCAGGGCGCGGTGGTAGTCGCGGGCGGCGTAGCCGCTGTACGCGGGCGCGTACCAGGCGTCCTCGGAGGCGGTCTCGACCTCGGCCATGCGGTTCAGCAGCCGCTGGTGGTCCCGCTTGGCCTTCTCCTCCTTCTCCTTCGGGGTGAGCGGCCCCGCGCCGGGGCGGGTGCGCTTGCGGCCGGCCTCCAGGACCAGGGCGACCGGCGGCAGTCCCTCCCGTCCGGTGGCCGGGTAGAGGGTGGGCCACAGGCGCAGGTCGTGCGTGCGGGTCCCGGTCCGGCGCAGCGAGGCCTCGAACGCCGCCTTGGCCGCGCCATTCGCCGCCAGCTCGCACCAGGCCCGGTAGGTGGCCAGCTTCTCCACGAGGGTGCCGACGCCCTCGTTCTCGCGGTCGACCTCGACCAGGAGCACCGGCACCTTCGCGCCGGGGTGGCGCAGCACGAGGTCGGTGAACAGTGAGCGGCGGTGCGGGATGGCGTGCTCGACCTCGGTGGTGAACGCGCCGAGGTGACCGATGCCGGCGCGGGCGAGGAGGCCGGCGGCGGCGACGACGTCCAGGGCGTGCTCGGAGAACGCCGCGCCCGGGCCGTCCCGTTCGGGGCGCAGCGCGGACAGCTTCGTCCCGGCCGGGAGCAGGTCGGCGGCTTCGCGGCGCCCGGCCGCAGTCAGGGTCCACAGCTTGCGGTTGTCCGGCAGGCGCAGCTCCTGGCGCACCCTCCCGGCGGCCTCCAGGTCGACCACGGCGTCGCGCGTCGCCCGGTCGTTGCGCTGGGTCGGGCAGACCAGGTGCCAAAGCTCCCGGCCGGTGGCGCGCTGAAACAGGGCAAGCGACACCAGGACCCCCTTCCTGACCGGCTGTGTCGAACCCCGCTTCCACCGCACCTCGGCATCAGGGGGAAGAGGGTTGTCGCCACGCCCGACGCCCCTTGACCGGGGCCGCTGGCCTGCGGAAACGGGCCGGGCCGCCGTCGGGGGCGTGGAGGTATCGGTGGAGGTGCCGGTGGAGGCGGCACCGGGCCCCTTGTCCCGGCCGGGCGAGGCCTTCGCCGCCCGGCCGGGGAGGTGGCCGGCGGCCTGGACGCCGTCGTCCGGATCGGGCGCGGCGAGCGCGGTGGTGGACATCGGGTTGGCCTTCCATCAGCAGGAGGCCGGAATCGGCGCGATGGCCGGCCCGGCACCCGGGCGAGCACCCGGACGCGGCCGACACTGCACACCGACCCCTTGTCCGCGGTCTGACCCCGCCCCTTGACCAGCACGTTGTCCCGCCCGGTTCGCCCCGGTCAGGTCCCTTGTCCTCCCGGTTTGTCCGTGACCGGGATCACGGGCGGCGGGCCGTCAGAGGTTCTGCAGATAGGCGGTGTGGACGGTGAAGGCGGCCTGCTCGGGGGTGTCGTGGAGCATCGCTTCCTGGGTGTTGATGTCGCCGATGAAGTAGCCCTCGTACACCGCCACCCAGCGGTCGCCGATGCCGGCCAGGCCGCGCTCGACCCAGCCGACCTGATGGCCCTCGCCCGTCACGAGGTAGACGTCCGGGTTGACCGTCCAGCCGGCCAGCGCCCACCAGTCGCCGAACCGCCCCGCATCGAGGGCGATGCGCACGTCGCTCGGGGGCAGCCGGCGGTGCATCGGGTCGGCCGGGACGGGAACCTCGATGGGCGCTTGCTGCGGTGCGGAAGAAGCCGGAGCCGGGGCGGGCCGGGGCGCGGTCTGCTGCTGGGCGAGCCGCTGGTCCACGAGCTCGCGCAGCCGCTCGCCACCGGGCGCCGTTTCGCCCCGGGGAACAACGGACGCCATGGCGGCGGGCCCCGCAGTGGGCTCCCTTTCCCCCCGGGGAGGAACAGGCGCCGACAGGGCCTGCGGCCGCTCCGCGGCAGGGTCCGTCGACGGGGGAGTTTCGCCCCGGGGCGCGGCGGGCGCGGACCGATCCTCGGGGGCGGGGCCGCCGCTCGCCGGAGCCGGTACGGGAGCAGCCGCCGGCGCCGGCCCGGCCGTGGCCGGGGAGCCGCCGAACAAGGCCGCCGTTTCGCCCCGGGGGCGAAACGAGGGGCTCCGGGGCGGCCTCTTCCGAAGCGGCGGCCTGGGTGGGGTGGGCACTCAGCATCCGCTCGGCGAGCTCGCGGTGACGCACGACCAGGCCCTCGGCGGCGCGGAGAACGTCGGCCAGGGCCTGGCGGGCAAGGGCACCGTCACCCTCGCGCTCCGCACGCTCCAGCTGGAGGAGGAAGCGCTCGTCGTGCCGGCGCAGCGCCTCGCCGAGCTCCAGCAGCCCGACGGCCGTGCCGTCGGCGGGCAGGTCGGCGGGTAGCGGGGTTTCGCCCCGGGGGTTTTCGGCGGCCGCGGTGAGCGCCTTCTCCTGACGCTCGCGCTCGCGCGCCCGGTCGGCCCGGGAGGAGCACGCCTTCGAACAGTACTTCCGGGGGCGACCGGTACTGCTCGGCTCCATCTCCTTGCCGCAGACCGTGCAGGTCGGCGCGCCGAACAGCATCGGATCGGCCATCGCCTTTTGCCCCGGGGAGAAACGCCGCGCCCCGGCGGGCAGCGGCGGCCCGTCGCAGCAGCGCGCATCACCGGTTGCGCAGCGCTGCGCAACCGTCCTTTCGCATGCGCATCCGATGCTGCAACCGGCCGTTGCGCATGCGCAGCGGGCCCGATCGTTGCTGCAACAACCGGCCCTGCCGGCGGCGTCGGCGGCAGGGCCGCCGGGCCATGCCCGAGGCCTGCGACGGGGCGGGTGCGATCCCGTTCGCACCTGTCGTGACCTGCGGTGGGGAGTTTGCGTCGCACCCGGTGTGCGGCGAACTCACCGGTCCTTGCGCGCCCGGGGCCGGGCGGCTGCGACGCCGGTCGCACCGTCGCAGCCCGGTCGGCGATTGCGCAGCCAGCGGCCGGTCGCAGTCGCACTCCGTTCACCCGCGCGGGCCGTCGCAGTCGCAGCCCCGGCGTGCAGCAAGGATCGCCTTGCTACACGGAAGCAGCGGCAACAACGGGTGTAGCAAGGGTGACCTTGCTGCACCCTGCTGCCCAGTGGCCCGCGCCGAGCAGCGGGATAGCAAGGTCACCCTTGCTGCATGGCTTGCTGCTGCGGGCAACGCTGCACCGGCCGCTCGGCGCCAGGCACGGGCATCAGCCAGCTGGCGAGGGGCAACTGCCCAGTGTCACGCCGTCTTCGGCGTGACCGGTGCGGCGACGGGCCGACGGCGGGGCCGGCCACGGCCCTGACGACGGATCCGGCGGCGCAGGGCAGGCGGCAGGGGCTGGTCCAGCGCAACCCTTGGCGCTGGCCAGGGTGCGGTAGCGGAGCGCGCCGCGCCCAGCCATTTGCATGGTCAGGTCCGCGTGGATCACAGGGTTGCCGCCCGGTCCCGGCTTCCCGGCAGGGCACGTGCCGCCACCGGCCGGGCGGGGAGAGCGAGGGGCGGAATCCGGGATGGACTCATGGTTCATTTTGGTGATTGTGGTGCCCCCAAAATGGACCATGAGTCCATCCCTCACTGAGACGGGACGGCCCGACTTCACATGCATGTGACGTGAGAAGCGATTCCCAAACCGAAGGTAGGGTCACGTTTTCGCAGGTGAGGTGCGTGGCCGTCGCTCGGTAGGCATGCTCGGACCGTCGTGTTGGTGCGGGGGCATGGTCGGAGGTGGCGGATGCCGTCGGTGCTGGGGGTGCTGGAGCGGCGTGAGCGGGTGGCGCTGGCCAGGGCGGAGGAACTGCGCGCCGAGTTGGAGCGGGTCCAGGCCGCCGTGGCGGAGGCGGATGAGGCCGCGCGGCGCGCGGTGATCGCCCGGGAGGAGACGGTGGCGGCCCTGGCCGAGTTGGCCGATGAGGCCGCGAGGCCTGGGGCGTCGGCCGGTGGACCGGTGGTGGGGCCGGTCGCGGGCGTGGCCGGGCCGCGGGGCGAAGTCCCTTCGTGGCGTGAGGGGTTGGGGGGTGGAGGTGCTGTCGCCCGAGTGCGCGCGGATCGTGGCCCTGGTCGAGCGCGATGCGGCCGGCGGCGGGGAGGGGGTGCGGGCGCGGGCGATGCGCGAGCATCTGGGCTGGTCGGCGAGTGATGCGAAGGAGCAGGCGGCCCGGTTCAGGGCGAAGCGGCTGGTGGAACGGGGCTGGTTGACCGAGGCGCGGCCGGGGCTGTTCAGGCCGCGGACCGCTTGACGCGGCGCGGGGAGGGTCGGCCCGAGCGGGCCAGTCGGCGGGTGGCCGGGATACTCGCGGCCCACCAGGCCATCGCCTCGGCGCTGTCGATGCGGGTCTCGTAGTCGCGGGCCAGGCGCCGGGCCCGGATCAGCCAGGAGAAGGACCGTTCCACGATCCACCTGCGGGGCAGCACCACGAACCCTTTGGCGTCGTCGCTGCGTTTGACGACGGTCAGGGCGAGGGCCAGGACGGCGTGGGCGAAGGCGACGAGCCATCCGGTGTAGCCGCCGTCGGCCCAGACCAGGGCGATGCGGTGGCGCTCGGCGCACAGTTGTTCCAGCAGGTCGCGCCCGGCGTCGTTGTCCTTGACCGAGGCGGCGGTGACCATCACCACCAGCAGCAGGCCCAGGGTGTCCACCGCGATGTGCCGCTTGCGCCCGTTGATCTTCTTCCCGGCGTCGTAGCCGCGGGTGGCCGCGCCGACCGTGGCGTCGGCCTTCACCGACTGCGAGTCGATGATCGCGGCCGAGGGCTCCTCCTTCTTCCCGGCCAGCTCGCGCAGACGCTTGCGCAGTCGGCCGTAGAGCTCCTTGATGAAGTCGTTGTCGCGCCAGCGGCGGAAGAACCGGTAGACGGCCCGCCACTTGGGGAAGTCGGCGGGCAGGCTCGCCCAGCGCACGCCCTCGGCGACCAGGTAGCGCACCGCGTCGATCATCCAATGCCACGAAGTTAAGCGCTCGGCGGCGGTGTCAAGGGTGGGCGCGATACGCGAGGGGCCTCTGCTATCCAGGGGATCGACCAAGATCTTCCTGAGAAAGCAGAGGCCCAGTGGCCCACTCTGTCACGGACGGAACCGGTGACGTGTTCGCGCCCGGTCACATCGGCGAGTTAACCCAGGTCATCCCACCCGAGTTGGTGGATGCGGTACTGGACGAGACCGGGGCGCGTGAGCGACGACTTCGGAGCCTCCCCTCGCGCGTCGGGGTGTACTTCGTGCTCGCACTCGGACTGTTCGAGCATCTGGGCACTGGACTGGTGTGGAGCAAACTCGCGGCCGGACTGGCTGCTCGGGTGCCGCAGCCCTCGGAGAAGGCACTTCGCGATCTGCGTCGGCGGGTCGGGGTGGCCCCGCTCAAGCGACTGTTCGACGTGCTGGCCGGCCCGCTGACCCAGCCGTCCACGCCCGGAGTGCGCTACCGCAGGTGGCGCACGGTCGCCTTCGACGGCTGCGGGAGCCTGTCCGTCCCCGACCACGAGCGCAACCGGTCATGGCTCGGCCGCACCGAACGCCGCTACGGCCCGGCAGGCTACCCCCGGCTGATGCTCATGACCCTGTGCGAAACAGGCACCCGCGGCCTTATCGCAGCGGTCTTCGGGCCCGCCTCCAAGGGCGAGACTGACTACGCCCACGACCTGGTCGGCCACCTGACCTCGGACATGCTCCTCCTGGCGGACCGCGCCTTCGACAGCAACGAGCTGCTCGCAGACATCGCAGCCCAGGGGGCGCAGTTCTTGATTCGCGCCACCAGCACCCGACGACCGCCGGTGCTGGCACTGCTGCCCGACGGCTCCTACCTGACCCGGATCGGGGGCCTCTCACTGCGGGTGATCGAGGCCGAGATCCGCTCCCGCATCGCCGACGGAGGCGACTTCGGCGGGACCTACCGCCTGCTGACCACGCTCCACGACCACCGCACCGATTCAGCCGACCACCTGGTGCGTCTCTACCACGAGCGGTGGGAGATCGAGATCACCTACCTGGCACTCCGTCACACCCTGCTCAAAGGCCGAGTCCTACGTTCGAAGGACCCTGTGGGCCTCAACCAGGAGATGTGGGGACTGCTCACCCTCTACCAGGCCCTGCGCTCGGTGATGGTGACCGCGGTGGAGACAGTGCCCGCCTGCGATCCCGACCGGGCCGGCTTCACCGTCGCACTGGAGGCCGCCCGTGACACGGTCGTCAACCTGGCCGGAACGACTGCGGCCTCAGGGCCGGGCAGCCGCTCCGACCTGGTCGGACACATCGGCGCCCGTGTCCTGCACGCGCTGCTTCCCGGGCGCCGGATGCGGTTGTCCGCCCGCATCGTCAAGTGCGGAACCTCCCGCTACAACATCTGGAACCGAGACGGTCGTCCTCGCGGCAGCACACCGATCACCGTCATCGAGATCACCGTGCACCCACCGGCTCTGCCCAGCGCGCAGGACCCTGGCCAGGCCCTCTCCGGCCGCTGGGGCCAGGTCTGCCAGCTCTGGGCTGCGAACTCCAACCAGGCCATGCACACCCGGGACATCGCGCGGCATCTCGGGCTCGCCAACTCTGGGCGCCCCCTCAGCAGCCTCACCGCACAACTCTGCTATTGGGCCCGCAACGGCCGGCTCATACGCACCGCTCCGAACACCTACAAGATCACCCTCCCCGACGCCTTGACACCACCACCGAATCCTTAACTTCGTGGCATTGGTCGATCATCTGCCGGTGGCAGAAGCCCTCAGGGTGGCCCCCTTGCCCGTTCATCCAGGCCGGTACCGGCAGCAGCGGCCGCAGGATTGCCCACTCCGTGTCGGTGAGGTCGGAGCCGTAGCGGCGGGTCCGGTCGGGCTGGTCGGCGGCGTTTCCGAGCCGGTGTGCGAGGCAATCGCACGACATGCCGGAGCTGGCCGCGGGCGCAGCGGGCACGCCAGAGTGGAGCACGAGGGCCTCCTGGTTGTTCGTTGACTCGACATCACCGAACTGGGCAAGAGGCCCTTCTTCTATGCGCCGGCCGCGACCTGATCACCCGAACGAGCCTGATGCGTGCGGAAGTTCGAGTGGCAGCCATGTCCCCCGGTTTGGGAATCGCTTCTCACTGAACGGTGGCCGAGCGGGCTGGACGGTCTATTCGGTAGATGTAGTGGGCACGGTCGTCGATGGGGTTGTCAGGCTCCAGCGAGGCTTCGGCGACACGGTGCAGGCCCGCCTTCTCCAGCGCCCGCCAGGATGGTCGGTTAGCGACGTGCACTGGGACGATAATCGCGGTGACGTTGGGATGGTCGGTCCAGGTCGCCTCGATGACCGCATGGATCATGCGTGGGCCGTGTCCCTGACCAGCCAGGCGGGGATCGCCGATCAGGTAGTCCATTGTCACCGCCCCGTCTGGCACGTCGACTTCGGCCGCCAACTCGGCCAGGTAGTCGGGGTAATCGGCGAGGCGGCAGCGCTGCACGAGGCCGATCGGTTCGCCGTCGAGCATGACGAGCAAGTCCTCAGACGGCTCCAGCCCCCCGGCTGCGGGGCCGAAGTCGCGCTCGACAGCCTCCGGGGAGCTCTCGTGGTTCCACCAGCGGGCGACATGCGGCTGTGCCAGCCACTGCCTCAGTTGCGGGAAGTCGGGTTCGCCGAGCCGGCGCCAGGTAATCATCGGGGTTCCTCAGTGGGTCGACTGGTTGCGGGTGGAGTCCTGGTAAAGCGTCCGCATCGTGATGCCGCGGGCGAACGCGAAGAACTCTTCCAGACGCACCGCAGTGGGCGGCGCCCCGACCAGCGGTGAACCCTCGGAGGTATGCCGGGTCCGGTTGAGGCGGTCCGGATCGTGGTAGGGGTGAGGCCCCGCACCGTCCATGTCATCTCGAACGCGGCAGCGCACTCTTCCTGGAACGCCCACGGATCAGTCGGCACGGCAGGATCAGCCGGGAACAAAATCGCACTCGGGCTCTTGCCCTGTCTGGTGGCCCGGTCTGGCCGCGGCTGATCCCTAGCTCCCGCGCGGCCTCGGCCGCCAGACCTCCCGATCCGCACACCCCCGCGCGGAACTCCGCGTCGAACTTCCGCCCCTTCTCTGCCATGACTCCCAAATTCCCCTGAAGTCACGGCCTCTACGCTACGAGGTGAAGGTCACAGGATTCAGATCAACGCTTGGTCACGTATTGCGAGTTGAACGTCGCGTTCCGCTCCTTTGATGGCTGACCGAACTCTTGGGGTGACTCGCTGAAGTGCATAGCATGACGGCATGTCAGTATCTCCTCGGACCTGGACGCGCGGGGTGTCACCACCGATCGCCCTGGTGGTGTACGCGGCCGCTGCGGTGCTGGCCTTCCAGGTAGTGGGCCGACCATCCGCGCCGGAGCGGCCGCCCAGCGCCTGTGCCCTGGTGCCGGCAGCGCTGCTGGTACGGCTCGTGCCCGCCGCGGTCGTAGGCCTCACGTCCAATGAGCCAGGCCTGCGGACGAGATGTGAGTGGAAGTCCGACATCGGTGCGACCGGGAACACGGCCTCCCTGGCCGTGTTTGTGGATCGCAGCGCGCCCACGGCCTTCCGTACCTCCGCCGACGAGGCGATGGCCTCGTTCAGCTCGCAGAAGAAGCTCGCTCTGGGCCCCGGTGACAGCCTCGGCCACACCGTGGACCTGGCCGGGTTCGGGCACTTCGCGTACGCGGAGGTCCATTCCGATCAGACCTACCCCTACGTGATCGTCTCGGCACTGCAGGGCGGGGATGTCGTCATAGTGAGCTACAGGGCCGGGCCGTCCACCGATGATCTGACGCTGGCCGGCGCTGCGGAGGCAATGCGGATGGTACTTGCGGGGTTGCAATGAGCACCGAGAAGCACATCGGGACGGTACGGATCGGAACTGTTCTGCTCGGTGCTCTCCTGCTGGCACTGGTGGTCGCACTGGTGGTCAGTGGTTCCACGTTGGCGTTGCGCCGACTCGACCGACCGGGCTCGCCGCCGTCCGCGCCGACCCGCCCGGTGCCGAGCTTTACGGGCTCCCCGTTCCTACCGGCGTGATCGAGGGAGCCTGCCGCCACCTGGTCAAGGACGGACTCGACATCACCGGTCCCCGCTGGGGAGTCCCGGGCGTGCTGGTGGCGGCCGGGGAGCGCTGGGCGCCGGGTCCGGTCGCGCCCGGCAACGGGGTGGGCAGCGTGCGGGTCGGCGTGGTGTCGGTCATCCTGTGGTGCCTCTCCTCGGAACGGGTGCCGTCCCGGCCGGGGTGGGCCGGGACGGCGGAGCATGCGGGACGGGTCAGCCGGCCGCGAGATAGGCGCCAGCCACCTCGTCCAGGTAGCGCGCGACCTCGTCGGCCCGGGTCCGGTCCGTCGGGTCGCACTGCCCGTGCGCGTCGGCGATGGCGGTGTCGAGGTCGGCGGCGTAGTGCACCAGGGCGTCGTAGATCCGTGGTCATCAGGTCCAGCGGCACCTGGCCTCGGACCCGCCACAGCCGCACGGTCTCCGCGACGTGGCGCAGCAGGCGGTGACGTGGGTGGTCGGCATCATGAGCTCGCCGTTGTCGTGGCGGTACAGCGCCAGCGGGAACCGCTCGTCGAGGTCTTCGTCCGCGGTGGGCTCCGGGGTGGTGTCGGTCATCGTGTGGTGCCTCCAGGAGTCGGGAGCGGGGCGGCGAGGTGTACGGGGCGGGTTAGCCGGCGACGGTCTCGGCGTGCCGGTCGAGGGCGTCCAGGAGCGCGGTCTGCTGGTCGGTCAGCTTTCCCTCGGTGCGGGCCCCCGCCTGCTTGCGCAGCCAGGCGCCGGGGCGGAACGTGGGGTCGTCGGCGAGGCCGGTGCGGTTCGCCGGGCCGTCCAGGGTTCCGCCGGCGGCGAGGTAGGCGAGCAGGCGGCGGTAGGAGCGGTTCCAGTCCGGCTCCAGGCGCCACAGCTCGTCCAGGCCGTCGAGCTTCGCGGCCTGGTCGGTGGTGAGGTTGTCGGCCTTGCGCTGGCGGCGCATCCACGCACCCACCGCGTAGTCGTCCAGCTTCGCCGCCGCCGGGATCGCCAGGTGACCGTGCTGGCGGTGGAACGCGGCGGCATAGGCCGCCCCGCGCTCCCAGGCGTTGGCGTTCTTCGACCAGATCATGCCGAGCGCGTCCAGCTCGCTGACCCGGGCGGGGTCGAGCAGGCCCTGGCCGTTGAGGTGGCGCTGGCGGGTGAGCCAGGAGATCAGGTCCGCGTGCTTCGTCTTGTCAGTGGGGTCGAGGTGGCCGTGCTGGAGGTGGAAGACCGCCGCGACGGCGTGCATCCGCTGCCACTCCACGGCCCGCGGGTTGAACGCGCGGAGCTTGACGGTCTGGAGGATCCGCGCGGCGTGCTGCTTCGCGTTGATCCGCAGCCACTCGATCGGCGACTCCACCGGCGCCGGCTGCTGCTCGCCCTCCCTGGCCTCGCCCTCGGAGGCCTTGGCCGCGGTGGTGTGCGCGGTGCCCTGGGAGCGGTGGGCGCGCAGCTCGGTGATCCGGCCGACCACCCGGGCGTCGTGCGCGGCCAGGGCGCGCAGGACCCGCCAGATCGTACGGAAGGAACTGGCCTCGATCTCGGTGTCGGCCTCCGCCTTCACGGCCTCGCCGGCGTCGTGGACCTCGGCCGGGTGCGCGGTGGCGGTGTCGTCGCCGACTTCCGGCGTCGGCAGGTACACCGGGATGATGACCCAGGACACCTTGCCCTCGCGGTAGGACTGGCGCAGCGCCCTCCCGACGGCCTGGACGATGTCGATGACCGACGACTTCGGGTCCGCGAAGCAGATGGCATCGACGGCCCGAACGTCGATGCCCTCGGACAGGAGCCGGGCGTTGGCGAGGATGCCGCACTCCTCGCCGTCCTCACCGGTGTGGGGCCTTGAAGTCGGCGAACGCGGCCCGGCGGTCCTTGAGCCGGTCGGTGCCGGCCACCGCCTTCGCCCAGATCCGCTCCGGGCGCTCCGCGTCCTCCAGCAGCTCCGAGGTCTCCAGCAGGGTGTTCGCGAACTCGCGCGCTGCGGACACCCGGGAGTGGAAGGTGATGACCCGTCGGAGCCCGAGGTCGGCGATGGCGCGCAGCACCGCGATCTGCGAGGCCAGGCGCAGCAGTTCCTCGTTGCTGCGCTGGGAGCGCAGGTCCGCGACGGCCGGGAGGCGGAGCAGCTCGCGCAGGTCCTCGTCCGTCACCACCGGCACGAGCACGCGGTAGTCGGCGAGGTAGCCGTGCTCGATGCCCTGGCCGAGCGTCCAGGTGACACAGACCTTGCCGTAGATCTCCTCCGAGTCCATGGAGCAGAGCGCGGGCAGCTTCTCCGCGCCCTCGCTGTCGGCGTCGGCAAGGTCGGCCAGGCCGTCCTTCGCGCGCCGGTCGTCCGCGATCCTGGGCGTGGCGGTGAAGTACAGGCGGCGCTTCGCCGGAACCCGGTCGTCGTCGTGGACGGCGGCCCAGGCCTTACCCTCGGAGCCGGCGGTGCGGTGGGCCTCGTCGATGACCACCAGGTCCCACTGCGCCAGGCCCCAGTGGTAGTGGGCCTCGACGATCCGCTCCAGCGAGGCGTAGGTCGCGTACACGGTGACCGGGTGGTCGTCCGGCGCACCGTTGACCAGGTCCGTCAGCGCGGCCGGGGCGGTCGTCACCGCGGCGTCGATCCGCCCGCCCGCCTCCGCGCTCTCCAGCGCTTCCTCCCGCGAACATGCCGCCACTGCCACGCCCCGGCGCCCTCCCTTGAGCGACCAGGACTCCGCTGTCTGCTCCAGCAGCTCGATCGTCGGCACCAGCACCAGCACCCGGCCCTTCGCCGCCAGACGTCGGGCGCAGCCGGCGGCAATCAGCGTCTTGCCCGAGCCGGTTGCCGCGACCACCGTCGCCCGGCCCCGTCCTTCACCTCACGCACCGCGGCCGCGACCGCGTCCTTCTGGAACCAGTGCAGCGGCAGCGGGTTCACGGCGGTGCCGGGCGGCTGCGCCGGGACGGGCGTCTCGGCCTGGGCGCGCAGCCCGGCCGGCACGTCCTGCTCGGCGGTGGCGGCGGCGGTGGTGGTGGTCTCCACGGCTGCCCTTCTCCTTCGTATGCCGGGTGGTGCGGGGAGGTGGCGGGTCACCGAGCGGGGCGGCGCAGCTGCAGAACGGTGGCCGACGGCCGGTCCGCGGGGGGCGGTCGACGGGGGCGGTGGACCGCGCGGGGAGGGGGTACCCAGCCTGCTGGGCACCCCCCTCCGGTTGCCCGTGAGTGCGCGATTGCGTAGTCCCGGGGCTACGGGGCCGAGACGGTGGAACTCTCCGCGGCGGCGGGCCCGGGCGGGAAGGAACGGTCGAGCATCCGGCGGATCCCGTCGGCGTCCTCAACCGTGAGCTGCTGTGACAGAACCAGCTCACCCATGTTGTGAAGCATGGGCCCGGCAAGGCGGTAGCCCTGACCGACGCCGTCCTCGTCGAGCTGTTCGAGCTGGGCGGTGAGCTGGCTTCCACGGCGGTAGACGCACAGCTGGAGGATGTTGGTCATGGCGGGTCTCCTTTTGATAGGGGGATCGGGATCTTGCCCTGCCTCATGTGGTCGGGTGTGACTGAGCGCTTCAGTTGGCGAGTCGAGCGTTGGCCAAGCAGGGTAACGCCAGAGTTGGACAGTGAACCCGGTTTGGGTGATATCGCCCGCTCACGCAGGACGTGCGGTGTCCTGGGTGCCGTGGACGGCATTCACGGCAGGAGCGCTGGTGCGGCACCGTCCCGGGCTGCAGTGCCTGGTCTCCACCGGTCGGCAGCACGGCTTCGAGAGCCTGGCCGAGCGGTGGCTGCTGCTGGTTTGGACTTCGCGAGCGGATTCGACGAGGTGCTGGCCCAGCCGTTCCGGTTACGGTTCACCTGGTCGGAAGGGAAGGTCGCGCACATCCCGGGCTTCCCGCGGCCGCCAAGTCGGCGGCCGCGGCGGGCTGGCGCTATGCCGTGGTGACCGACCCGTCCCTGCTCTGAACTGCGCGTTCACCCCCGCCCGTTTGCACAGGTGAGAGGGCGCCGAGGCGCCGCAGTTCCGAAACCGGGGAGTTCCAGTTGGTCCACCACGCCGAAGATCCGGCCCGCCGCGGGGGCAGGTGGCGAAGGCCGCTCGTGGCCTTCGCCACCGCGACCGCCGTCGTGGGAGTGCTCGCGGCTCCCGGGATCGCCCCCGTCGCGAACTCCTTCGGGAGTCCTGCACCCTTCTTGTCCTGGCATCAGCTGATGGACATCCAGGGCAAGATGAACGAGACCGCTTCGGCCGTGGAACATGCGTCGGGTCAGATCGGCAGCCGGGCTTTCGCCGGTGTGGTCGCCGCCCCCGAGAAGAAGCACCTCACGATCTACTGGCACGGCGAGCTGACGCCCGAGGTCCGGGCGGTCGTCGCGCAGAGCCCGGTGCCTGTCGATGTCAAGCCGGCGCCGCACAGCGCGCAGGACCTGAAGGACGCCTCGCGCGAGGTGACGCGCCTCGCCGAGTCCGCCGGAGTGCGGATCACCGACGTGGCGATGCCGCAGGATGGGAGCGGCCTCACCGCGACCGTGGTGGGCGGCGAGGCCGACGCACAGCGGCTGCGGCGGGCGGTGGCGTCCGTGAGCGTTCCGGTGACGGTCGAATCGAACGGCACGGAGTCGATCAGCCTCGGGGACCCCTCGCGCCGGAACGATCCGGGTGCCGGCGGTGCGCAGATCATCGCACCGTTTTGCAGCACGGCCTTCGCGATCAACTACCGCGGCGAGGACGCCATGCTCACCGCGGACCACTGTTTCCTGCCGAACAACGAGACCAATGTCCGGTACGGCGTCGACGATACGGGCGGGCAGGGGCCGGCGATCGGCACCCGGATCTCACCGCAGATTATCCGCCCGGACGAGAGGGGGCCTGTCTACCTCGACGCGGCCGTCATCAAGCCGTCTTCGAACGTCACGATGAACCAGCAGATCTGGACGGGCGGCGCAGCCGACCAGTCCAGCATCTCGCAGACCAAGAAATGGGTGAGCGCCGCGCAGGTCGCGCACACGGGGAACTGGATCTGCAACGAGGGTTCGCGATCGGGCGAGATCTGCAACATCCAGGTCACCACCAAGGTGACCGATTACTACGCCAAGGGCGTCGACAACCTGGGCGGCGAGGTCGAGCACCACTACATGTACGGCTGGAAGGCCCTCAAGCAGTTCACCGCCGCTGACAACTCGTCCATCGCGGCCCGCAGGGGCGACAGCGGAGGCCCCGTTGTGTTGGGAGGCGGCCCGGGCCTTCCGGGGGCGCCGCCCAACATCACGGCCCTGGGCATCGTCTCGGCCACGACGGGTGGAACCTGGAGCTGCAAGACGCCGGGGAGGACGATGGCGACCAGCTGCACGGGCGGCATCATGTTCGTCGGCCTGGAGGACGCCCTCCCCATGCTGGGTGCCAAGATCGGCGTTCGTGACTGGAGCACCGGGCACCTGAGCTGGGTCGACTACGGCAGCGGCGGCGGGGGCGGGGGCGGGGACATAGGCTCCGACCCCAGGCCGCACGAGCACGACGAACTGGTCGACGGCAACGGTACGGCGATGGCCTATGACCTGCCGAGCGGCCGGCTCGTCGGCGCCCGGCCCGGTGACCCGCGGGCCGACTGGGAACTCCTCCAGACGACGGACGGCGGCTGGCTGTTCCGGAACCTGGCCGCACCCAACGAGTACCTCGGCCAGTCCGCCGACGTCGGACTCCAGTTGTCGGACTGGGAGGGCGGGCACTGGTACTTCCACCTCCAGATCAAGGGCGGGAACTGTCTCGCGCTGTGGCCCGGCGCCAGCGTGCCGAACAGCGTCGCGACACCCGGGAACGCCCCGTGCGACCACAACGACGAGAACCAGCTCTTCAAACTGGTGCCGGTCGGTGAGGAGGACGCCGACCTGCCGACCACGCCGGGACCCCCTCCCGCGGGCAGCGTGCACCTGCCGTCCCAGCAGCCGCCGGTGAAGCCCTCCGGGCCTTCCATGGACGCGGCCTACTCCTTCCTCGCCCAGCGCCTCGACGCCCACGGCACCGCCGGCACGCTGCGCGTGCCCCGCAGCTACCAGGGCGGGCACTTCGAGGACCCGAAGCTGTTCGGCCCGGACGGCTTCCAGGCCTCCTTCACGTACGACAACGCGCTCGTCATCACCGCGTTCCTGCAACGCGGCGGAGCCGACGACGTCGCCCACGCCACGGCACTCGGCGACAGCCTGCTGTATGCCCAGGCCCACGACATCACCCCAGACGGCCGCATCCGCGCCTCCTACGAGCCCAGCCCGTTCGTCACCGCGAGCGGCGCGCCGTACGTGGGCGGGTTCTCCGTCTACACCGGGAACATGGCCTGGGCCGGTATGGCGCTTACCCGGCTCTACCGGGTGACGGGCCAACAGCGTTTCCTGGACGGGGCGTTGAAGGCCGCCAACTGGATCCAGAACAACGCCGCGGACACCCGCGGTGCCGGCGGCTACACCGGCGGCCTGCGCAACGACGACGGCACCGGTCAGACGATGGTCCCGCTCACCTGGAAGGCCACGGAGCACAACATCGACACCGGCGCTTTCTTCGCCATGCTCGCCGGCGTCACCGGCGACGCGGGCTGGGCGCAGCGCTCCACCAACGCGTTCCGGTTCGTGAAGTCCGTGCAGGCCGCCAACGGCCACCTGTGGACGGGCACCGGTCTGGACGGGGTGACCACCAACGACGACGTCGAGCCGGAGGATGTGCAGACCTGGAGCTACCTGGCCACCCTCGACCCGTCCTACGCGCCCGCCATCGACTGGGCGGCCGGGCGGATGGCGGCCACCGACGGCCCGTACAGCGGGGTGAGCTTCAGCGGTAAGGACACCACCGGCGTCTGGTTCGAGGGCACCGCCCACCTGCTGGCCGCCTACCAGGTCCGCCGTGCGGACGGCGATGCCGCGAAGGCGGCGGCCCTGATGGCGACCTTGCAGAAGGCGCAGAGCGGCGCGACCAACACGGACGGCAAGGGCATCGTCGCCGCCTCGCACGACGGCCTGGACACGGGGGAGGGCGACCTCTACTACTCCACCCTCCACACCGGGGCGACCGCCTGGTACGTGATCGCCGCGCAGGGCGGGAACCCCTTCCGCCTGTGACCGGGGAGTCGGGGGGGGTGGGGCGACGAGGGAGGGTGTTCACTTGGGGGGGGGGGTGGACCCGCCATTGGTACTTTTTGTGGGGGGCAGGATGGCTTCAAATGGAGGAAGCGCTTCAAAGCCCAAGG
>NZ_JBVISA010000049.1:0-7426 GCF_055575755.1 Kitasatospora sp. NPDC034035 | reverse complement strand
CCCCAAGGAGGGGAAGATCGGGGGGGGGGGAGCGGCGGGGAGGGGGGGCACCCCCTCCTGCGGAGAGCGGGGCACCCCCCCCCCCAAAACCACCCCCCCCCCCGACTCGCGGGATCGGAGCGTCAACTCCACTGTTAGCAGGTCTAGATGGGCACGAGCGATCGCCAGGAGAGGCCCGTGCCGCAGAACGGTGGATCCCTGCCGGGTCAGGGATTGCCGAAGGTGGAGCCGCGACGCGCGGACGCTGGCACTGGCGGTGCCGTGTGGATCACCACGCGGGTTTGGCGGCCGGACCTCGACGGCCGAGTTCCCATGACCCCAGCAGAGTTGCGGCATAATCGCCGCTCTACCCGGCTCAGACGCACATCTCGCCGCCGAGTGCTCAACCCGCCAACTCGACCGCTCACCCGCCAACTGAAGCACTCAGTCACAGCCGGCCGGGCCTACTGCTGGTCCTCGGGGATCCAGCCGCGGACTTCCAGGTAGGCGATGTCGGCGTCCTGGACGGCGCGGCCGGTTTCCACCAGCCAGGCCCGCATCGCCTCGGTGACGTCGCCGAGGTGGTCGGCGACACGCTGGGACCACTCGGCGGCGTCGAACCCGCCGGTGCTGGCGGAGCCGTAGGTGCGCTCCTCGGTGCCGTCCGCGCGCGGGATGAAGCCGCGACGCAGCCCCGGGGAGTCTTCCGTGGAGCCGGCCGACATCGTGTACTGGTTGGCCTTCATCCGGACGGTGAAGGCCAGGCGGCCGCCGGCCTGGCCTGTCTCATGGACGACCGGGGCGAGGTGGCTCGCGCCGGACTTGATGGCCTGCTTCCCGGCGCGGCCGGCCATGCTCTCGCCGGGCGCGCCGACAACGTCCTTGCCCCGGACCCGGGCCTTCTGCCCGGTCTTGGTGCGGCGACGGGTGGTGTTCGCCTCCGCGATGCCGGACAGCGCCTCGGTGTCGCGCTCACCGCCGCGCACCGCGCGGACGACCTGGCGCAGCGCGCCGACGAACGCCTTGCCCTTGCCCTTGGCGCCCGGGGTCCGGGCGGCTGGTGGCTGGTGGCTGGCGTAGCTGGGGGGATGTCTCGCGGAATGTGGGCGGGTGGGCCGGTCGTCCGGCCGCGGCGGGCCTGGTCAGCGCAGACTTGCGTACTCCTCGACGCGGTCGGCCAGGCGGCGGTCGGGGCAGGGGACGAGGCCGTCGGTGTCGTCGCCCGTGTGCATCACCAGGCGGTCGACCTCGACGGCCAGGGCGCCGGAGGGCGTGGAGGGCTTGGCGGTGCGGGTGCCCATGACGATGGGGGCGGTCCGGAAGTAGTCGGGCATCTCCGGTACCGCCGGCATGGGGACACCCGGCCCCAGGTCCTCGTCGACGCTCACGGCCTGCTCGAACCACAGCCGGGCCTCGCGGATCTCCCCTCGGCCGAGGTGGTGCAGGTACAGGCACCAGGCCGAGGTGTGGTCACCGGCGCCGGCCCCGATCTTCCACCAGAACTCGGCGCTGACGGGGTGCCCGGTGTAGTGCAGCAGGCAACCGAACAGCCGGCCCTTCGATCTCCTGAACCAGATCCTCCACACACTGGTCGCGTGGGCCCCGGGGGTCGTCCAGGAGATCGGCGAGATCGGTGATCCGGGCGAGCCGGGTGGTGCTGATCTCCCCGGAAACCACCGTCTCCAGGCACTGCCGGGCACGGTCCTGCTCCGCCCACCAGCCAGGCGGCGGCTGCTGGCCTCGCCGAATCCGTGCGACGTCGGCCGAGATGCGGCGCAGCGCGGCGGGCACGTCGAAGTCGTCGGGGGCGTCGAGGAGGTGGTCGAGGTTTTCGGGCTTCATCGGTCGGCTCCTTCGCGGCGGGGCCCGGGTACGGCAGCGGTGCGGCGCAGGACGTGTCGGGTGGTCAGCAGGCGTTCGAGGGCGGCGAGCGCGCGGCGGTGGTGGTAGTCGACGGTCCGCGGGTGGATGCCCAGGACCTCCGCGCTGTACTCGGCGGTGTAGCCCATGCTGGTGCGCAGGACGAACACTTCGCACTGGCGGGTCGGCAGTTCGGCGAGGGCGGTGTAGAGGCCGGCTCCGCCCTCGATCCGGGTGAGGGCCTGGTGCATCTGCTTCAGCGTGCGGCGCGCCTCCCTGAGACGGGCAGCCAGGTCCTTTTCACGCCGGAGCCAGTGGACCCGGTACATGACCGCGCCGGCCAGGATCCCCCGGGGTGCTGCTCGAAGTCCGGGGCCTCGAGCGCCTGGGCCCAGTTGTGGGCGAGGTAGGTGAACACCTCGTACGCGACCTCGTCGCCGACCGCGAGGTCCCCGATCATCTCGGCGGCGTAGCCGCGGAACGTCCGCTGCTTGGCCAGGAAGTAGGCCTCGAAGTCCAAGGGGAGGTCGACGGGCTCGTGCACGGCCGGGCCGGTTTCACTGCCCGCGAAGCTGTCGTCGTTCACCGGGGTGCTCCCGCACTGGCGTGCGCCTGCGCCGGGCGAGCGCCGGCCGCAGGCGGGCGTTGGTGCGGACCGGCTGGAGGGCTGCAGCCGTGTCGCAGAGGGTGTCCATCTCACTCTTTCGGTCAGGTACGACGTCAAGTTCTGCACGCCGAAGCCACCGTGTGGCCCGCCTTCAGACTTGCAAACGAGCACCCCTGTTCACGCATATGGCCTAGATGAATGAGTCCAAGGGATGCCGTCGCGATCAGCGGTCGAAGGCGATCAAGGATCGCTTTACGGGTTGGCCGGTCTTGTCGTTGAACCAGATCGCGGCGGTGAGTGCCAAGATCCGCATCAGTACCCGGACGATCACTCCGGCCGGAGTGCGCCCGCCATGTCGTTCCAGGTCGAGCTGCCCCTTGAAGGTCTGGTTGATCGACTCGATGACCTGCCGCAGCGGCTTGAACAGATGTGCCCCGGCCCGTTCGGGTTCGCCCTTGCGGGCCGGGCGCAGCAACTCCAGGTGACGTTCTGTGAGGTCGCGCTCGAAGTCGCGGCCGTAGTAGTTCTTGTCGCCGATGATCGTCTGCCTCGGATGGGCGGCGGCGACGTCGGGTGCGGCATCGAGCATGCCGTGCAGGGTCTCGCGTTCGTCGGCCTTCGCGCCGGTGAGCGCGAACAGGACAGGCAGTCCGCCCAGCGTGCAGACCAAGTGCAGGCGCAGGCCCCAGAAGTATCGGGAGTGCGACGCGCAGTAGCCGTACTCGGCCCAGCCGGCGAGGTCGGAGCGTTTGGCGGTTTCACGTGAGCAGCCGCAGCCGACCGGGGTGGAATCGACCACCCAGACGTCGTCGCTCCACAGCGAGGTGTCCTGTGCCAGCATCCTGATCATGTGCTTGATCAGCTCGGATGCGTTGCGGAGCCGCTTGTTGTACCCGGACTGCTGGGGCAGGTATGGGAACAGGCGGCGGGAGTCCCGGTTCGCGCGCCGTAGCCACCGCCGCTCCGAGGTGTAGCCGAGCAGCGCCGGCATCACCGCGAGGGTGACCAGCTCGGCGTCACTGAGCGTGGGCGCGATCCCGACCGCCGGGCGCCACGGAGCCAGATGCGGCGAAGCCTTCAGCTGGTCGTCGATCCTGACGTAGAGTGCCGCTGCGAGGGTGTCCAATTCTGTCTTCACACACCGACATTGGACGCCCTCGCGCCATGCCCGCAGGCGATCCCTTGGAATCGGCTGACGTGCGGGCAGTCGGGTGTCGGCGGCTGTCCGGTCGAAGTCGAAGGTCTCCATCCCCCGCGCGGGGGAGTCGAGTTGGACCTTGCGCATGATTCGGCGGGGCGGACCGCGGAGACAGCATGGGGCCATGGTCACGTTTGGGACACCGATAGCCGCTGCCGTCTCCGAGAGTCAGCCCCCTGCCCGTTGGGTGGTCCGAGTCGCGCACATTGCGGCACTCACTGCTGTGCCGTCCGGGATCTGGCGGATCGCGATGGGGGTCGGCATACCGGTGGGATTCAGCACCACGGGATTGGACATCCCTGGCTGGTTCAGCGCCATGTGCATCGCGATGAGCTTGGGTACCGAAGGGCTCACATTGCTCACACTTGGGCTGGTCAAGCCTTGGGGCGAGGTGGTGCCGGGCTGGATCCCGCTGATCGGAGGGAAGCGTGTCGCGCCGCTGGCGGCGGTGATTCCGGCGTTGCTCGGCGCGGCCGTTCTGATGCTGTTGACGATCCCCCGTGCGGGCGGCTTCGGAGGGGCTCAGGGAGCCCCGACCGGGCCGGCGCTCGTCGTGATGGACGCCTGTTACGCACCACTGCTGCTATGGGGGCCACTGCTCGTGGTCGTCACGATCTCCTACTACCGGCGGCGCCTGAACTGAGCAGGCGCAGTCAACCTCGTTGCGGCCATCCCGGATCCCTTGGACTCATCCATCTAGAAGGATTTCACGGAAAGATCGAGAACGGCAACGCAGCGTGACAATGACACGTGCCGCGAGCCGGGTCCACCCGCTTCAACCGGGCCTCGCGCCCGTTACTTTTGAGTAGCCGACTGGCCACTTTCGGTAATAAATGTGACCAGCATCACTGTTTCTGTATGCGGATCTCTTGCCCGAACCCGCTCACCCGCTCCGCGTACGGGCTGACAGACCGTCCGGGCGGTCCAACCCCCTGTCAGCCGACGGCGGCCACTGCGGCAACGGCCTCCGCGCCGCCGGGACGCGCCACAGCCGGCACCGGGACCGCGGCGCTCACGCCACCGTGCTCGTCCGGCAGCTGCAGGAAAGCCTCTCGCGCCCGGGCGGCACGGCCCCGGCCGACGCAGCGGGCAGTGACCGTCCGGGACTCGAGAGCGCCGTACCCGTCACCGAGCCCGCTCCAGGCGGAGCCGCTCACGGTCAGGCGCAGCTCGGCGGCGCCGGGCCAGGGGAGCGGGGTCAGGAGCGTGGCGCCGGTGGTGCGCAGGCGTTGTTCGAGGCGGGCGAGCTGGCGCGGGGCCGACGGGCCGGTGGGGCGCAGGATGATCGTGTCGCAGGCGTCGGCGAGGACGGACGCGATCTCGACCCAGTGCTCTCCTGGGGTATCGGCCAGCACAGTGCGCTCCCACGGCAGGCCGTAGGCCCTGGCCGCAGCCAACCCGGCCTCCGGCCAGCCGACGATCGCCGTCCACACGCCGGTCGACGCGGCGGCCGGCCCCGCCGCCACCGCCAGGAGCAGACTGGCGTCCAGGACTTCGACCACGGCCCCCTTCGGCAACCGGCCGCCCGGCAACAGCGGCTCCAGCGCGGGCAGGACCGGCCGGGAAGCGGCCTCGAACCGGGCGCGACGGGCGGCCGGACTGGTCTCCTCCAGCAGGATCGCCAGCCGCTCACCGCGTACGGACTCCGCCGTATCCGGTACGAGGGCGATCCGCGCGCTCACCGCCCTCCCCCGGTCCCGAAGACCTCCGCCGGCCCGGACGAGCCACCCGCGCCCGCAGAGGGACGGGCAGGGCCCGTCTCCGCCGAGACGACCGGGCGAAGGGTGACAGGGTCCGCGATCAGCCACGCCGCCTGCCGGTCTTCGCCCCATCGAGCGCTCACGATCCACGGCAGATCCGGCCCGGGGCGGCGCCGGGCGGTCACCAGGGCGGAGCACCACCGCCCGCCCGTACGGACCCACGCCAGACGCCAGCAGCCGTCGGAACCGTCCTGGGCAGGTTGGCCAGCGAGCTCGGCCGGGACGACGGTCGTGTCCCGCCACCGCCCGAAGAACGGTGACCCGGCAGGAGGCTCGTCCTGTGGTTCTGGCAGCGGCCTGACCGTGCGCTCGTCGAACAGGAACCAGCCCCAGGAATCGTCGGCGCCCCAGGTGACATGCACCACCCACACCGCACTGCCCGGCGGGCGCCGCCACACGGTCAGCATGGCCGGCTGCCAGCCGCCTCCCACCCGGATCTCCACCAGACGCCACCGCCGCGTGTCCTGGTAGTACCCGGGCAGCGTCATCAGCTCCCTGGGCGCCCGCTCGGCATCACCTGGCAGAGCCCCGGGGCGGGGGGCGAGGGAGAACAGAACGTCGGCGGTCACACCCCCCAAGTTAGATCGAACGGATTTTCGATTCAAGTCGTTCGCCCCGCGATACCCCAGGTCACAGCCATCTCGCTCCAGACCCCCGCGGCACGAGCACGAGGGGATGAAGGGGCAGGACCGGACCCCGGCGGTGACGATGCCGAAGGCCCCCCAACGACCACCGTCACCGATGAGCAGGCCGACCCGGGCTCGTCGGTACTGGCCCGGTGACGACGGCCGCCCGCGCTAGCGTGGAGAAGAAGGCAGATCAGCGGCTCGGAGGTGCCCATGCCCGAGACGGCGACGATGGTGTGCGAGGCCTGCGGCCGCAGGGCCCCCTGGAACCCGTGGCTCGCCTGCTCGATCGGGTGCTTCGACCGCGACCGCGGCACGGCGGAGGAACAGCAGGCCATGATTGACAGCGCTCCGGAGGCGCTCGCCTACTTCCTCGGCCTCGGCCCGGGCACGCACGCGCACGGACGACGACGGGTAGACCGGCGCCCGGGCCCGGCGTCCTCAGGGCGGGCCCGGACACCGGGCCGGCCGTAGAGTCCGAACGTGGCCAGCCCGCACGACTTCGACGAGATCGCCGACACGCTCTACGCCCTCGCGCCGCCGGACTTCACCGCCGCCCGCAACGCGCGCGCCGACGACGTCAAGAAGACCGACCCGCCCCTGGCCAAACGCATCCGCGCGCTGCACCGGCCCACCCTCACCGCGTGGGCGGCCAACGCCCTCGCCCGCCGCCACCGCGACCTTGTCGAACAGCTCCTGGACCTCGGGCAGGCCCTGCGCGACGCCCAGGACCACCTCGCCGGAGACCAGCTGCGCGCGCTCGCCGACCAGCGCCGCCAGCTGGTGCGGTCGCTGGCCGAGCAGGCCCGCCGAAACGCTGCGGCCGCCGGCCACCCGCTCGGCGCGGACGCGGCCGCCGACCTGGACCGCACGCTGTCCGCCGCGCTCGCCGACCCGGACGCCGCCCAGGCCCTGGCCGAAGGCCGGCTGACCGCCGCCCTGGAACCGCCGCTGTGGCCGGGCACCGCCCCCGGCGGGACGCAGACCGCGCAACCCGACGTCCCGGACGATGTCGACGCGGGCTCGGGCACGACGGGCCGCAAGCGAGCAGAGCGCTCCGGCCGTACTCCTGCCCGTGCTGCCGGCGAGCCGTCCGAAGACCGGGGATCGGCCGCGCGGGCCCGAGCCGAACGCGAGCGTGCGCGTGAACGCGAACGGGAGGAGGTCGAGGTGACCATGGCCGCGGCTGAGGCAGCCGAGCGGGATGCCGCCGAGCGGGCCGCAGCCGCCGAACAGGAGCTGCGCGCCGCCAGGTCGGCCCGGCAGGGCGCCCAGGGTGAGGCCGACCAGGCCAACGTCGAACTTAGGGCGTCCGCCAGTAGGTGCCGAGCTAATCGGTAGTAGCAGGGCAGGCACGGTTCGCCCGATCATGGAGTTCTCTACGCTTCATGATCAC
>NZ_JBVISA010000048.1:0-47613 GCF_055575755.1 Kitasatospora sp. NPDC034035 | reverse complement strand
GACGCGACAGCCGGGCCACCAGCCTGCCCCACATCGCCCGAACAAGCCGAAACGGCCCGCCGGATAGACCGACGGACCGTCACGAAATATCGAGGTTAGTTGATGGGTGGTTGGGCACGGGCCTGCGGCCGGCCATGAGTGGCGTTAACGATGTGACGTGAATTGCGGGTAGCAGGGCCTCCCCTGCGGGGCGGCCCCGGGCGTTGACGATGTGGCGTGAATTTCGGATATCCCCCTCCCCTGACGGGGAGGGGGATATCCGGAACGGTGCCCGTTGACGATGTGGCGCGAATTGCCGACGCCGGCGTCTCACCCGGGATGAGGCCCTGTCGGGGCCCACCGGTCCGGTCCTCCGGCGACATCGGCCGGCACCCCGTCCAGACGCCCGTGCCGGGCCCCCGGGCCAGCCTCGGGGGCGACCGCCAGGCGCAGCGCGGCGGCCTGCGGCCGACAGCCCCCAAAGCAGGCCTCTCGCCCCGTGCCAGGGCCGGGGTTCGAAGATGCAAGAGCTGTCACGGCCTTGCCCCGCGCGCAGGCCCGGCCCGGACGAGCACACCCCCCAGTCCTGACGGGGCCAGGGCTTTCCCCGGCACACGGCAGAAAACGCCGAGCACACCACCCCGGAAAGGGGCGCCTGGAAGTCCGGGAAAAGCCCCTGCGGCGCACCGCACCCCACCCCGCCTAAAGGCGCCGGGGAGAGGGGCGCAGCATGCGGGGAAAGGGGCGCAGCACGAGGCTTCCGAGACCGCGTGGGACGGTCACCTGAGCCGCCCTCACAACGTCCTGAGAACGCCACCATGACACCGCACGGAACACCCCGGAAAACCCGCCCGTCTGCCTGGATATGACGCCCGCTCCACCGAACCACGAAATATCCAGTAAAAGGCGCCAGAAACGATGCTTCCTTCCAACCAGGGCAGATCTTAGATCGTAATACCACCTTGAGCACTAACCCGCTACCGGCATCCGACCGTGAAAAACACGGACACCACTCTCCCGAAAAGCGGGGCGCAGCACGACACGGAACAACAGGAAAAGAGGCTGCGGGCCTTCGGCAGGGGGTCGGGGCCTGGCGGCCCCTTGGTGGTGGTCGGGGGGTGGCGTCTGCGGCGCCACCGGGAGCCGGGGGCGGGGCCTGCGGCCCCTCCGGAGGGCGGTGGGAGGAGAGCCGGGAGCGGGGCCTGGCGGCCCCTCGGGAAGTGGCCAGGGGACCGGGGAAGTCCGGGTGAGGCTGCGGGCCCCTTTTCGGGCGGGCGGGGAGCAGGGCGGAGCGGGCGGGCACGGTGGCCTGCGGCTCCCTTCGGGCCGGGCCACCGGCACACAGGACACCAGGGACGGGCCTACGTCCGAGACCGCCGGCCGACGAGGGCACAGTTGTCGCACCCCGGCCTGTCGCACCCCTGCCACACACAGGGTTTCCCGGGTCCCCGCCCACGTCACACCAGATGACAACACCCCACGCGGCACCCCGACGCGACAGCACCCGCGACAGCCGGGACGGCCGCCCGGCGGCCAGGACGGCGGCGGCGCAGCAGGCGCCAGCGAGGACGGGGCGGGCGGCGGCCACGACGGGCGCCGAGCGGGACGCAGCGGCCCGAGGACGGCGGCCGCGACGAGCGAGGCGGAGCAGCGGCAGGCTCGTCACCCGTCGTTCCAGATTTCTGGAACGACCCCGCTGCGCCGGGGCAGGCCCGGAGACGGGGACGGGACGGCCGGAACGAACGAACGGGCGCCGAGGACAGCGGCCAAGGACCAGCGGGACGGGGCGTCGGGGGCAGGCCCGGGAACGTCGCCGAGCGGGCCGGGCAGGGCCGGGCGCAGCAGCACGGGCCCCCGCGGCCGGCCGCCACCGAGGCAGGCCCGGACAAGCGGCCACCGAGATCGACCGGAGCAGAGCCGACGCGCCGAACCGGCGGGCGCCCAGGCCGGTACCGAAAGCAGACACAGACACCCCAGAAAACCCGGAAAACCCGCACGGAATTCACCGACGAAATCCCCTGGAACAAGCCAGGAAAAACAGCCGGAGAGCACGCCAGAAAACCCGACACATTGCCAACCCGACAGCCGGACCCCTGGGCGGCTTGGCATGCCTACTACACACACGGGAACGTGACCGGGACAGGCCCGGAAACACCACCCTGAACCCACCCCCCACCTACCCCTGACACCACCCCCAACTGGTCCAACCAGCACACCACAAAACCCTCAAACACCCCAATACGAACCCGACAGACCACGACAGGTCACACCGGGCGAGCGACCAGAAGGGTGATGATGGGATGTCATGCCGCCCTGCCGCCGCCTGAGACGAACGCGCGTCTGCGACGCTGCTCTTTATGGCTCTCCCAAGCGTGATCGCGTCTATTGCTGCCGCAGGCAGCCTGCTGGTCGCCGGTGTCGCACCCGCCCAAGCGCTCGGCAACGCGGCTGGCAAAGCCGGCTGCGTGAACGTCGGCGGTACCACCGCGGAGGGCGCGGCCATCGGATCCCCGGGACTGTTGTCAGGAAACCTGGTCCAGGCCCCGATCAACATCCCGCTCAACCTGTGCGGCAACACCATCGCTCTGCCCGGTCCCGGCGATGGCGGTGGCGGTGGCGGTGGCGGTGGCTGAGAGATGTTGGGCAGGGGGCTCCCACGCGGACCTTTGTCCCGCTGAACATACCGACATCCCCTAGCGCGAGCCGGGACACAGCAGAACATCGCCAAGGGACTCAGGGCCCAGCAGAGCCCCAGCCGCGGGCCAGGCCGGCACCGTGGTGGAGGGTGCGGATGCCGTCGTGCCGGGTCCAGCGCAGCCACATCGCGCCGCGCACCAGTGGGGAGTCGAGGATTGCCCGGCCCAGGTCCCGGTCGGCGGGCGCGGGCTGACTGCGGGAGGCGGACAGTTCCAGCCGCGCGGGTGCGGCGGCGTTGGCGACAAGTCTGCTGTCGAAAGGCGCAGGCGGCCTGGCCCGGGAACGAGGGGCTGCGTTCCGCGCGGGCCCGGCCGGTGGGAGGCCAGCAGCGCCGACAGGAGACGCGGCTGCTCTGCTCGACGGCCCGGTGGGCGCTGTGGTGGGGCCGCCGTGCCGGGAATGCTAGACCCGCCGATCAGCCGATGCCAGGCCTTTGACCTGCGAAATTTCGGCCGCGAACATGCCACCCAAGAGCGGCCCCTTTGCGATGGCACGCAGGGCGGTTGCGGGAAGCGGCGCGGGTGAGGAACACCGGTCCGCTGCCCGCTCGGGGGTCCGGACGCGGACCGGCCTGCCCTTCCAGTCTGCGCGGGCCCCGGCCGCGCTGCCGCCGGGGTTGCTCCCGGTGGACTCAGAGGTATCGCCCGACCGGTCCCAGCGGGCTGGATCCGCAGACGGGGCTCATAGTGGGCCCGGCCACCAGCACCATAGCGGCCGATCTCGGCGCCCAGGCAGCCCTGAGCCCCTGTCCCACCCGTCTGTCGCACCCCACCACACACGGGGGTCCCGGCACCCACCCACGTCACAGGCCCGCGACAGCCCAACGCGACAGCACCAGACCACAGACACCCGAGGCCACCCCGTGACGGCGAACGCTTCTGAACACCCTCCAGCCACCCACACCAGACCACCGGCCCCGATGCCGGGCCTGCGGCGAAGCGGCCGCAGGAACAGCGGGCTCCTGACTGACACCCGCGACCAGCAGCGGGGCACAGCACGGAACGGTGCAGCGTCTCCTGGACGACTTGCACGGCGGGCCGACGGCCTCCTTGGCTTTCCGGAGGGTGTGCGCAGCCCGGGCACTCCAGCCAGTCCGAGCCACGACGCCGTGGCCCTCCTCCAGCAGCGCAATCCCCGGCCGCCCGAGCTGTCGCCCGGCAGCTGGCTCGACCCGGACACGGCGGCCAGCCTGCTCGCGACGATCCGCGAACGCCAGGGCCGCATCGACGAGGCGATCGCCCTGCTCCGCACCTGGCCACCCGTCATCCAGCCGCGCCCGAGGGCGCTTCCGCGGCGGGCAGAGCTTCGCCTGCAGCACCCCCACCACGGATCATCCGGGGCAAAGACCAGCGCGGCAAGTTGCTCACGCTTGGTCAGCGTGGGCAGCACCAGCCGGCCCAAGTCCTGCCCGCGGTGCGGTCCCGCTCGCACCGCGGGCACTCCAGCCGGTCCGGGCCGGCCTTCTCGGTCAGCTCCAGCAGCAAACCCTCCTTCCCGCCAATCGAGCCCCGGCACGTCCAACACGGGCGCAGCAAGCGCTCGCCGCCCGGGCGATCTGGGGTGCGCGCTTGACCGACAGGGCGGGAAAGCAGGTGGGCAGGGCGGAAAGAAGAGAACTGCCTTCGGGTTCTGCTGTTCTCCGCGAGGCTGGGCCATGTTTCCCGGGATCTTCCGTGTGTCTCCGTTCACGGAGAGACGATCTCCTCACTCCTTGGCCCGGGTCACCGCCCTCTACGGCTAGCCGCACGGCCCGCTGCGACACACGTGGTATCCCATCGCCTCACTACCTCGAAGTGATCGGATCAGGGCATTTAATGATGTTTTGTCCTGAATTTATGTCAGGCATCCAGTCATGCCCGCGACTTGCAACGTGAGGGGCGCAGGGCGCTTCGCTGTGAGGAGAGGTGAACCCGCGGATGAATGCTCGTACGCGTGGACAGGGCGATCTGCCGTGGTACCGGGTCAGCCGTCAACGGCCAGTGGCCGAGTTCAACAGGACCCCGGCCGGTGGGACGACCCCGGTCCGTACCGCCGTCGCGTCCGACCCGGTTGGCTCGGGTGAACGACGTGGGGAGCGCCGCGTGGGGGTGGTATCGGTGGGGAGCGCGCTGCTGTCCGGTATGGCGCTGCTGGCGGCCACGGCTCCACCGGTGGCCGCCGCACCAGTGGAAACCATGCCAGTGCGGGCGCAGCGGGCTGATCCGTCGCAGACCTTCACTTTCACCGGCGCTGCGCAGACCTTGACGGTTCCGGCGGCGGCGGTGGTGACGATCACCGCGGACGGCGCCGGCGGCGCCGACAACACCGGCACCGCCTGTTCCGTCACGGGGACGGGCGGGACGGGGGCGCAGGTGGTGACCACCCTGCCGCAGACCACCGCCCCGACGACGTTCACCATCGACGTCGGTGGCACCGGCGGCAAAGGCTGCAACGGCAGCGGGAGGGGTGGTGTCGGCGGGTTCAACGGCGGCGCCCCGGGCGGGGCCGGCGCGGCCAGTGGTGCCCAGTTCGAAGGTCCGGGTGGGGGTGGAGCTTCCAGCGTCAGCGCGGGCGGCTCCTTGCTGGTGGTCGCCGGGGGCGGCGGTGCCGCCGGCGGCACCGGAGCGGGTTCTGCGGGAGGGAACGGGGGTAACGGCGGAACGGCGGATGCCACCGGAGGTACCGCGGGAAGTGCTACCGGCTCTGGGGCTTCGCCGGGGCAGGGCGGGGACGGTGGCAGCACCAGCACGAGCACCGGTGGCGCCGGCGGGGCCGCCGGCACCGCTCCACTCTGTACGGCCACGAATGGCGGGCCGGGAGACGGGTTTGCCGGCGTCACGGTCGGCACCGGCGGCACCGGCGGTACCTTCGACGGCGGCTGCACCGCCACTACCGGTGCCGGTGGGGGCGGTGGCGGCGGGTACTTCGCCGGCGGGGGCGGCGGCAGCGCCACCGTCAACAGCAACGGCACCTCGGCGGGTGGGGGTGGAGGTGGTGGGGGCAGCAGCTTCGCCACCCCCACGGGTATCCCCACGTCCTACGCGCCGTCGACGATCGGGACGGCGAACCACAACGGCCAGGTGACCATCTCCTACACGGTGGTCACCCCGTCCTTGACCATCGCCAAAACCCACGGCAGGCACTTCACCCAGGGGCGGGACGGCACCTACACCATCACCGTCGGCAACGCCTCCGGGGCCTCCCCGACCGACGGCACCACGGTCACCGTGTACGACACCCTTCCCGACGGGCTCAGGGCCGACAGCATCAGTGGCACGGGATGGAACTGCGCCCTGACCAACCTCACCTGCACCCGTAACGACGTCCTTGCCGCCGGGAGCAGCTACCCGCCCATCACCCTGAAGGTCGACGTCTCCTGCGCCGCCCCGCGCGATGTCACCAACATCGCCACCGCCATCGGCGGCGGCGACACCGCCAGCCACATCGCCGCCGACCCCACCAAGATCAAGCGCCACGAGCACGACGAGCGCTGCGAGCGCCACGAGCACTGGTAGACCGACCGACCCGGGCCAACGGCGGGGCCGTCCATGAGGACGGCCCCGCCGTCAGGCATGCGCCGCTGATCAGTGGCACCGGATGCGACAACCCGCCACTCCACGCCCCCACGTGCCAACAGGTCACACTTAGCGACCCTTGGCCGGATGGAGCTTCGCGCGCGCACCCGCGCCTCCTACCACGGATCGTCCGGAGCAGACACCAGCGCGGCCATCAGCTCCCGCATGGACGGGGCGGGCAGCACCAGCGGGCCCAAGTCCTGCCCGCGGTGCGGTCCCGCTCGCACCGCGGGCACTCCAGCCGCTCAGGGCCGGCCTTCTCGGTCAGCTCCAGCCCCGTTACCTTCTTCGTGGCCCTGAAACGGGGCTCCTGGCCTCCGGGTCCGGCATGACTGTTGCCCCCTGTCGATCGCATGACCTGGGGGGTGGTGTCACCGGGCCCGGAGCACCGTGTGACCGCTGATGAGAGGCCTGACCGGCACCCGGCCGAGCGCAACGCCCGGCCGCTGACGGGTGCCGGGTCTACGTAACGTGGATGCGCGCGAACGGTGCCGACGGGCGAGGCCAGGACGATGAACGACCTTCGGGGGGTTCGATGTTCGACACGAGTGACATCGCGGTCTTCCTCGGCCTGGACGTCGGCAAGGGCGACCACCACGGCCACGGCCTGACCACCGCCGGCAAGACCGTCTTCGACAAGCGGCTGCCCAACAGCGAACCGAAACTGCGAGCCGTCTTCGACAAGCTCACCGCCAAGTTCGGCCGCGTCCTGGTCATCGTCGACCAGCCGGCCTCGATCGGCGCGCTGCCGCTCGCCGTGGCTCGTGACGCCGGCTGCGAGGTCGCCTACCTGCCCGGCCTGGCCATGCGCCGCATCGCCGACCTCTACCCCGGCGAAGCGAAGACCGACGCCCGTGACGCCCACGTGATCGCGGACGCCGCCCGCACCATGCCCCACACCCTGCGCGCCCTCGAACTCGCCGACGAGACCGCGTCCCAGCTCACGGTCCTGACCGGCTTCGACCAGGACCTCGCCGCCGAGGCCACCCGTACCAGCAACCGCCTGCGCGGCCTGCTCACCCAGTTCCACCCCTCGCTCGAACGCGTCCTCGGCCCGCGCCTGGACCACCCCGCCGTCACCCACCTGCTTCAACAGCACGGCTCCCCGGCCGCCCTGCGCAAGGCCGGCCGACGAAGACTCGTGACACTGATACGCCCGAAGGCCCCGCGCATGGCCGAGCGCCTGGTCGACGAGATCTTCGACGCGCTCAACGAGCAGACCGTCGTCGTCCCGGGCACCACCACCCTGGACGTCGTGGTGCCCTCCCTGGCCCGCTCGCTCGCCGCCGTCCACGAACAGCGGCGAGCCGTCGAAGCCCAGATCGGCGAACTGCCGGAGGCCCACCCTCTTTCCACGGTCCTGACCTCGATGCCCGGAGTCGGCGTCAGGACCGCCGCCACCCTTCTGGTCACCGTCGGGGACGGCACCAGCTTCCCCACCGCCGCGCACCTGGCCTCCTACGCCGGCCTCGCCCCCGCGACGAAGTCCTCCGGATCCTCCATCCACGGCGAACACGCCCCGAGGACCGGCAATCGGCTCCTGAAACGAGCCATGTTCCTCTCCGCGTTCGCCGCCCTCCACGACCCCGACTCCCGGGCCTACTACGACCGGCAGCGAGACCGCGGCAAGACCCACACCCAGGCCCTCCTCCGCCTCGCCCGCCAACGCATCGGCGTCCTGTTCGCCATGCTCCGAGACGGCACCCTCTACGAAACCCGCACCCCCGAAACCGCGCCAGCATGACCCGCGCAGCCTTGACGAAGGACATAGAGGCACCCCCCCCGATGGAGCCCCGCCCGGCATGGCCCGGCTGGCGGCCGAGGGCCTGGCGGAGTTCGTGACCCTGCCGCAGGCCGGCCGGGCGAAGGCCTGGCACCTCACCGCGGCCGGCTCCGCCGTCACCGCCACCTTCCCCGAGGCCCTGCGCCCGGGCGTCCGGGTGCCGGGCCCGGACAAGCGCCGCCGACCCTGCACGCCGACCCCTTGTCCGCGCTCTGACGGCACCCCTTGTCCCGCCCCTTTGTCCCGGGCGCCCGCCCCGAGGTAGCAGCGACCGGTCCAGCGTGTCCGAACCCGTCGCCGCAGACGGTCACCTCAGTGCTCGCCTACGACCGGACCGGTCGGCTGTCGCGCATCCGTTCGTCCCGAGGCTCGGTGCCGGCCCATGCCTGCGAGGGCGGCTCGGTGCGCTCCAGCAGGACCAACAGAGGGCCCGTCATCGCGGTGGTGACCAGGGCCATCACCACCATGAGCGAGTAGAGGTCTTGGCTGAGCAGGCCCAGGTGGAGGCCGACCGAGAGCAGGACCAGTTCGGTCAGACCACGGGTGTTCATCAACGTGGCGAGGACAGCTGCCGAGCGGGCCGGCAGGCGGCTGAGCCGCGCCGCGGCGTAGGTGCCGCCCATCTTGCCCGCGACGGCCGTCACCACGATCAGAATCAGCTCCAGCAGTCTCTGCCAGTCCAGGCCCCTCAGGTCCACCGCCAGGCCGCTGAGCACGAAGAACGCCGGCATCATGAGCGAGGCGGACTGGTCCACCGTTTCGCGCAGCCGGTCATGCTCCGGGGAACCGGCGGGGGAACGCGGTGTGATCAGACCGAACAACAGGGCGCCGAAGATGAGGTGCAGCCCCATCACCTCGGTGGCGGCTGCCGAGAGCAGAGCACCGGCGATGAGGACCGGCGCTCCTGGCCGCCGGGGGGAACGGGCCAGCAACGGCCGGACCACCAGCAGCATGAGCAGCAGATAGGGGACGAAGAGTAGGATGCCCGCCTGCCCGTCCGACACCATTGCGGTGACGGCGGCGAGCGCGCCCCAGGCCAGCACGTCCACCACTGCGGCGGACGCCATCGCCACGGCACCCTCGCGGCTGGCGGCCAAGCCCCGGTCCGCCAGGATCCGAGCCAGGACGGGTAGCGCGGTGACGGAGAGGGTGAGGCCCAGGAACACAACGGTTGCCATCCGGTGACCGTTGGAGCCGCCATCGGTGAGCAGCAGACCCAGTCCTGCGCCGAGCACGAAGGCAGGGAGCGTGGCGCCCAGGGACACGGCACCCGCGGTCCTTGCCTGCCTCCGCAGGGACGACGGTTCCAGGTGCAGGCCAACACCGAACATGAACAAGGCGAGCCCCAAGTCGGCGACCCCTGTGAGCAGCGGTCGCACACCCTCGGGGAAGAGCAGGCTGCCGACGGCTCCGCCGAGGAGTGTGGGGCCCATCAGCACCCCTGCGGCGATCTCACCGACCACGGGCGGCTGCCTAAGCCGAATGGCAAGGCGTCCGGCCAGCCGGGACAGCAGTACTGCGGCGGCGAGCCCCACGAACAGGCGTACCAGGTCATGACTGGACACGGGTGTCCTCCGGGACGGGTGAGGCCGGCGTACCCGCCCGGGGGTTGTGCGGGTACGCCGGTGCAGGGGGGCGGGGTCATGCGGGATCGGTCTCTGCGGAGGCCATTTCCCCGTCCTCGGCGGCGGCCTGGGCCGCTATCGCGGCCATCGACTCTGCCTCCATCGCGGTGAGGGTCTCCAGGTCGATCTCGCCGCGGGCCAGCTTCGTCTCGATGACCTTCTCGTAGCGCGCCCGGATGCTCTCGATCATGCCCTCTTCACCCATCGGGTCGAAGGTGACCAGCTCCGGCAGCGCGCTGACGCCGGAGATGAGGCTTATGAAGCCGACCCGGGAGTTCTCGGTGTAGGTGCGGCCGATGCCTTGGGCCCGCTCCATGTACTCCTCCTTGAGTCGGGTGGGATCCATGAAGAACCGCACGTAGGCGAGGATGTCCTCGAAGAGCTGGCGGTAGAGCGAGGCGAACCGGTCGAGGGACTGTTGCGCGTCGGCGGGGTTCTTCAGCGCCACGTCGAGGGAGCGGGCAGCGAGCCAGGAGCCGGAGGTGCCCAGCCACACGCCGGACGAAAACAGCGGGTCGATGAAGCAGGCGGCATCACCGACCGCGAGCCAGCCCGGCCCGTGGAACGCGTTGCTGACGTGTGACCAGTCGCGGGCGGTACGCAGTTCACCGTCCTCCGTTGCGTTCTCGACCATGCCCTTGGCGATCCGGCTGGAGGCGAGCCCCTCCTCGAAGACCTCGCGTCGGCTGCGGCCGTCCTTGGAGGCGTCCTTCAGCTGGTTAGCGGGCATGACGTAGCCCAGGCTGAGCTTGGTGTCGGAGACCGGGATGCCCCACATCCAGCCCCCCTGGTCCAATGCCTCCACCAGGATGTCCTGGGCGAACTCGAGCGGCTTGTAGTCGTTGTAGTAGGTCCACACGGCAACGTTGCGCAGGTCCTCCTGCCAGGTGACGGTGGTGAGGTTGCGCGTCAGCAGGCGGCTCTGGCCCGAGGCATCCGCCACGTAGCGGGCCGCCACCTGATGCTCCACACCGTCACAGGTGTAGGTGACGCCGGTGACGGTGCCGGCCTCGTCCTGAATGACGGAGGTGACGTGGGCCTCCTCGACCACATCGGCGCCGAACTTGCGGGCGGTGTCCAGCAGTAGCTGGTCGAACTCGTCGCGGCGCACGTGCCAGGAGTGGTCGTAGAGGCCGCCGGTGGCGGAGAAGTCGGAGCGCCAGGGCTGCGGGTCACTGCCCCACACCAGGTTGATACCGCTCTTGCGCTGGAAGCGGGTCTCGAGTTCGTCCACCACGCCGAGTTCCTCCATCACCGGGATCATGCCGGTGACCAGGGACTCGCCGATGTGGTAGCGAGGGAACCGTTCACGCTCCAGGACGAGGACGCGGTGTCCGTCCTTGGCCAGCAGCCCGGCCAGGGTGGAGCCGGCCGGGCCGCCGCCGACGACCACGACGTCATACGAGGAGGCTGCAGACGTATCTGCGGACATGGGGAAGTTCCTTTCGGGTACTGGACAGTCGTGGAGCGGAGAGGCAAGCAGGTGGCTCAGTAGCCGCGGAGCACGTCGGTCATGGGAGAGGAGAGGTTGCGCGCGGGGACCGCGGGGTCGATGCCCGCGTCGATGAACGCTTCGGCGACGATCTCCTCGACGGGGCCCGCTTCGGCCACCGGGAGCAGGGCATGGCGGACCAGCGCGTCGGCGAGGACCTGGGTGCGGTGCTGACCGAAGCTCATCTCGCGCCGGGCCGGCCTGGGGTCGTCAGGCTCGAAGGCGCAGCCGACGGAGCTGGTGATCGGCTGTGCGAACGGCGAGGTGCCCTCGCCCAACAGGCCGGTGGACTGCAGGAGTTCGGCGCACGACTGGGCCTGGCGCCAGCCGGGCCGCGGCAGGTAGACCACTAGCGCGTCATTGCGCGGGTACAGCTCGAGGGAGGAGGAGATCTTCGCCTGCCACGGAACCCCGGAATCTTCCAGGTGGTCGACCAGGGCGCGCCACACCTCGGGCGCCGCGTCGGGGTCCTCAATCCGGGCATAGAGCCGAAGCAGCGCTCCGCCCGCCTTCAGCGGTCCACGGGAGGAGAAGGTGAGAAAGAAGCCAGGGGACAGGCCCGGCCGCGAGGTGGGGATCCGCACGGTTGCCTCGGTGCGCGGGCCGTCGCTGCTCTGGACTTCGGCGCGGTTGTCAATCGCCTCGGCCGGGACCCGGACCCGGACACCGTCCATGGAGACCGTGGCACCAGAGGCCGTTTCGGCGAGGACACGAACCGGCAGCCGGGTGTGCCGGCCGCCGACCGCCTGGGTGAGCACCTCGTCGAAGGCAGGGTCGCGCCACGTGCGGCGGACGCTGTCGATCGGCTTGTCCCGGCCGACGTGCAGCGTCTGGTAGAGGGCGGTGCCCAGGCTGCGGGAGAGCGCCTGCGGCGTCTCACCCTCGTAGATCTCACCGGCCGTCTCGGCTTTGAGGGCACCGGGCTGGACGTGGATTCGCTCGATCAGGGCGGCGACCCGCGGGGAGAGTTCCAGGTGTCCGTGCATTTTCACGCCTCCAGACCCAGGGACGAGGTGAAGTCGGCCGGGGAGAGCAGCACCGTGCGGCCGATGCCTGCGGCGGCCTTGTTCACCGCGGAGAGGTGGGCGGCGTTGCCGGCCGCAGCCAGCATCCGGTCGAGCATGTGCCAGCCAGCGTAGGCGGCCGCGCGCGCCGCGAGGCCCTTGTCATCGTGCACCCGGCCGGGGGCGTCCTCCAGATAGGCACTGAAGAACGCGCGAACGTAGGGAGCGCGTTGCTCGATCTCGGCGGCACCAGTGGCGATGATCTCCTCGTGGGTGGCGACATGGCCGAAGGACGAGGCCTCGGCCAGCTTCGCTGGGATGCCGACGACTGCGTGGAAGAGCCACTCACCGGCGAACGCGCCGATGTCGCGGGCGGGGTCGCCAGCCCGGAACTCCTCGAAGTCGGTGAGGTGCAGCTCGTCGCCGGAGAGCAGGAACTGGTCCAGGCGCAGGTCGCCGTGGATCGCACAGCGTGAGGGCACCTCCTCGGTGTCCGCGGCGCGCAGCGCGCCCAACGCCTCGATCAGCGGGAGATCGGCCTGCAGCAGCCGCCACATGGACAGTTCCGCCGCCGAGGCGCGGCGGTAGTAGTCCAGCGACAGGGCCTCCAGCAGCGGCAGCGGTGGTAGCGGGTGGGGCGAGGTGTCCAGCTCCTCGACGTCCAGCCCGTGCAGGACCGCCAACGCGCGCCCGGCGCGGGCACACAGATCCTCGTCGAACTCCTCATCGCCCAGCAGCTCGACACCACTGCGCGCATCGGGCACGTGCTCGAACACCAGCAGGGCGTGCTCGGGATCGGAGCCGATCAGACGCGGGGTGCTCAGCCGGCCGTCGCAGGCCCGCCAGGCGGACTCGGTGCGGCGTATCCGCTCGTCACTCTCTCCATCGAGAAGTTGTTTGACGAATACCCGTTCACCACCGCGGGTCGCTCCGGACCAGTTGTTGTTGCGCCCCAGGGCCGCGCTCACCGTCGACGGATCGAAAGGCCCGACATTCAGCTCTTCAAGGAGAGCGTCGACATGCGGGACCTTTTGCAGGTCCACTGGCTGAAATTGGGGCCGCTTCGCAGATGCACGCAGTTTGACCATGACCTGAACCATAGGCGGGGGGATTGGCCTTGGGCAATGCTCAATTTTGCGGGTTTTTTTACTCGGCAGCAGGTTATAGGGCGCCTACCTGCGCATTCCTCACCCACCGTCTAACCATAGCTTGATGCCGGGTACGGGCTGTGATTCTATTCGGGCATGCCGGAGACCATCCTTGAGACAACCATCGACAACGGATTGAAAGTAGTGGCATGGGGAATTCCCGGCGTCACCGGAGTGGGCGTTGCTGTGAATTATGGCGTCGGATTCCGTAGCGAGCCGCCGGACCGGGCCGGTTTTGCCCACCTGTTCGAGCACATGATGTTCCAGGGGTCGCGGAACGTCGCAGCCGGTGAGCATTTCGCCCGGGTTCAGGCGCGCGGCGGAACCGTGAACGGCAATACGTTTCCCGATGTGACGGACTATCATCAGGTGGTTCCGGCCGACGCGCTGGAGGAGATCCTCGTGCTGGAGGCGGACCGGATGGCCCGCCTGGAGGTGACCGAACGGAACTTCGCCACCCAGCGTGATGTGATCAAAGAGGAGATCCGGCAACAGGTCACCGGCCGCCCGTACGGAGGGTTCCCGTGGATCCGGCTGCCCGCAGTGCTGTACCGGAAGTGGGAGAACACCCACAACGGCTACGGGGAGACACACGACCTCGACGCAGCGAGCGTCGCCGACTGCGCCGACTTCTACCGCCGACACTACGCGCCCGGCAACGCGGTCCTCGCGGTGTGCGGCGAGGTCGACCCGCAGGCCGTGCTGGACGCCGCACGCAGGATCTTCGCCGACGTGCCCGGACAGCCGCCGGCACCGCTCGCCGACGTCCGGGAACCGGTGGCCCAGGAGCAGCGAGAGGGCGTCTGCCACGATCCCTTGGCCCCCCGCCCCGCCCTGGCCATCGGTTGCCGATTGCCTGACGCGGCGGCCGACCTGGACGGCTACGCCGCCTTCGTCGTGCTGCAACAGCTGCTCACCGGTGGATCCAACTCCCGCCTCCGGCGGGCCTTCGCACCGCTGGGAGCACTGGTGGACTCCTCCGTGGGCCTGTTCGGTCCGCTGATGGTCAAGGACCCCGACACGTTCGTGATCGTCTCCCACCACCCTGAGGGCATGGCGGACCTCGTCCTGGAGACCATCACCGGCCACTGCACGGAACTGGCCTCCGGCTCGGCGCCGGGACTGGGCGAGGAGGTGGAGCGGTCGGTGGCCCGCGCGGTAACTGACCTGTATCAGAACCTCGACTCGCTGCTGCACCGGGTGCGCTTCCTGGCCCGCGGAACGTTGCTGTTCAACCAACCCGACATCGCCGAACGGCTCGCCGAGGCAGTAGCCCGAACCGGACCGGACGCGGTGGCCGCTGCGGCCGCCGCCGTGGCCGGCCGGACCGGCCGGGCCGTACTGACCCTGCTACCAGGGACGGTGCCGACGCCGCACCGACTCCCCACCCAGGAGAACACCGCATGACCGCAGCCCAGACCGCCGGCTGGGCAAGGCCCGCCGCCGCAGCCGTTTGTATGCCTGCCGCCCTGACCAGCCGGCCGGACGGGGGACCCACCACGGTCGTCTCAGCGCTGCGCACGGTCCCCATGGTGCAGGCACACCTGGCCCTGCCCGTGGAACTGACGGCCGCCCGTGACCTCGCGGTCCTCGACGCCCTCGCCGCCTGCTGGCCCGACCTGCCACAGTGCGCGGCCTTCGAACAGCAGGGCGGCATAGTCACGGTCGCCCGTCGCAGCCACTGGCTCACCCTCTCGCTCACCAGCAGGGCGGACCGCCTGCCGGTGCTGCTGGACACCGTTGCGGCAGTCGTACGGGCCGACTATCCCAAGGAACGGGTCCGTGCCGCGACCTCCAAATCTGCCCAGCAGGCAGCCCTGGCCGCAGCCCAGCCGGCAGTGCACACCAGCCGCCGGATGTGGGAGCAGCACTACGGGGCTGTACCGCTGTTCGCGGAGCCGGCGCCCTCACCGCACGACGCCGCGTCGGTCACCGCGGACGAGGTCACTGCCGCCCACCGGGCGCAGGTCGTGCCCGGCGGCGCCCTGCTGGTGCTGTGCGGAGACCTCGACGAGGACCGGACCGCGGAGCTGGTCAGGGCACGGCTTGACGGCTGGGCCCCGGGCGCCGGGGCGCGACCCACCCGTCCCGCGCCGAGCAGTCGGCGGGAGGTGCGCACCGTGCGGGTCTCCGGGCTGGCGCAGGACCACCTCCGGCTCTCCGCCGAGTCGTTCCCTCGCACCGATCTTGCCCGCTACGCGGCTGCCCAGGTGGCCTCGCTGATCCTGGGCGGTTCGTTCTCCTCCCGTATCAATACCCTGCTGCGGGAGGAACTCGGCCTGGCCTACCGGACTGTGGCCCTGGTCGCCGACCATGTGGACGGCGACGTCTTCGCCATTGAGGCCGATGTGAGGGCGGGAGCTGGCGGCGAGGCCATGAATCGGCTGCTCGACATGCTCGACAACTTCGCCGAGCACGGCCCCACCGAGCGGGAGCTCGCCGAGGCAGTCGGACACATCACCGGCAAGTATGCGCTGAACCTCGGCTCCCAGCACGGTCGGGCGGCGTGCTTGCTGTCCTATCTGACCCTCGGGCTGCCCATCGAGGCCATCGCCGGACTGCCCCGGGAGGTGGCGAAACTGACCCGCGAGGACGTACGGGAGGCCGCCGGACTGTACCGGCGGGAGTTGTTGTCCGGGGTGCTCTGCGGGGACGGCGACGGCCTGGCCGAACGGTGGAACTGAAATACCTCGTCCCTCGCCACGCGCACCGGGCAAACGGCGCCACCACGCACCACCGAACGAAGAAGGAGGGATCCCGCATGCCCACAACCAGTGTCTTCTATCCCGTCATGCCCTTCGAGACGGGCTCCGTCTCCTCCTACGCGAGGCTCGCGGAGACCACTTCAGCGCGCCGCCTATGGGTCGGGCAGTCGCTGAACATCGAGTCGCACCATATGTTCGCCGCACTCGCCCAGAGCGGCATGGACCTCGCCTACGGCACTGCCGTCACCGTGATGCCGCTGCGTCACCCGCTGACCGCTGCCGTCAACGCCCGGTCGGTCGCCCTTCTCTCCGGCCGCACCTACGTGGCGGGCATCGGCCCCGGCGCGGCCGCCCTGCAACGGAACATGCTGGGCGCCCCGTACGCGAAGCCGGTCACCGCGACCCGCCAGTACGTCACCATGATGCGCACCCTGCTGGACGGGAAGTGCGCCGTAGAGCCCGACGGACCGTGGGCCACCGACGGTCTGGAACTTCCCGACGTCGATGCCCCGCCGGTCGAGCTGGGCCTGGGCGTGCTGCGCGAGCCGATGGCCCGCCTGGCCGGCCAGATCGCCGACTGGGCGATCACCTGGCTCACGCCTCCCGCCTACCTTGCCGCACAGATCGGCCCTACCCTCGCGGCTGCTGCGCGGGAGGCCGGGCGCCGCACTCCGCGCATCGCGGCGGTGGTCCAGTGCGCCGTCACCCGGCCCGGACGAGACCTGGCCGAGATCGCCCACCACGCCGTCCGCAACCACCTGTCCACCCAGCACTACACGAACATGCTCAACCAAGCCGGCGTCCCGGTGGACCCGGCCGACCCGCGCACCGGCGCCCGACTGCTGGTGGAACACGGTGTGGTGGTCACCGGAACTCCCGACGAGATCGCCGCCCGGCTTGCCGAGTTCTACACGATCGGCGTCGACGAAGTCGTGGTGAACGTGGGGGGCGTGCACATCGGGGAAGGCCCCGGAGCGGCGGTCCGCGACCTGTCGGCAATCCTCGCCGCCGTCGAGCGGAGGGGAAACTGATGACCGCCCCCGCTTCCGGAGCCCCGCTGACCGGCTCGGACTCACTGCCGCCGCTGAGGGCCAAGCGCCTGCTCTACGTCGCGACCGGCGGCATCCAGGCCATGTTCCTCCCCCAGTGGCTGTCCTGGTTCCGCAGCGGCTACCCCGGCACCGAGGTGCGGTGCATAGTCACCCCGTCCGCGCTCCGGTTCACCGGCGCCACCGCGATCGCCGTGGCGAGCGGTGCCAGCCTGCCCACCGTGGACATCTGGCCGGACCAGCCGGACCGGGCGCTGCATGTAGAACTCGCCGAATGGCCCGACGCCGTTCTGGTCCACCCTGCGACCATGCACTTCGTCGCCCGGCTCGCGCTGGGGTTCGCCGACACACCAACGCTGTTGGCTCTGCAGTGCACCCGGGCGCCGGTCGTCGTCTGCCCGGCGCTGCCACCGGGCGGGCATCTCAACCCCGCCTACCGTGCCCATGTGGAAGCCCTGGCGGAGCGGGACAACTTCGCGGTCCTGCCGCCGGTCAACGGGGTGAGTCTGACCACGGGCGAGGAGGGCGTCGGCACGGCCGCCCTGCTGACCCACGCCGTGGCAGCCCTGGACGACCTGTGCGCCTGGTCGGGGGGCGGGTCATGACGGCCGTCGAGGAGGAGCAGGTACTGCTGGAGTTCGGCACCGGATTCCAGCACACCCGAATCAGTGCGATCCCCGGCGGTGGTGTCAGCTGGCGGCGAACCCCGGGCCCACAGCGCCCGGCGCCGTTCCCCGTCCTGTCCGCCAGCTACGCCACAGCGCTCCGGGACGCCTCCGACGAGCGAGTGCGCTTCGCACGGCCCGTCGTGGCGGAGCCCGACGCCTACCTGTGGGAGGTGAACGGGCGGCACAGTTTCGGCGCGCTGCTCGAGGCGTCCGCCGCACCAGCCGAGGCCGGTGTGGAGCCAGGCCACGAACGGCTCCCGGAGTACGCCCGGGTGCTCGGCCTCGTGCTGCGTGCGCTGCATTCGGGCCCCGGGCCCTCACCGGCCGAAGAACTGCCGCAGCCGCCGGGGCCCCGGCGGCTGGCTCAGTGGCTTGCCACAGGACGCGGTCCGCGCGCCTCGGCGGGGTTCCACTACCGGCTGCGCTCCCGGCTCGGCACCGCCCGATGGCGGCAGTTGGCCGACCTGACCTACCTGTTGCTGACACCCGGTCCGCAGGAGGCACGGGTAACACTGCACGGCGGGTTCTCCCTGGGCGCGGTGGTGGTGGCCGATCCGGCCGGCACCGGCTCGGAGGCGTCTGCGGGTTCCGGGCCTGAGGTCTCGGTCCTGTCCGGTCCCGAGGCCGCCGCAGGCCGCCCTGAGGCGGACGTCGCCTGGGCGCTGGGCGAACTGACCGAGTACCGGGCCGCCGCCCAGCAGGCCGGCATCGAGTGGCCGCTGTTGGACGAGGTGCGCGAGAGCTTCCTGACCGCCTACGGGCAGGGACTGGACACCCGACTGCTAAGAGCGGGCGAGACGGTCCGAGTGGCCTGCCACGCCGCCGACTTCGCCTGCTACGTCGGCTGGGCCCCGCAACTCCACGGCTACTCGGACCTGCTGGTCGGCCTCCTCGACGGGATCGAGTGAACGCCAGCCACTCGGCCGGTCGCCGTCAACAATCCAAAACACGTGATTAGGGGGTCGCACGCCCAGTGTCCCACCGACCAGCGGTTTCCCCCGCGGAGAAGACGCGGCTCGTCCTGGACCTGCTCGCCGGGCGGATAACGCTGTCCGTGGCCGCGCAGCAGGCCGGGGTGTCGGCCCAGGCGGTGTCAGTGTGGCGCCGCCAGTTCGTCGAGGCCGGGCAGCACGGTTTGCAGCCGTCCCGAGGGAGCAGCGAGTCCGCCCGCCGCGAGCGGGAGCTTCTCAACCAGATCGACGGGCTCAAGGCTGCCCTGGGCGAGGCCCACCTCGCCCTGCGTGCCCGCGGTGGCGGACTGCCTTGACCCGGGCGTCGCCCGCCGGCTCCTCAAGCGTCCCGTCCGTCGTCCACATCGACCCCGAAGGAACACGCCATGTCCGTTGCCACCCTTCCAGAGTCCGGTACCGCCGTGACCCCACCTTCCGCCGCCGGCCTCGAACGGCCAGGGTCGGCCGACCGTGTCATCCGGCTGCGCAGGGAACTGTCGACCCGGCCCGCCACCCTGGCCTCGGCCATCCTGCTGGCATTGGTGGCCACGGCGGCCGCGCTCAGCGTGCCTCTGCTCGTGAAGGAGGTCATTGTCGGTTTTGCCACCGACACATCGGTCATCACTCCGGTCCTGTGGATGTGCCTTGCCGCCGTCGGCGGGGCCGCGGCCCAAGCCGGCGCCGGGTACCTGGTGTCGCGCAGCGGCGAGGCCATGATCATGCGCCTACGGGTGCGGATCATGGAGCACTCCCTGCGGTTGCCGCTGGCCACGGTTCGTACCGAGGGCGCCGGCAATCTCACCGCTCGGATCACCTCGGACGCCCTGCTGCTGCGTCAGGTCGTCGATGTCAGTGCCCAGGTGCCGCTGGCTGTGCTGACGGTGGTGTCGACCCTGGGGGTGATGCTGTGGATCGACTGGATCCTCACTCTGGTCACGGTTGGCGCGTTGGCTCTGGTCACCGCGACCATGACCGTGGTGCTGGCCCGGCTGAAGAACAACTTCGTCCTGCAGCAGTCGGCGGTGGGACAGATCGCCCAGCGGTTCAGCTCTCACCTGTCCGCGTTGACCACCATCAAGGCCTACCGTGCCGAAGCACTGTCCACCAGGGCGCTGGAGCAGGAGGCTGACCAACTGCGCGCGGTGTCCGTCAAGGGCGCCCGGCTGGAGACGCTGATTCCTGCGGTGACTGCGCTGGCCAACCAGGGTGCGATGATCGCGGTCATCCTGACCGGCGGTCACCGGATGGCCTCGGGTGACCTGTCCATGCCCGACTTCGCGGCATTCCTGCTCTACCTCCTGCAGACTCTCGCTCCGGCCACCTCGCTCACCACCGCGGTGGGCCGGCTGCAGGCGGGACTGGCTGCCCGGGATCGTTGCAATGAGCTGCTGGCGCTGGATCCGGAAGGTGAGAACGACACCGCGCACACCGTCCCTGAGCCGGTCGCGGACGCACCCGCAGTGGTGTTCGACAACGTGTCGTACCGGTACCCGGGGGTGACCACGGAGGCCTTGGACGGCGTCTCCTTCAGCATGCAGCGGGTCGGCCTGACCGCGCTGGTGGGCGCGTCCGGCGCAGGGAAGACTACGGTGCTCTCGCTGGCAGACCGGTTCGTGGACGTGAGCGGCGGGCGTATCAGTCTGCTCGGCCACGACACCTGCGACTGGCCCCTGGACGCGCTGCGGGCCCGAATCGCCTATGTGGATCAGGAGTTCACCCTGGTGGAGGCCACCGTCCGGGAGAACCTCCAACTGGGCCGCACCGAACCGGCCTCCGAGGAGGAGCTGAGCCGGGTCCTGGATGCCGTGGGCCTGGCCGCGGAGATCTCCGTCCTGCCGCAGGGTCTGGACACCGTGCTGGGCCGTGAGAGCAACCTCTCCGGTGGCCAGCGCCAGCGGATGGCCCTGGCCAGGGCGCTGCTGTCCCAGGCCGACGTAGTGCTGCTGGACGAGCCGACCAGCCAGCTCGACGGTCTCAACGAGCGGCGCTTCCGGGCGATCGTGGACGATCTGGCTGCCTCCCGGGCGGTGATCGTGGTCGCCCACCGGCTCTCCACCATTCAGCATGCGGACCAGGTGATCATGATGGACCGGGGCCGGGTACTGGACGCGGCCGATCACCGAGTTCTGCTGGGACGCTGTGCCGCCTACCGCCGGCTGGTGGAGACGCAGGCGCTCGCAGCCGCCTGACGGGACCAAAGGTCAAAGGGGGCTGTCCCGGCGCTCGAGCGCCGGGACAGCCCCCTTTGCAGCCCTGCCTCGCGAAGTCAGGAAACGAGCGCCTGGCGCCAGCGGACGGGAGCGCCGATCCGCAGAATCGAGTTGCGGTAGATCCGGGCGGCGAGCGCCATGCAGCCTGCGGTGACCAGGAGCAGGATCCCGGCGGCGACGAGTTGTTCGGCCGGAGAGACCGCGCCGACCGCGGCCTTCAGCGGCATCACCAGGCCGGAGAATGGCGGAATGTACTGCACTGCCGTTACCCAGGGAGCCGACAGCTGGGCGGCGGCCGCCGCCGCGACCCCCACGGGTGCGAGGGCCAGCAGCATCACCGGCATCATCACACCCTGCAGGTCCTCCGGCCGCGAGACGAGCGATCCGGCAGCCGCGAACAGCGAGGCGAACATCGCGAAGGTCAGCAGGAACCATAGCACTGTGGTGGCCAGGGCCTGGGGTCCCGGCAGGGCTTCGGCCTGCTCGGACATCAGGGACCGTGCCGCGATCACGGCGCCGAGCATCGAGGCCACCTGAACCACCGCAGCGGTGGCGATGCCGGACACCTTGCCGATGAGCAGTTCCAGAGGGGTGAGCGTGGCGAGGAGCACCTCCACGACGCGGGTGGACTTCTCCTCGACCACCCCCTGGGCGACCACCGCCCCCTGACCGATGATCTGCATGAACAGGATGACGATCAGACTGACGGCGGCTCCCAGCTGCAGCGTACTGACCGCGTCCCCGACCGTCACCGTGGCGGGTGCGGCTGCCGCGGCGTCTCGCGCGAGCTGGTCCAGGTCCACCTTCTGCAGGCTCAGGGCGTGGAAGGTCACCCAGTTTTCGCCGAGCGCGGACACGCCCGCCCGGGCGTGGTCACCGGTGTCGGCGCGGACCAGCACGGTGGCGTGGCTGCCGTCGACGACCACGGCCGCGTCCACATCCTTGTCCTGGACCAGGGCCCGGGCCTCTGCTCGGTCCGCGCACGGCTGCAGCCGCACCTTGTCGGGCGCGGCGCCGAACGATGCGGCGGGCGCGCCGCAGACAGCCACCGTGGACGAGGTGGCCCGGCCGACCAGGTCGAACCCCATCACCAGGCCGAAGGTGATCAGGGAGAGTGCCAGCAGACTGATCAGGTAACCCTTGGTGAACATGCGTGCGTCCAGCTCCCGGCGGAAAACCAGGCGGACCCGGGCGGGGCGGAGCGACCGTTGTTCAGCGGCAGGGCGGTTCATACGGACACACCGTCCTTCTCAGTGGTTCGGGGAGCATGGGTTCGCAACCCGGCCTCGTTCGTCTCCGTGTCGGCCGGTTCCACCAGGTCGCGGAAGAGTCCGGCGAGGCTGGGCCGGAACGGCTGGAGCCGGTGGACGATGCCGTGGCGGACGGCCTCCGTCAAGAGGTCGTTCTCGGTGCGGCCGGGCATAAGGTCCACCAGTACGCCTTGGTCGTGCCGCCGGAATCCGGCCACTGCGGGGCAGTCGGCGGGCCAGTTGTCGGGGGCCCCGCCGACCTCGACATATATCTGGCGAGTGTGCTCCGTGGGGCGGAGGGCATCCAGGGTTCCGCAGGCCACCAGATGCCCGGCACGGACGATCCCCACCCGGTCGCAGAGCTGCTCGACCAGTTCCAGCTGGTGGCTGGAGAAGAGCACGGGGACACCCTGCTCAGCCTTGTTGCGCAGCACCACGCTCATGTCGTCCACGGCCAGCGGGTCGAGCCCGGAGAACGGCTCGTCCAGGATCAGTACCTCAGGGTCGTGGACCAGCGCGGCGGCCAGCTGGACGCGCTGCTGGTTGCCCAGGCTGAGGGTGTCTACCGGCTTGTCGCGGTGGTCCTCGATCCGTAGCCGGGACGTCCAGCGGAGCATGGCGTCCCGGGCGTCGGCCCTGGAGAGGCCGTGCAGTTCGCCGAGGTACACCAGTTGCCGGGACACGGTCATCTTGGGATACAGACCGCGTTCCTCGGGCATGTAGCCGAACCGGGCCCACTCCTGTCGTCCGACGGGCTGGTTGCCCCACCGAACCTGCCCGTCGTCCGGGGCGAGCACCCCGATGCCGATGCGCAGGGCGGTGGTCTTGCCTGCTCCGTTGCCGCCGACGAAGCCGAAGATCTCGCCGGCCTCCACGGCGAACGTCATGGATTCCAGGGCCCGATGGGACCCGTAGCTCTTCGACACCCTCTCGAAGCCGAAAGGTTTCACGTGGCCTCCCCCTCCTCAGTTTTCTCTTTGAGAAAGTACTTGAAAAACTGGAAACTTGATGCCACTCTATGGCCATGGATGCAGACGACGCACGGCGCGACCTGGACGAGGCCCGGATCTCCTACGAGCTGGGGGCACGTCCTCCGCTGCCCGGCTGGGCCCCTCCGGCCTGCGGGGTGCTGGTGGCCGCCGCGATCGCCCTGGACGGCCTGGCACCCGAGTCGATCTGGCTGCGGCTGGCGGGAGTCGCGGGAGGAATCGTCCTGGGCGTTGCCGCTCTGCTCCTGCTGCAGGGCGTCCGGACCCAGCAGGGCGTCCGGGGCGTACGGGGGCCGGCCCGCAAGGAGCGGGCCGGCCTGGTCACCATGGCCGCGTTCTTCGTGATTGTGGGCCTCGGTGCCGCCGAGAGCATGCGGTACATCATGGCCGGGCTCGGCGTAGTGGCCGGACTCGCCGTCTGGGTGGCACTCGGCCGTAGGGCGGCGCGTCGATGACCCCCGGGTCCGGGCTGGACGAGGCGTTCCGCACGGTGACCCGCCTGCGGATCGCCGCGTTCCTCTCGGCATGCGACGAGTCGGACTTCCGGGCGGTACAGGAGTACTGCGGACTGTCGCCGTCACTGTTGTCCAAAAACGTGACATTCCTCGCGGAACAGGGGTACGCCGAAGTCCGTAAGGGGCATGTGGGCAAGGTGCCGCGCACCTGGCTCCGGTTGACCCAACGGGGGAGAACGGCGCTGGCCCACCACCTGACAGCACTACAGGAGATCGCCGACGCCGCGGCCGGTCAGGGCCGGGCCCTGGGCAAGGACCGGGACTGACCGGCCACCGGCCGGTCGTGGGGAGGCAACGCGCGCAGTGCGGCCCGGTCGTGCCGGCGGGCCGCACTGCGAAGTCACGGGTAATGGCGATGAGGCCGGATCAGCAGCCGTACTTGACGCTGGCCGAGACGCTGGCCGAGACCACGGCGCCGGAGGCCGCGGCCGACACCAGCCAGCTCACCGACTCGATCGAGGCCAGCGGGTCGGTGGCCGCACCGAGGGAGTACTCCTCCGTGCTGGTGTAGGCGGCGTAACCGGCGATCAGCTTCTCACTGGTGTTCATGAATAGTCCTTCCAGGACCGATAAGGCCGACAGGCAGCGCCCAAATCCACAGGTCAAGAATTCCAGACCGATGCGCAAGCGCCGATGATTAAGTGACAGTGCACACCCAGGATCTCGAACCTTTCCCGGAACCCGTCAAAGAATTCCGGAAAATTGAGACCCTGAGCGGGAAGGAAGTAGTGACTGGGCGCAGCACGGCCGCACCGTACTGCGCCAGTCACAGGCGCCGATGAGGCCGGATCAGCAGCCGTACTTGACGCTGGCCGAGACGCTGGCCGAGACCACGGCGCCGGAGGCCGCGGCCGACACCAGCCAGCTCACCGACTCGATCGAGGCCAGCGGGTCGGTGGCCGCACCGAGGGAGTACTCCTCCGTGCTGGTGTAGGCGGCGTAACCGGCGATCAGCTTCTCACTGGTGTTCATGGCGAAGTCCTAAGCTCTCGAGAAGAAACGGGGGAGGTTCAGCAGCCGCCGATGACGGTCTGCGCGGAGAGCGCGGCCGACATCAGGAAGGTGCAGACGGGGGTGGTCGCCGGCGCCTCGCCGACGGCGCCGACGCCGTACTCGGCCGCGTCGGTGTAAGCGGTGTATCCGGCCATCAGCTTCTCGTTCATTTCTGCCTCCTCGTAGAATTCGGCGGGTGCTCGACGTCCCGCCCAGGAACAGAATTCCAAGCGGAGCCGGGAGGCGTCCAGTACGAGTTGACGGGAAATTGAGGGAACAGGCCGACTGCCTCGTACTTCCCCGGAAAGGCGCAATCACCGGGGTAGCTTGATCCGGAACGTTCAGCGGCGCTGAAGCTGCTGCAGACGCGACCGGAAGGCCTGGATCTGCAGATAGGAGTCACCCAAGGCGCCCTTGAGCACCGCGATCTCCTTCTGCAACTGGGCTTCCCGGCTGCTCCGCTGGTCGACCGCGCCGACCAGGCCGTCCTGACCCGCCTTGAGAAAACATCGCTTCCAGTTGCTGATGGCCTGACTGGAGACTCCCGCGACACGGGCAGCCTCAGCCGCCGTCATATCGCCGGCCAACACCGCGAGGATGATCTCCACTTTTCTCGCTGCAGGAAGAGCTGGGGGGCGCGGCATGGATACCTCCGTAGGGGAAGTCGAGCTCTGTACGCTGTTCTGAACTGAAGTCCAGGGCCGGCTGGTTCAAGCCGGGCAGGCCTCCCTGTCCGGAGGACGGGGGGCCTGAGCCGCGAGGCCCTGCTGGCACTCATAGAAATACGCATACAAACCAGATGGGTCGAGCGACCCGCTGCAGGCTGGGCAGCAAAGGACGGGAACCCGCTGCTGCGCCCGGCGGAGGAGAAGAGGGTCAGCGGTTGCGCCGGCCAGCACTGCACGATCGGTGCCATGACGACACCAGCACGACACTCAAGGGGGCTTCCATATACGTGAGCATCACGGCGAATGCCACCCCCCAAGGGACTTTCGTGATGACCTGGCCAATACCGGACACGTCAACTCTTTTCGCCGCTTCCGCGAGCTCGGCCGGTACGTTTCTCACGAACTCCGCGCCTGCGCCGCCGCAAAGCAGCCGCCGTTTTCCGGGCGCTGCGGCGTCCGGATGTCCTGCAGGCCTATCGGTCCCCGGTCCCCGCTCCAGCACTGACCACTCCGTTCGCTTCATTTATGGACGACGACACCCACCGGACCGGACACGGACCGATCGAGGTATGCCTGTGCATCGAAAGGCGGGCCCACTAACTCAGGAGAGACTGCTGGCGACGCGTGCAGGGGTTACGCATGGCACGTCGTGACGCCAGGACTGTTCGATGTCGGGTGATGCCACGACTATCCCGTGCCTACTGCGGGGTGCCCGTCATACCTCGTCCGACAGGGGATCGGAGCCCCGGCGGATCTGGCCGCGCCGGACCGAGTCCACATCGTTACTAAAACTTCACTAACCCCCCCCGGGGCCTGAGTCATGTCCATCCGCAGCGGAGGCGCGCCGGTGGCCACTCGCCTGCCGCTTCCCGAACTGGGCTCTCGGATCTTAAGTTGACCTTGACTGAAAGGGTAGGGGTTTCAAGGATGTATTGACGGCGCAAGGTTGTCGCCAGAGAGCCGAAAACCTCCTCCTGCCTGGAGGGTCTACCGGCAAACAGACAGATCCTTCAACCAATACCAACTGCCACCCCTGAGCTTCCCTTGAGGTTCACTCTCAACCACGTACAGCCCTCGATCTGCCGTGCACCACTCGCGAGCTATGGCGCTCCGTCACGAAACCCACCCCGTTGATTAGCCGCAGCGGGACTGATCGCGGTCACGCCCTGCGCGTGCGACATGAGGAGCACGATCCCGCATACCCGCTCCCGTTCAAGCGGAGTGACGCCTCAGTCCTGCGCCGCATCGAGCTCGCCGACACCCACGCCTGACACCGGGCTGCAGTCGGATCCCGGCAGCTCCGACGACGCACGGCGCCACCGGCACCCGGAAAGCCGCTCAGCCGGCGGTGCGGGGAATCGCCCACGGTGCGCGTCTCGGCTCCGGTCGTCCCGACGCAGCGCGGCCGAAGTCCCGGGGCAGGGGTGCCCAGGGCTCCGGCCGTGGGAGGCGCGAGCCGCTTGGAAGCGCGGCCGACCTGCTCGGCAGCCCGCTGGAGGAACGTGGTGGGACCGTCGTGGCGGGAATGCTAGCCCTGTCCCGCGTCTGGGAACAGGGCTGTGAACTGCCTTCTTTCGGACGCGAACATGCAAGCCGACTTTGCCGGCAGCCGCCCGGCAGGTTATGCCTGGCGATAACTTCTGTGGGCTTCCAACCCGCACTTCGTGGTCAGCAAGCGTCGTTCGCTCAGCCGGTGGCGGCCAGGCCTCCGCGGCCGCCGCGCGGTGGCCGACGGTGGTAGGCCGGGAGGATCACCTCGGGGACGTCGGCCGGCACCTCGGAGAGCGCGGCGACCCACTCCTCATGGCTGCCCTTGAAGGCGATCCTCGGGTTGATGCGGTGCAGGCCGTTGGAGACGCGCCAGATCAGGCCGAGCTCGGCCAGGCGGCCGAGGGCCGGCGAGATGTTGCTCTTCTTGGTTCCGAGCCGGTCGGCGATCTCCTCCAGCGTGAAGGGGACCCAGCCGCCGTCCGTCATCTCGCTGAGCACCGTGTGCCACACGTCGTACTGCAAGGTCGTCAGCCGGTACAGGGGCAGTGCGCGCGAAAGGTCTTGCGCCATGAAAACCGAGTCCTCGGCAGTCAGGAAGGTCGCGGTCTCCTGGTCCTGGTCGTGGCGTTCGGCGGTCATCACAGCGACTCCAGCTTAGGTCGGCGGGTGCGGCGCGGCGGGCGGACCTCGCCCTCGGGCAGACGGATCTCGGGGATGCTGTCGGGCATCAGCGCCAGGGCGCGCTGCTGCTCGGCGCTGCTGCCCCAGAAGGCGATGCGCGGGTTGATGCGGTAGCGGCCGCGCTTCTCCAGCCACATGAAGCCCATGTCGAGGAACACTGCCAGGGCCTTTCCAGCTTCCTTGCGGCCGATACCCAGGCGCTCGCCGAGCTTGATGACCGTGGTCAGGACGATGCCGCCCTTGAGCTGCGCGCCGAGCATGGTGTGCCACACGTCGTACTCGGTCGCGGTCAGGCCGATGAACGGCAGCTTCGCCGAGAGCTCCTTGGAAGCCATGTAGAAGGTGTGCCCGAGGAAGTCGAAGTCCTCACGCCGCCCGACCGCTGGCTCCGGTACTGGGGCCGGGTTCACCGAGACGGACTCGCCCGGCTCCAGTCGGATCGCGACGACGTTCTGCCCGCCCGCGGTCTCAGGCGCCGGGGGTTTGGCGGGCTGCCTGCCCGGCCGGGACGAGGGAAGGCGCACCACACGGCCGCCCGTCGAAGGACTGATCACCACCAAAGGTTATCCCAGGAGATAACTTTTGTGGGTCTAAAACCCGCATTCGGCGCGCCAGATCCTGAGTGTGGGGTTGCACCCCGCAGTTACTTGCTGGTAACGGGGGTTGCAACCCCACATTCGTTTCGCGTTTCCCCAGGTCAAACCGCTGCGCCTCTTTACATACCCAAGAACCACTCGGCGTCGCATGCTCGCCCATCGGGCTCCGCCCGATCCCGCAGGCCGCGAGGCCAGTGCGTGGGCACTGCTTCTGCCACGAAGCCTCCGGCGGGCTTGAGGCCCGTGCCGCTCCCGCTTCCCGGGTCAGGCACAGTTGTCAGGCTGGCGACCGTCGTAGCTGGACTGTACGACGCCGATCACGGCATTCCGGCTGCCGCCGGAACCGGGCCCCAAGGGGCCCTTGCCGCGCTCCTTCACCAGGTGGCTGGTGTCCTTGCCCTGCCGGGAGTCGTGGCTGCTGCTCAAACACGGGCCAAACCAGCGCGGGGGCGGCCTGGCTGCTGGGGTCGCGCAGGTTGGGCAGCTCGATCTCCTCCGGGTGGGATTCGACGCTGGGAACTGCGTGGTCGTCCGCACCAGGGCGTCGTAGGTCCGGGCGGTGGTCATCAGGTCCAGCGGTACCTCTCCCCGTCAGCCCTGGCCTTGAGGTCGGCGTGGGCCGCCCTGGCACCGGAACCTCTTCGCCTGCCCCGTTGATCGCGAACACCCGCATCGCTGGACTGCGGCCTCGCGGGCCGTCGGCGGTCAGCTGTGCGTCGGCGCGGTGTCGGCGTCGACCAGACCTGCCTGGAGAGCGTCGGCTCCGGCACCGGGCTCAGCCGGGCGGGCGGTGTGGCGGGTGTGGGCGGGCGGGCGGCGGCCTGAGCACCATCGCGTCGATCATGACGGCATACATCGGCTCTGAGCTGCGGTTCGTCATCTTGGTTGAGGCGTCGGAACGCTGCTCTCAGGCACGATGGCAGTATCCGGGTAGGAGGTCAGCCGCGCCCACCCCGTCAGTAATCGCCCCCGGGGATGAGGCCGCCAGCCTCTCTGGCGCGGCGAAGCAGTTCCTCTGCCTCGGCGTTCTCGCCGCGCTGTCTGACCGTCAGGCCTGCGGGCGACTACAAACGGTCACTCTCTGGCTGGACTCCCCCAACGAGTCACTGACAGTCACAAGTGAACGCCGACAACAGTGCCGCACTCGCAAACTACCGCGCTCCGAACTCGCAAACCAGCCTGCTCCACCAAGCCCCTGAACAGGGCTTACCTCTCGGCCACTCGCAAACTAGCGCGCTCCGTCACAACACCGGACTCGGGTGCCCTGCGGTATGCACGGGGCTCTACTGGGCCCCTGAGGGCCTGCCACCGTCAGCAGGCCCGGCCCCACCGAGCTCCGCGTCTCCGCCCTGGGGTCCGGCGAGCACGAGGCCACGTGCTGTGCCGCGCTATGGGAACGCGGGCCTCTGCCCCGTCTCGCGACCGGGCCTGCTGGCTGTGCGACGCGCGCGGGCCGCGCCTGCCGCAGCATGCCGTCGACCCGGCGGATCGCCGGCGTCGCCCACGTCGCCCGACTGTGGGGGGGAGGAGGCCGAGGCCCCCGGTTTCCGTGCTCGCGGGGCACGGAAACCGGGAGGCTGGGCTAGCGAGCGTTGACGGCGTCCTTGAGCTCCTTGCCCATCGTGAACTTCACCGTGCGGGAGGCCCCGATCTCCATCGGCTCACCCGTCTGCGGATTGCGCCCGGTACGAGCCGCGCGCTCGCCCGGCGAGAAGGATCCGAACCCAAGCAACTGCACGGCGTCACCCGCCGCGACGCTGTTCTTGATCGTTTGCAGCATGCTGCCGAGCACCTTGTTGACGGTCTCCTTGGCGACATCGGCATCCTCAGCCACCAGGTCGATGAGCTCCTGCTTGTTCACAACATCATCCTTCCGCCCGGCCCCATGGGGAGCGCGGGAAAGAGGTCCCGAATACGGAACGACAGCCGGGCCGCGCGATCCTGAGCGCCGCCCTCATGCCAACGACTGACCCGCAACAAGATCACGCAACCGTGCATCCCCGATGTCCCCCCACGCCGATGGAATCGGTCCGCGCGCAGAACTACTGATGGCATCGCGCATTGGGTCGTCGCGAGCTACCCGGGCTGATGCCGGTGAGTCGTAAGGCGCCTTCCACTATCGAAATGCCTGATCAGGCAGGTCGTTGAGCACCCGGGCGATGACGGCTTCGTCCCTCATCTCTGCGTGCTGGGAGGGCAGTGGCGCGCAGCGGTCACCATGGAGGGGTGGACGGACACCCGATCGACGTTCCGGGCGTCCTGGACGTCGGACCGACGCCCCGGACGGCGCTTGCCTGGTTGCCGCCGACGGAACTGTGGCAGGCCGTCCAGCGGATCCGGGAGGAGCATGATCCGCAGATCCGCCGCTGGCCGCCGCACGTCAACGTGCTGTTCGGCTTCGTCTCGGAGTCGGACTTCGGGCCCGCGCTCCCGCTGCTGGGCGCCGCTGCGGCCGAGCACACCCTGTTCACCGCGCGTCTGCACGGAGTGCGCCACTTCCCCCACCGCCACGACGCCACGGTCTGGCTCGACCCGGCGGCCGGCGGCCCCGGCCCGTGGCAGGCACTCCACAGCTCGCTGGTGGAGCGCTTCCCCCGCTGCCGGGGTCGGGCGGACGGCTTCACACCCCACCTGTCCTTGGGGCGGACCCGGGACCCGCGCCGGCTCGCGCCCGAACTGGCCGCCCGCCTGGGCACCACCTCGGCACCGGTCACCGAACTCACCCTCCTGTCCCGCCGGGGCGACGGCCCGATGCGGGAGCGGTTCACGGTCAAGCTGGGCACGGGCGAGGTCCGGCAGCTGCCACAGCCGTCGGACCTCGGGCCCGCGTGACCACGGGTCTCAGTACATTCGCGGCTTGATCAGCTGCGGCACTTCCCGGATGCCGCACCAGCCACGGCGCGCATCGACGGTGGCGCACGTTCGGTCGAACGCCACCGGAAAACGGCCTGAAGCTGAGACGTCCCGCTCAATTCGGCCAGCGCAAGTACCAACCGGACGAAACTCAAACCTCCCGCAACCCGGCTCGTCCACCTCCCCGGCATACAGTGCCTGAACGGGCATTCCCGCCAGAGCGGACACACCCGGGACCGCCGGGACGCCCCAACTGCACGGAGCGCGTGCGGCGCGGCACCACAGCCAGCGCCCGACCAGGGTCCGCAGGTGGGTCGACCGCGACCGCGACACGGCCGGGGAGAGCAGCAGGCCAGGCTCGACAGCGCCCCGGAGGCGCTCGCCTTCTTCCTCGGCCCCCGTCGGCCCGTGGACGGCAGCGGACAGCCGCACGCCGTGTGGGCGGATGGGTACCGGGCCTCCCTGTCGGGTCAGGACCGGGTCGCCGCCCGCAGCCGCCCGCAGCCCGACGTAGTCCTGGGGACGCAGAGGTCGGCTGGTCACCTGGCGGTGGTCGGCGGCCGATGGGCGCCCCTGGCGCCGGCGATGCCCGGGCGACCGGTCGGTGAGCCCCCGGGGTATGAATCGGCCGGGCCTTGGCCATGGGGACGGCCCCGGGCGGCGCGGTGTGTTTGATCGAGGTAGTTGTTACCAGGCGCTTCCTGCGGCCTGCGCCTTCGGCCCGCCTTGGCTACCAGCTGGTCGGGGTGGTGTCATCTGCCTCGTTCGTCCCGGGCCCGGAGTCGGCTGTGGCTGCCCATGCGGCTATCCGGGCGCCATCCGGATATCTCGTGAGCGGGAGACGCCCGGTGAAGGGTATGTCGTCTCGCACGAGATGACTCGGGACCCATGAGGAGACCAGCGTGTACGCAGTAGTACGGCGGTACGAAGGAGTGACCGATCCTGCGGAGGCAGGGCGCCGAGTGGCCGAGGGATTCGTGCCACTCCTTCGCCAGGTTCCCGGATTCATGGCCTACTACTGGGTTGATGCCGGGGACGGGGTGATGGTCTCCACCAGCGTCTTCGAAGACCAAGCCGGGGCCGAGGAATCGATCCGGAGAGCGGCGGACTTCGTGCGGGACAGCCTCGCGTCACTGCTCCCTAATCCTCCCCACGTCACGGCCGGCCAGGTCGTGGCTGCTGGGTAGCGACCTCCGCAGCGTCCCTCACGGCACTGCGACCAGAGCCCGATTCTTCTGGGAGCGGGATTCGGCAGACGTCGCGACCAGGTGACAGCTATCGCGACCGCTCACATCGGCCCTATTGGCGGGCGCACCCGATTCGAAGGGAGCGGAATTCAGTGCGTCCCTGTTCGTGGTGGCTACGACCTGTGACGATGCACGGTCAGGACAATGGCTGCCCACCACGACCGGTGCGGCTGACACCCCGCGGCGAAAACGTCATCGGCCCGATCCAGCCCCGACGGACGAGCGCAATCTGAGACGGCAGTGGGGTCACCGGGTCGAGAGCCCTTCCGCGCGACCAGTTCTCGAACAACCCCTCGGTCGTCTCGACAGCAGACACCACCATGGTTACCTGGCAGTCCCCGTCATCCCAGGTATTCCACAGCGCCCAGCCCTCTGGTCGCGGGTCGACACCGATCCGCGCGCACGCGTCCTCGTAGTCCTCATCCACCCCGGCCGGCATGACCCCGGGCTTCAGGACCGCGGCACCGACGAGCCTGACCAGGGGACGGTCCTCATCCACACAGCCGTCGCCGTCGAAGTGGTAACTGCGTAGCACCCGGGCGAGCGCGTTCACGCTCCGCTGGAGCGATGTCGCGTCGTCCGGATCGCGCTCGAACGAGAGCCAGTCCTCGTTGGACGCTTCGACAGTGACTCGGTAGGCGAGGCGCTCGATCTCTCGGAGATAGTCCGATTCGCTGAGCTCAGGTGTGGTCATGGCGCGCAGTCTCGCATCAGGGTGCCCAATGTAGACACGTGTTTTCGACCGTCCCAGGCCGCCGCAACCTTCACTGGTCTCGCTGGATTTCAAGGTCGCTCGGGCATCCTGGCAAGATCCTTCTGGATCAAGGTGACGTTCGTCGAGGGTTCATGTCTCCAGGGTGCAACTGCCCAAGCCCGCGACGAGGCTGGATGCGGCCGGTCGGCCGACACCGCAGCCGCCGGCCGGGGTGCCGCGTACGGGCCTCGTGCGGCGTTCGGCAGCCGAACTTCGCGTGGTGCCGTCGCCGGCCGCGGTGAGGCGCCTGCGGGCCGACCTCCCCTGGTGCTCAGCCCCTCGGATGACGACTTCGTGGGACGCTCGCGAGGGCGTGGCCTGGTGGCCGCCGGTCATCGCGTGGTGTCGTCCGTTTGTTCAGAGTCGGCGCAGGACGGCGACGACCTTGCCGAGGATGGTGGCGTTGTCGCCGTTGATGGGCTCGTAGGCAGGGTTGTGCGGCAAGAGCCAGGTCCGGCCGGCCTCGCGCTTGAGGCGTTTGACGGTGGCCTCGCCGTCGATCATCGCGGCCACGATGTCGCCGTTCTCGGCGACGGGCTGGCGGCGCACGACGACGGTGTCCCCGTCGGTGATGGCGGCGCCGGTCATCGAGTCGCCGCGTACTTCCAGGGCGAACAGTTGCCCGCCGCCGACGAGCCGGCGGGGCAGGGTGAGCTCGTCCTCGATGTGTTCCTCGGCGAGAATCGGGCCGCCGGCGGCGATGCGGCCGAGCAGCGGAACGATTGCGTCGCGCGGTGCCGGGCGCACGGTGGTGGCCGGGCCGTCGTCGAGGAGGCAGTAGGCGCGGGGGCGGTGCGGGTCCTTGGCGACCAGGCCCAGCTGCTGGAGCCGGGTGAGCTGGTGGGCGACCGAGCTGGAACTGGACAGGCCCACGGCCTGGCCGATCTCGCGGATGGACGGCGGGTACCCGTTGCTGCGGAGGTGGGTGCGGATCGCGTCGATCACCTGCCGCTGGCGCTCGGTGAGGCCGTCCTCGCCGATGCGGACGCCCTTGGGCCGGCCGCGGCGGGCCCGCGCAGGGGTGGTGTCGTCCATCGTCAGGTGCCTTTCGGTCGTTGCGGGGGACTGTATCCCGCCGCGGTGCGGGCGGTCATCCGCCCGGGGCGGGTGACCTGCGCAAACGGGGGCCGTCGGGATGGTGTTGGTGTGTCCGGTCATCGGAAGTCGCGGCTGCGGGCGCCGGGGGCGAGGGTGAGCGAGGTGAGGCGGGTGGCGACGAGGTTGATCGCGCCGTCCTTGCGTTCGGCGGTGCCGTGGACGAGCAGGCCGGCGTTGCCGAGGGCGACGCGGCGCTGGCGCTCCCACACATGGGGCTGGCAGATGATGTTGACGAGACCGGTCTCGTCCTCAAGGGAGATGAACAGGACCCCGCCTGCGGTGGGCGGGCGCTGGCGGTGGGTGACGAGGCCTCCGACGGCCACCGTCGTTCCGGGGATGGCGCTGTGCTTGAAGTCGGCGGCGGTCATGGCGCCGCAGCGGTCGAGGTGCGGGCGGGCGTGCTGGACGGGGTGGGTGGTGGCCGAGGCGCCGGTGGCCCACAGGTCGGCGATGGTCTCCTCGACGGCGGTCATCTCCGGCAGGTCCGCCGGGGCGGTGAGCGCCGGGGCGGTGCCGGGCAGCATGGCGCCGGTGGTCCGGGCGAGCAGTCCTGCGGACCACAGGGCCTGGCGGCGGGTCACCCCTAGGCTCGCGAAGGCACCGGCTGTGGCGAGGGCCTCCAGCACGGGCGCGGGGAGGGCGGTGCGGCGGGCGAAGTCCTCCAGGTCGCAGTAGGGGCGGGCGGCGGCGATCGCGTCTGCGTGCTCCGGGCCCAGTCCGCGCACCGCGGCGAGCCCGAGACGGATCGCGGGCCGGGCAGAGGCCCCTCGCTCTCCCCCGGCACCGCCCGCAGCGCTGCTGGTTTTGATGCTGGGACCGGTGCCCGCCGTGGTGGCTTCGAGGGTGGGAGCGGCGTCGCTGTGGTTGACGTCGACGGGCAGGACGGTGACGCCGTGTCGTTTGGCGTCGGCGACCAGGGTCAGGCCACACGGGAGGCGGCCAAGCGGCTGCGGAACCTGAAGGACGACGGCCGGGCCGGCTGACCCGCGACCGCATGACGTCCGGCCTGACGGCCCTCCGGGTCACCGGTCTGGCTGTCCCCCCGTGCACGGCCGTGTGCCCGGAACTACCGTCGCCATCAGGTCAACGACGCTCCACTCCTCAACCAGGAGATCCCCATGGCAGCTGACGCTGTGCAGGTAGCACCTGATGTATACAAGATCCTCTTCGAGAACGATCGGGTACGGCTTCTCGAGGCCCGACTCCAGCCTGGTGCCACGTCAGCCATGCACCACCATCGTGACAACCTCGTCTACAACCTCGCAGATGGGAAGGTGACCTTCACCGACGAGTCCGGCGAAACCGTCGAGGTCTCGCTCGCGGCTGGCGAGACGATGTGGAGCCCCGCAGTGGACCACTCCACGCACAACACGGGGAACACCGAAGTCCGCTCGCTGCTGTTCGAGTTGAAGTAGCGGCCCGCACAACCGACACGTCAGCCTCAGCGGATGCCCGCCGGTGGTCAACGGTCAACCGAGACCGCGTCCACAACCAGGTCACCGGGCCGGTCGCCCTGTACACGGCCACGCAGTCCCACGACGTGCGCTCCACCAGCTGCAGCGCGGCACATCCGACCGGGTCCGCAACAAGCGCGTCAACGAGCGCACCGGCACGAGGACAAGCTCGCCGCCGCCAGATCGCCGTCTCCACCGGCCCCGCCCCCGAGGCCGCCAACATCATCGACCTCATGGACGCCCTGCGCCGCAGCCTCGACAGCGCCCGCAGGGACAAGGACCAGGACCAGGCCGACGAACCGGCCCCGGCCAAGCCCACACGCCGGGCCCCCGCCGCCCGCGCCGGCCACTCCCCGAAGCAGACCGGCGGGAAGAGAAGCACCTCCGCCAAGACCCCCAACGCCGGCAGCACCAAGACGGCCGCGGCCGAGTCCACGTCGAAGCGCACCGGGGCCACGGGCAAGCGCACCAGCGCGACCGGCAAGCGGCAGCTGTCCCAGCTCACCAAGGCCGAGCTCTACCAGCGCGCCACCGACCTCGACATCCCCCACCGCTCCACCATGACCCGCGGCCAACTCCAGCACGCCCTCGAACACACCACACGACACCGACGCACCGCCTCGTAGAAGGCGGCGCGCACTCGGCAGCCGACGCAGCAGTCCCGCCCCGGGCGGCCTGCAGGGAACGCCGATGTTTGCCCCCGCGAATCGAGGCAACAAGAAGCCCGGGCGGGCGGTGCACGGGCTCGGCCGGCAGACCTCTCCCCCCGGTCTGCCGGCCGAGCCCAAGGGCCGAAGGTGAATCCGAAGTCCTCGGCGCCAAGCGTGGAGCAGCTCGTGGAGTAGGTGCGCAGCAGGCCGGGGGCCCTGCTGGCGGACTGCGGCGCGTACGGCTGCGACACCCAAACGGAACGCCGCCGAAGGGCGGGGTCTCGACGGCGGCGGTCACTGTGGGCCTCGCACCCGCCAGCGCCGCCGCCCGAGTGCGGCCGCAGTTGTGGCCGGCGGGCAGGGCATGGCGTGCGTGGCCACGGTGGATCTCCGCTCTCCTCGGTGACTGCTGCGAGGACCCGTCAGCCGGCTGCTCCCCGCTCGGGTTCGACTCGGCACGGTGGGTCGATCGGCTGTCGGTCCCGCCCGGCGTTCAGGCGATGCCAGGGCCGGGATCAGGGCGCGACCGGGCCTCCGATCTTGGACCAGGCGCCGTTGGCGCCGGTGTACTCGTAGACGCCGGAGTGGTCGGGGCTGACGCCGTAGAGGTGGTCGTCGGTGGTGACGAAGGCGGCTCCGGGAGCGCCGATGCGGGTCCAGGTCCCGCGCGCGGGGTCGTACTGCTCCATGTCGCCGGTCGCCGCGTCGGTCGCGTAGAGGGTGGTGCGGCTGGTGAAGATGCGGTCAGTCGCGCCGCGGACCTGTTCCCAGGTGTCGTCGGCACCGGTGTACTCGAAGACCCCGTGATGATCGACACTCACCCCGTACAGGTGGTCACCGGTGGCAGCGAAACCACTCCCCGGGCCCCCGATCCGCGTCCACGTCCCGCGCGCACGGTCGTACTGCCCGATGTCACCGGAGGCCGGGTCCGGCGCGTACAGCGTCGTCGCGCTGGTGTAAATCCGGCCGGCGGGGCCGCCGACCTTCGTCCACGCGCCGTCCTTGCCGGTGTACTCCTCGACGGCCGTACGGTCCGGGGCGATCCGGTACAGGTGGCGGCGACGGTGGGGCCGGCGGCGGCCGCCGTCGGTGCGGCGCCGGGTGCCGCAGGCACGCTCGCGGTCGCGGACGCGGTGCGGCCGGGGACAGGCGCGGGAGCCGCGGCACCATTGGTAGGCGCCGGACCCGGGGCCGACGGCAGGCCGGGGCCCTCTCCGGGCGGCGTCGTTCCCGCGATGGTCGGGACCCCGGACGGGGACGGCAGGTTGGGGTCGGACGGCAGGGAGAGGCCGTCCGGCGAGGCAGTGACCGCGGGCGCGGCGGTGTCCTCGCCGTGCCGGGGCTGCTGGTACCGGTTCGCGACCACCACCGCCGCGAGCAACGCCAGCAGAGCGGCCCACTGCGCCGGGGTCCGCCAGCGCCTCCAACCGCCGGCGGTACGTGGCCGGGAGCCGTCCGCTCCGCCGACCAGCCCGGGGGACGGCACTGCAGGGGCCGTTCTTGAAGCCGGCGCCACCGGAACGGAGGTGGAGGCGGCCGGAGCGGCACGGGGACGGGATTCGGCCTCAGGCCGGGCGGGAGAAAGGACCCTGGTTGCGGATCCGGCAGCAGAGGCGGCGGCGGGCTTGGCCGAGGATCCTGCACCTGGCCCGTGGCCGGGCTCAGCGGCGGCCCCGGCGTCAGGTTCAGGCCGGCCCGAGCAGTCCTTCGACGGCGGCCGGACCTGGAACAGCTTCCTTGACCGGCGGTACGTGGGCCCTGGCGGCTGGTACACCCTGCCGACGAAGTACGACGACGGAGGCGTGTGGTACCGCGCCTGCTCAGCCGCCGAATGGGCGGGCAGCCCGTACGCGAACCCCCAATGGGGCTACAACATCGCCTGCACCAACTGGTACTGACCCGATCCCCGGGACGGCCCGCCGAATCCGGCGGGCCGTCCCGGCTTGCCGGGCACCAGCCCGGCGCCACGGGGCGGGTGTATGAGGCAGGGCCTCGCCGCGCATCCTGATCGGGACACCCACCCGGGTTCAACGACGCCGCCCCCCGGGGCACGAGGACGACAGCGACGGCCGCTGGGAACAGCGGGCTACCTACGGGCCACCCGTGCGGTGCTCCCCGGCCCGAATTCAGGCAGCGTGCAGGACGTCCGACAACGCGGTCTGCTGCCCGGCCAGCTTCCCGCCCTCGTGGGCCCTGTCCTGCCAGTTCCGGCGTGAGGGGATCGGGCCATGCAGGCGCAGACACGAGATTTCATGATCAAAATCCCTGGAAGGGGTCCGTGGCTGCCTATCCGTCAGCCCAGAAGCCCTACACGCCAGCCATGCCCTGAGAAGCCGCCCAAGTGGCCTTTCTGTGCCTCACTTTTCAGGCTTGCACATGTCAACGATCCGCATATGACGCGACTGTCCCCATTTGCGGTAGGACACCCGACTTGCACGGACATCGTGCTGGCCCGCCGGACGGAAGCGTAAACGCCGTTTACATCACAGAGCCTCCCTGCGAGCCACCCGCCGACGACTGCGCCACGCCCGGCGTGTAAACGCCGTTTACACCGCCCCGGTCCGGCGAGGACAGAACGGCCTGGGCACCTTCACGGTGCCCAGGCCGTCGGTCATAACCCGTGCTGATCAGCCGCCGGCCGTCCGTTCCGGTGCGTACTCATCAAGCCGGTCCAGCACCTTGGTGGCGACAACCCTCAGCTCGTCGGGCTGGAGGAAGCGGCAGAGCCAGGTCGCCACTCCCTCGAGGTCGCGCCAGTCGGGCACCCCGGTCGCAGTTGGCGGAACCGTCGCCCCGCCGGCCTGCTGAGCCTGCCGGACCATGTCTGCGGGGAACTCCTCCGCCGAATACGTGATGCGGTCGCTCGCATCGATGCCGGCGTCGCGCTGGTCCGGTAGGCCGGAGGTGTAAACGCCGTTTACACCCGGAGGCTGTTCCGATGAGCTGCCGTCCTGGAGCTGGGGCGCAGTCGTCCTGTAAACGCCGTTTACACCGTCACCGGCGCGGTGGTTCCCGGCGGCAGGTGCCGAGGGGCGATCGCTCGCCTGCTCCCCCGCCGGACGGTCCGCGCGCTTGGCCGTCCGCGCCGCCTTCGCGGCCTGCTTCTCGGCGGCCGCCTGCTTCGCGGCCTCGGCCCGCTCGAGTTGCTCGGCCGGGGTGATTCTCCCTGACCGGGCTTCAGCCCCGATCCTGCGCGCGTCCTCGACGGCCAGCTCTCCGGTTCCTGTCTGCTCCTGAAGCTCCGGAGAGAGGTGGAGCAGGGCCAGCCGCTGTCCGACCCAGGCACGGGACTTGCCCAGCGCCCGCGCGACGGCGGCCTGGTTGCCCTCGTAGACCGTGTTCAGCAGCTGCTCGATCGCCTGGGCCTCTTCGAACGGCGACACGTCCTCGCGGTGCGCGTTGGCGATCAGAGCCGCCTCGACCATGTCCGAGGCACGCGAGACCAAGTCGTCGTTGAGGTCCACACGAAGGGTCTTGAGCCCAGCCTGCTGCGCGGCCCGCAGACGCCGGTTTCCATCGAGAGCGACGAAGTCCGCCTCGCCGATCGCATCCGACTGGTCCGGGTGCGCGTCGAGGAACGCGCCTCGGCTCACCACGGTGACGGGGACGATCTGCCGACGGGCCAGGCTCTCGGCGAGCTCACCGATCGACTCCCTGTCGAAGGTCTTCCGGGGGTTGAGCGGGTTGAAAACGATCGACGACACCGGTGCCGACGACGCACGCCGCACCCGGCCCGTCGCGTCCAGCGCCTCGCTGCGCGCTCGCACCTCGTCCCCGCGTGCGGCGCCTTGAGCCAGCGCCCCGAACGACCCGCCGCCGCCCTGCAGCTTCTTGGCGATGCTCACGAGAGCCTCCGTCGGATCTCGCGCATGCGCTGTGCCTGGATGGATGTGGGTGCGTACATGAGCAGCGGCTGCTTGACGTGGACGGCCTCGCGCTGTTCCTTGAGGTCGGGGACGACGGAGACGACGGGCGGTGTGCCCAGGGACTGCCAGTTGTCGAGGGAGTGGGTGGCGACGTAGCCCTTGCGCTTGTCGAACTTGTTGACGACGAGTCCGAGCCGGTCGATGTCGACCTCGTAGTCGAGGCTGACGGTGCGGATCTGGCTGTCGAGCATGGCGTAGGCGTCGGCGGAGGAGTCCTCAGCCTCCACAGGGACGAGGACGCCGGAGGTGCCGGGTGCCTCGTTCTTGCGGCGGTGCCCGTAGTAGAGACCGGCGTCCATCGCCAGGCCGAGGTTCGGCGGGGCGTCGATCACGATGACGTCGAAGTGCTCTTCGAGCGGGGCGAGGGCGCGCTGGAGGCTGGTCTCGCGGGGGCCGCGGACGGATCCCAGGCGGGAGTCGAGCAGGAACGCATCGAAGCTTGAGGGCAGCAGGCTGAGGCGGCCTTCGAAGTGGTCCGGCTCGATGGCCACGACCTGGTCGAGCAGTGAGCCGACGACGCGGTCCCGGTCCACCATGTGGGTCACCAGGCTCTCTTCACCCGGCGGGGTCTGCTTGACGCCGAGCTGAGACGTCAGGTGGCCCTGCGGGTCGTAGTCGACGAGCAGGGTGCGCAGCCCGGGCAGGGCAGGCAGCTTCGAAGCGCCTGTGCTGGCGGGCAGGCCGAGCGCTATGGCCTGGCCTGTCCCGGCGGCGATGGTGGTCTTGCCGACTCCGCCCTTCTGGTTGCAGACGACGATCCGCCGGGTGTACTTGGGGATCGCCAGCTCGGCCAGGGAGACGTTGTGTGAGTCGATCCACACGCGGATCGCCTGGGCGAGGCCCTGGACGAAGGAGATCCCACGACCGGCGCAGTCCTCCTTGAACTCGTCGTACAGGCCGGGGGGGAGCCAGGTGTTCCAGCTCTCGGCCCCGGACGTGTCAACGGTCGGGTTGTCCGTGGCCGGCCGGACACGCCACTGCTCGACAGCCTGGGCGACAGCGTCCTGCATGTCGATCCCGAGCTGCGCCGACCGGGTCTTGAGTTCCTGACGGAGGGCTACGGGAAGCTTCGACGCAACCTTTTCCCGCCCGCCTCCAGAGTTTTGAGTCATCATGGCGTCACCATAGTGGCGCCATGCTGGTTTAGGCACATCCTGCGACCGTGTGTCTTCGGGCTTCTCTTCCGCCCGGGTGTAAACGGCGTTTACACGTGAGCTCACGGTGAGGCCCGTGACACTGCGGCCTGTACGCTCACGTCGCCCGGTCCTTGGAGCACAGGGATCCGACCGGCCAGGGCTCTTGACCCGGTGGCAGCCCGCGGCATGGGTCCCGGAAGACCCCCGCCGTACAGGGGCTATGACTCCGGCCCCGAAAACACGGAAGGGCCTGCTTCCTTGGCTCGACGCCGAGGAGGCAGGCCCTTCGCTGTGTCGGCGATCGGATCCAGGCCTGCCGAGGAGAGTCACTCCCCACCCATCACCGCTAGCCGTTCATGGGCGGGGCCATACCGCAGCCCGGCTGGCTACCGGCTCTATGGCCTCCATGCGCTCGCGCGCCTGGACCTCGTGCGAACACTGCGTGACCTGGGAGTCGACCTTGCCGGCATCCGGCAGGTGCTGGACCGGGAGATCTCGGTTCCTGAGGTCGCGGCAGCGCATGCCGACGCCCTGGACGTGCAGATCCGCACCCTACGGCTGCGCCGCGCGGTACTGCGAGCGGTAGCCAAGCGGGGCTCCACCCCTGAGGAGACGGACCTCATGCACAAGCTCGCGAAACTCTCCGACGACGAGCGCCGACGCCTCGTCAACGACTTCATCGACGACACCTTCGGCGGCCTGGACGCCAACCCCGACTTCGTGGACATGATGCGCTCGGCCATGCCCGACCTGCCGGACGACCCCGAACCGGATCAGGTCGAAGCATGGGTGGAACTCGCCGAACTCACCCAGGACCCAGACTTCCGCACCGCGGTGCGCCGGATGGCACAGCACCAGGCAGCCGAACGCGCCCAGGGCGACACCACCGGACTGCACCACGACCTCACCGAGACGGTCCGCGAACAGGTCGGGCACGCCCTCACGGCCGGCATCGCCCCCACCTCCGCCGCGGCAGCACCCATCATCGACGCCCTCACCGCCCGCTACGCCCAGGTCTTCGGCCGCGCCGACGACACTGACCTGCGCCGCTGGCTGTCGACACGCCTGGAGGTCGCCAACGACTCGCGCGCGGAACGCTACTGGCACCTCCTGGCCGTCATCAACGGATGGCCCGCCCCGACAAGCCTCGCGCCGGTGTTCGCCTGGTTCATCGAGGCCCTGCGCGCCGGTTTCGAGCAGTAGCGCGCTGCCGTGTGCGCCCCGCAGCGGCCCTCGAGGTGCTGAGACAATCAGGCCGCGAGGCCCCCTGGGGCGCTCCACGAGCCGGCCACGTTCGAAGCGTGCTCCGGCGCGGACGAACGGGACGAGGTGGGCGCCGTTGACGGCCCGCCAGCGGGCCTGGACGGACTCGACAAGCTTGAACACCATCGCCCGCCCGGCGCACGGGAGCCGGCGCCTTTGCTGACCTTCGTGCGATGGCGGACGGTGGCGAAGGGTCGACTCGATCGGGTAGGTGGTCCGCAGATGGATCCAGATGAGGCTGACGGTGGCGAGGGTGCTGGTCCAGTTGCCGGCGTGGTGAGCGGCGCGGTCGTCCACGTACGCGGCCGCACCCGACTTGGTACTGGTGACCAGGATCGAGCCGCCCACCGCGAGCCTTGTTCCGGCACGCCCGTGTCCCGCGAGCAACATGTCTCACAGGACTAGTGCAGCGCCGCGTTGATCCTTCGGGGGTTCATGCCGCTTTGAGTGGGCTGCCGTCGTAGATCCAGCGGTAGGGCTTGGCGTCGTGCTCGTCGTAGGCCGAGACGAAGGTGGCGCTCGACGATGCCGCCGAAGGGAACCCGCGCCGCACGACATACTCCCGGCGGATTACTCCGGTACCTCGCGGGGCTACGAACGACATCAGAGTGTTTGCATCCACCGGCCGACGCGACAGAGGAGCTGCGGAACCTAGCGTCGATCCCATGAAACGCAATCGCCGTATCAGCGCTGTCGCGGCGCTGGCGCTCGCCGCCATCGTCGCCGGAACCGGCGCCGGGTTCGCCGCCACGACCACACCGTCGGCCACACCGGTGGCCACGCACGCGTTCGACACCGCACCGGCCACGGCCACGGCCACCGCGCCCACACGGTCCTTCCAAGGCACCCTCCCCGCGCCGACCGGCCCCTACGCCGCCGGCAAGGAGGTCATCCACCTCACCGACGCGAACCGTCCCGACCCGTGGGTGCCGTCATCCGGCCCCCGCCAACTGACCGTCACGATGATCTACCCGGCCGTCCCCGGGACCGGGACGCCGGCCCCTTACATGACCCTCGGCGAGGCAGCCGGAATCCTCCAGCGCCAGAAGACGCCGGCGAGCTCCGGCGTCACCCCGCAGACCCTTGCCGGCGTCACCACCCACGCCTTCGACGGCGCGCGGCCGCAGAGGGGCAAGTATCCGCTGGTGGTCCTCTCAGCCGCGCACGAGAACCCGCGCATGACGCTCACCGCGCTCGCGACCGACCTGGCCAGCCACGGCTACGTCGTCGCGCTCGTCGGCCACACCAACGAGGACAGCGGCGAGACGCTGGCGAACGGCCAGACGTCGTCGTGCGTGATCTGCGACAACCCGGCGCTCAACCTCGACTCCGTCGTCGCCAGCCGCGCGACGGACGTGTCCTTCGTGATCGACCAGTTGACGCACGGCAATACCGCGTGGCGCCTGGCCCACCTCATCGACAAGCACCAGATCGGCATGGCCGGACACTCCCTCGGCGGAGCGTCCGCCGCCGCCGCGATGATCGCCGACCCGCGAGTACGGGCCGGAGTGAACATGGACGGCACCTTCCACCCGACCCCGATGCCCGGCCAGATCAACCGGCCGTTCCTCATGCTGGGCACGGCCGAAAACCACTCGGCCGGCGGCCACAACACCACGTGGGAGCAGGCATGGGCCGCCCTCGGCGGCTACAAGGAGTGGCTGACGGTCACCGACGCCGACCACTTCGACTTCAGCGACCTGGACCTGCTTAAGAAGCAGGCCGGGTTCCCGACGCAGGGCCTCTCCCCGGAACGCGGGCTGGTGATCACCCGCGAGTACGTGACGGCGTTCTTCGACCGGACGCTGAAGGGGATCCACAGTCCGCTGCTGGACGGCCCCTCGCCGAACAATCCGGAAGTACTCTTCCAGCACTAGCCAGGCGCTAGCAGCGAGGCCTACTCGTATCGGGTCCCCCGGCGTTGTCGCTTTCCTGTCGCCTCGGGGTCGCTGCTGGCGTGATGGACGTCACCGTCCCCAGGGATGCGTTAGGCAGCAGCCGCCTGACCGCTTGGGCGGGGTCCTGCGCCCGTGTTACGCACTGGGCACGTAGACGTTCGATCTCCAGGTGCTGAGCGGCGAGCCGGGAGAGGGCCAGCTGTCGGAATGCCATGAGTTCCTTGAGCTGCTTCTCCTGGGCTTGGAGGCGCTGGGCCAGGACGGCGTTGGCGTCCTTCAAGCGGGCAATCCGGGAGTCTCGCGGGTCCGGGGTCCCTCCTGCGCCCTGCGTCGCCTTGAGTCGGCGAGTGACCTCCGCGGCGAGGTGCCGGTAGGGACCCGGTCTGGTGGTGCCGTCGGGGTTCTTCTTCGGGTAGAAGGCGGTACGGGTGACGCCGGCTTCGGCAGCCAGGGTCTTGGGATCGCACCGGCCGCCCTCTGGTACTTCGCCGCGAAGAAAGTCGGTCCATGGCCGAGCGGATCGCGTGTTCGTTGCGGGAGCGGGTCTGTTCGGTGATCCGGGCCATCTCACACCCCGTTCTTGTGGGCGGTGTCGATGGCTTCCAGGACGCGCATATCGCGGTCGAGTTCCTGCTGCAGCCGGCTCTTCTCCACTCGCTGGCTGCGGCCGATCGCGGCGATGAACGCCTTCTTGTTCTCGGCGCCGGCGGCCCAGACCGGCCGGTGGCAGGCATGGTGGGTGGCCTGCGGGCAGCGCGCGGCGTCGCACATCCCCACCAGGGGCCGGTCGGCGGCCGGTGTACCGGCCGGCTTGAGGCACAGGGCCTTGGCGGGGTCGGCGAACCAGCAAGTAGCCAGCAGTAGTTCGCGGTGCCCAGATGCAGGGTCTTCGCGCGCCAGGCCAGGAGGTTCAGTACCTCCTGGTCTCCGCGCTTGGTGGCCGGCGCTCCGGGTTCAGCGCCGGTGTGGGTGTCGACGAAGGCGAAGAAGTCGAGCAGGCTCTTGGCGCCGGGGCCGGCGGGCATCCGGCCGGCCTTGTGGTCCTGCCAGACCTGCCAGGTGAGGTCCCTGTTGCGTTCGGCCTCCAGCTTGCCGACCTCGGCGAGGAGGGAGGCCTGGGCGCCACCGGGCCGGGCTAATGGTGGAGTCGGGTATCGGAACTGTCCGAATGCCGTGTTGGTTCGACCAGCAGGGGCCGGTCACCCATGGCACTTGAGCTTGATCAGCAGGACATCGTCGGCAAGCGTGTCCAGGTACCCGCCGATGTCGTGTTGGTAGTGCCACCCGTCATCCATGTGAGGGCAGGTCTCCCAGTCCTCGCAGAGAGCGTGGACGGGCGTGATTCCGTCCTCGATCCACCAGCCGTCGAGCGTGAGAAGGTCGGGTTGCTGGATGCGGGCGGTCACCCGGCGAACGAAGTCCGCCCGGTCACCGTCGAGTGCGGCGACAAGGCCAGTCTGGTGGTTCAACCACGAGATGTCACCGAGCTCAGGGATCTGGCTGAACGGATCCGCGACGAACGCCTGAAGCAGCGGCTGCGTCGTGAAGTCGGCCCACATCCGCTCCGTCGGATAACCCTGCGGATCCTCCAGGTGAAGGGCGCGGAGCGTCGACCACGGCAGCATCGGCGGATGCTCGGGGGCGAGGCGGTGCCACAGATCCCACGGATCGCCTGCTCGGGTTCGGACGGTCGCCATCCGCTTCGAGAGTGCGCGGAAGTCGGTCAAGTCCAGCAGCCCCCGTGGCCCGCCGGCGCACATCCCGGGCAGGCTCGGAAGCGGTGTGCCGTCATAGCGGGGGTCGTCGTGGATCAGCTGCGTGCTGTCGTGGAACCCAGGGCGTGCCGAGAATCCGCTGCCGTCACTGCCTCCGCGGATCGTCCCAGATGGACCGCCACTGCGGGTTGGCGTACATCTCGAACGGTGCCATCGCCTGCCCGAGCGCCGTGACGAGGTCATCCCGCGCAGTCGCGGGCAGACAGGCCACGACCCGGATTCCCGCCATCTCCGCCCCCTTATCCCACGCTCGACCAGTCCGCGCATGACCATATCGGGCCGATCCCGCCCGGCACGAGGAGGTTTTCCGGGACGTGATCATTTCAGCGGCGGGACGCGATTCTCAGCACGATGCTTCGTTGAAGGCCGGCCCCAGGGCCCAAAGGTGCTGTTCACGAGGAGTCATGTGCCACTTCCGCTCGGGTCGGGCCAGCTGTTCCGTCGGCTGACGTCTGCGGCGTAGGCGGCCCAGTCCCCGGCGGACGCTTTCTGCCATTGGACGGCGACTTGGATATGGATGCCGAGCATCCGGGCGAGGATGGCGGCGGGGAGTTCCACGGCGAGGGTGAAGAGCCCGGTGGAGCGGTCCTGTTGGGGCCGAATTCCGATCTTGTGCAGCCTCATACCGATCTGGCTGTCGCTGAGCGGGCGCCCTGGCCGTCCTCCAGGGAAGAGCCAGGGGATGTTGTCCGGTGTGCCGATCTTGGCCTTTCCACGACGGGTCGCGACGAGCTCGCGGACCAAGGCGGCCAGCGGACTCGGGAAGGTGACGGGCGAGGTTCCGAAGGTGATGGCCACGGTGTCGCCGGTGATGTCGACGTCATCGACGGTGAGCTGGCTGATCGTGGAGATCTTCTGCGCGTAGAGGATCAGCAGCAGTCCAGCAACGCGATCCGTGGTGGGCAGTTTGTCGTCGTTGAGTATCGGAACTGTCCGTTGCGACATGAGGTCGCTTGTGTTGAGTGAAGACGTCGAAGGAGGTTCGACTGAGGTCGAAGACGTAGTCCGGGCCGTATCCGTGGCCTGTCCCTACCCCGACATGCGTGGCTGGGTCCTGCTCAGCCGGGTGTGAAGCTCGGGTGAAAGCCCAAGAGTCTCCGTTCCGCCCCGGGGCCACAGGCGATGGGAAGGCTGGGTATGGGGTGAATACCAGTGAATCCTTGCTGATGCCTCGTAATTCCAACGCTTTGTGGCGGTATGTATCACAAGGTGACAGGGGCCCGTCGTTGAAAGGCGACAGGTGGCGGCCAAAGACTGATTTTGGTCGCGTGGATACCACCGCCCTCGGGGTATAAAGGACACCCAACCCCAGCCGCACCTCACACATGCGGAACATGGAAACCCCGCTAGAGTCCGAGACGGGCGCAGTGCGCGAACGTAACGGTAAGCCGATCGTAAGAGGGGCCTAATTCTCTGACGGGACAGGATGCCCAAGAAGCTAACGCCGGCTGCCGAAAGGCAACACGAAACGCAAGGCAGACATGACCGACTCTCTCCTGTCGGATGCCCCGT
>NZ_JBVISA010000047.1:0-49153 GCF_055575755.1 Kitasatospora sp. NPDC034035 | reverse complement strand
GGAGTTCGAACGGATCATCACCGAAGCACGAGCCAGCCACCATCAGGAGGACCTGGCCGCATAAGGAAAGCCTCTACGAAACCAGGGGATTGACAGTGGGTGGTGGAGCAGACGAACGAGATCTTGACCTTCTACCGGCGCCTGGTTCGCGACTACGAGCACCGGCTTGCCAGCTCCCGCTTCCAGGTGTTCTGGGCGATGACCTCCGTCATGGTCCGCCGACTCACCGGTGCAGCATGCCCCGCCTGAGTGCATCGTGAGTGACAACCCGCAGATCAAAGCCGTCCTGAAGTACGTCGAGGCGCGCGAGCGCGAACTCGGTGAGCCGGCCGGACAACTCCGCTCTCGCATCGAGGAACTCACCACGGTTGTGGGCGAACTCGACGCGGAGAGCGGAACCTGCGCATCACCCGCAAGACCCTCCTCGACATCCCCGCACCAGCGCCCGCAGGGGAGGGCGTCCCGCCGCGACGCGCCGGACCACCCGGTCTACCAGCAGATCCTCACCATCCTCGCCGACGCCGCTCGGCCGATGCGGGCCCGCGACGTGTGCCAGGCTCTCGACCTGCCGGTCCTTCCGAAGAACACCGAAGGCATCCGCGCCAAGCTGAAACGTCTGGTCACCCGGGCATCCTCACCAAGTCCGAATCTGGCCTGTTCGCTCAGCCTCGCGCTGGAGCACAGACCCACCCCGGCAACCAGGATCCTCGCCCAACTCCAAGCCCGAAACGGGCATTACCCTCGCGTACCGCACTCTCAGTTTGAAGCGGGCCCCAGGGCTCCTGTATCACCTTAGGTGACACGACGCAGCACATGGTGATGTCCCGTCAGGCGAGCGGGGCGGCATCATGCCAGTTCCGCTAGTTGTGCTCATGGACTACAGCGGTGCGGTCTACGCTAAGTGGCGATCTATCCCCCGAGCGTCACTGCCCCTTGCCTGACGACGCCTCACTAAACTTGACAGGAGAGGAGGTGGTGCCGAGCGTGGAGGGGATAGCGTGTGGCGGGTCAGTGGAGGTGCTCAAACACCTACACCTGCAACTCGATCACCACTTTCGGACACTTCACGAGCGTCGCCAGGCACTGCAGCCGCCGGCTCCCGTATTCGCGTTGGAGCACGACCTCGCCGATGAGGAACTCGAACTGCTCGTGGCCGCAGTGCGTGGGGCTGTCGCTGATGGACTCGACGCGCGGTATCGCGCCTGGTGGTTGCCCTTCGTCGTGTTCGCTGCTGAGATCGGCTACGACTACGACGGGGGCGAGTTCTGGCCCCTTTGGGGGCAGAAGGCGCCGGGTTGGGAGGGCGGACCCCACTGGAACGTTCCGCACAACCGGAAACGCATCAGGCAGTGGTTCAGGCGATTTGCGGACGACTACGGGGGAGCGGAGCCGAGAGGCGGCTTCGCTTCGAACTTCACCATCATTGCGTGGCCGATCACACATGCTGTGATGCCGGCAGACCTCCAGCGGCAGATGGCCCAGCTTCTGTTCGAGTCGCGCGGAGTGCTGAACGCGGAGCTGTTGGCTGACCCTGACGCGCTCGGTGGATGTCTGGCCACGCGCACGGTGGGATACAGCGAGCGCTTCCGCATCTTCTGCGCCAACCAGAGCCTCCTCGGCCAGGTCGCCGTTGCGCTGCTCTCCGGCGACGAGGAGGAGTCCCCGTACCTGGTGCGGTCGACGCTCACTCGTCTGGTCGCTGACTTGAGCAATGAACAGGCCTCCCGCAGCTGGCTCTTGCGCGCCAGACACTCCGCTAACCAGATCCGCTCGAGAGGTTTCCTTCCGACGGGTACGGGCGCCACGCATGTACAGCGCAGGAGTCTCATCCCAGGTGTGGTCCGCCCCAGGCTGCTTCTGCGCAGCCAACATGGTGGCTGGCAGCCGTATGTGGAACTGCCTGATCTCACGCCACTGCAGGCAATCAATGCAGACGTTGAACACGAGCTCCGGAGCCTGCGCGCAAGGGTCGAGGGTCACCCTCGGCCGCTGGCCCGAGGTCGACTGCTGTGGCCCGACAAGGTGCTGCTGTCCGCATGGCCTCGACCCGGCGCCCGAGTCATCGAACTGGAGCGCGGGTCCGAGGCCGTCAACCAACTGATCGCCGAGCACTGCTCCCTCAACACCGGGCCGTGGTGGCTATTCAGGAAGCGGTCTGTCGGGGAAGCCATAGAGGTTAAGGGCAAGTTTGTCCGACCCGGAAGCGAGTACTGCCTGGTTGGACGGGCGGGCAACAGACCGCCGTCGTTGCCCTGGATCGTGCCGACCATGATCCCGGTAGAAGGCGTGCACGCCTTCGAGTTCACGGTGCCAGAGATCATTGGTGCGGCGGACGTCGAGCAACTTGGACCTCTCGGGCTGGCAGTGGCGTCCGACGTCTCGATTCGACCGGTTGGACTGGTGCCAGGATCCTGGGATGGGGACGGCGCCATCGAGTGGCTCGCCGGGGAGCCGGCCATGTTGGCCGTCCAGTCTGCGTACGCCGCGGACAAGTGCGCCGTGACCGTGGACCGAGGCCTTCCCTTCGTGCTGGAGTTCCCAGCGGGCCAACCCGAGCTGTTCTTTGCTCTGGAGAACCTCGCAGTGGGTGAGCACGATGTAAACGTTGCCCTGCTCACTCCAGAGACGGATCGTCCCCTCTTTAGTGGCTCCCTGACGATCACGATCCGTGACCTGCACACCAGCCGCGAAACGGCGACGGAAGGTACTGCGATCCGGCTTTTCACCACACCAGCGCGCCCAAAGATGACTGAACTGTGGGATGGCAGGGCTAGTCTCTCGATTGACGGTCCACTGGAGACAAGGGCCGAACTGTCGATCACTCTTCGTGACGGTGACGGTAGGGATCTAGAACGGCAGCTTTGCGGAATCTCTGTGCCCTTTAGCGATGAAGCGTGGGAGAGGCTGACGGAACAGGTCTTGCGCAGGAGGAAGATGCTCAGCGCGTTCGAAGAGGCCGAGTCATGTGAGGTGTCGGTATCTCGTAACGGAGTTGGGTTCGCCTCCCTGGTTTGCGAACGTGGCTTCGACCCGCTCCGCTGGGTACTCGTCAAGCGCCACAGCGGACGACACGATGCGCGGCTGATAGACCGAACAGGTAGCGACGACACTCAGGTGCACATGTTCGCGGTGGAGGACCCGCTGGTCGCCCAGGAGCAGGATCCTCGTGTGCCCATCCCTGTGCCGGCTACAGGCGGACTCCTCCAAGCGATCTCCGGCAAACTGGAAGCAGCGGTCATCCTGCCGCCCGAGCCGAACCGGCTGCGCCACACCCACCCAGCCGTGCGACCTTCGGGTGACGCACTCCATGAGGTCCAGCGGCTCATCGAAGGCCACCGTCTGTGGTTCGACGCCTATCTCCCAGCTGACCTGTTCGCTCATCACCAACAGGAGCAAGTCCTCGAGGCGATCACCACGGCGCTTGTGTCTCTCGTTGCCGGGCATCGGTGGGCGAATCTTGAGCGCAAGCGCAAGACAGCAGGTGCGCACCGGCAGATCGAGTTGCTCGATGAAATGGAGAAGCTCGTAGGTGAGGGCTTCAAGCAACGCAGCGCAGCCAAGCAGATCGCTCGTCATCTTTGGCAGTGGACGGATTCACCAGTTGCGCTGAGTGATGGATTTGCTGACGCCATTGAGGTCATGGTGACGTCCAGCGGCATGGGTGATCCGCGTGCCGCAGCTGACTTCGTTCTGGCGCTCGCTAGCGAGCCGGGGCTGGTTGCGGGCTGGGCAGAGACCGAAAGGAATCGACTCCTGAAGTGCGTGCTGATTTCCCCCGCGCTCATCCGGGCGGGAAGGTTTGCGGTCTTGGGGACTGAAGCCCTCCGGGGAGCATCGGACCAGTCGGCTTCCGGGGGGCGCCGATGAGTGTTACTGCGCTCAGTCGCAATGAGGTCGCGAGGCGTGCCGTCCACACGCTTGGCTTGGACGAGACGGTGATCGATCTGAGCGCACCCGAGGCAATCTGCTCGTCACTTCGCCGAGCGGCTTCGTTCCTGTGTCCGGCGACACCGCGTGAACTCGCCGACGCTGTGATGGAGGTTCTGGGTCCGCTCGATGTCTCGTTCTCGGCCACTCGTGGACAGCTAGCCACCCAGCTGGATCTGCTGGTGGCAATCGGCGACCTGGTCGAACTCCCGAACCGAATGGATCTTGGGCGCAGGAAGCTCTATCTTGCTCCGCCCTCGTATGTGACGCAGGCACCCGGGCGCTACCTCCTGCTAGGTGTGCGGCCCGAGGGCCTCCCGCTCCTGGACGAGTCCGTCGGCGGGGACGTGCGCCACGAGGGCCATGTCCGGTCCATCGAACTGGATGCCACAACGGGTCCGGATCGGTTGCGTGCCGCCGGACTCCATGAGATCACCATGCACGACTGGCGCAGGCAGCCGAGCATGGCTAGTGCCACCAGCTTCGTCGGCGGGATGCGTCAACGCCTGGACAGGGCAGCACAGTCAGGTCTCGTGAGCGATCTGAAGCTCCTCGATCCTGAGTCGTCGATCCTTCACTATCGGGCCCGGTGGCGGTTTCCCGCCGACGGTGACTGCGGAGACTACGTCGCTCGTCGACCGCAGGCATATGGCGCTGACTTGTGGTCTTTCGTTCGCGTGGAGAGCGGTCGGCCCGTAGCCCTGATCGACCTGCCGACTGACGATCCTGCTGGCCCAGCGTGTGACGAGGCGTGGCGGCTGCAGGCAGCGATCGACGCCGCACGGGGCGTGCCGCAGGTTCTGCGCATTCGGCCTGCCGCCGGAGCACCGGGGAGTTGCACCCTCGATCTCTTCGGCCCCGTGCCTGGGTGGGCGCAGCGTGGCCTGGAACTCGTGGCCGTTCCTGTCCCACGGTCCAGGGACGCGCTGCTCACTTATCGCCTGCCGCTCTGGGCGATCGGTGAACTAACGGAGTTGTTCACTGACATGCTGTGGATGCACGTCAACGATGAGGGAGGAGTGGCGTGACCACGGAAGCGCCCACGATCGCAGAGACGGTCGCCAGCATTCAGGCGGCTCTTCGGGACTACATCGAAGCCACGTACCACGTGGGACATCCCACTGTGATCGAGCAGCGTCGCGAACTGCTGAAGCGGGAAGGCGTGCTCTTCCGCGCGCCGTTCATCGAGAGCACCCCCCGCTACCAGACGGGCCGAGGCTTTGGCGATCTCGAACTCGATGCGGCGGCCAAGACGCTCCTTGGTGCCCTGAGTGCACGCGTCGGTCCTCACCAGCCACTCCTCTACGACCCGCCATACACCCATCAGGCGGAAGCCCTGGAGTGGACGGCTCGTGACGGTCTGAGTCTTGCGGTCACGACTGGCACGGGCTCAGGAAAGACGGAGACCTTCCTCGAGCCGATGCTGGCGAAGCTCGCGACGGAGGCTGCACACAAGCCTGAGTCGTTCGCCGAGCCCTCGGTGAGAGTTCTGATTCTGTACCCGATGAACGCGCTGGTGAATGACCAACTGGGGCGCCTTCGCTTGCTGCTCGGCGATCCGCGGGTTACGACGCAGTTCACGGCATGGGCTGGACGGCCGGCACGCTTCGCCCGCTACACCAGTCGCACGCTATATCCCGGTGTGCGACAGGTCGAGAAGGACCAGACGCGGCTTCGCTCGATTGAGGATTTCTACATCGACCTGATCGACCGGGCGTGCGACCCGTCGGCCCAGGGACATAGCCAGGCGTCAGCCCTCATCGAGAAGCTGCAGTCGCGTGGCAAGTGGCCGGCCAAACCGGACCTGAAAGCCTGGTATGGAGAACACGGATCCCGCTGGAAGAACAGAGACGGTGAGTTCATTCGCGCGGTCAGACGGCCCGAGGACCCTGAGCTTCTCACGCGCCATGAAGTGCTGGACACGCCGCCAGACGTGCTCATCACGAACTACTCGATGCTTGAGTACATGCTCATGCGTCCGCTCGAGCGGCCAGTCTTCGATGCAACCCGAGCTTGGTTGGAGAACAACCCGGATGAGAGGTTCCTCCTCGTCGTAGACGAGGCCCACCTTTACCGCGGGGCGGGCGGCGCAGAGGTGGCGCTCCTTCTGCGTCGTCTCCGCGCAAGGCTTGGGATCACGCCCGATCGGCTGCAGGTGATCTGCACGAGTGCGAGCTTTGCCAGCGCGCAGTACGCGCGCCAATTTGCCGCGCAGTTGAGTGGCAAGTCTCCAGACGACTTCAAGACGGTGGAAGGGCGGCTCGACCTGCGAGAACCCGCCACCCTCGGGAACGTCCAGGACGCAGAGGTCCTCGCTGCTGTACCAATGCATGCGTTCTACGAGGCGGAGTCAGATGCCGGCCGCATTGGCGCGGTCCGCGGGTTGCTGGACTACCGGGGGGTCACCGAGGAGGGGCCCGGAGCCAGTGTGGGTCGACTGCTCCACGAGGCGCTTTCCGACTTCGCCCCGATGAATCTGCTCGTCAACAAGACGATGCAAAGGGCCCATCCGGTCGATGAGCTGGGTACCAGCATCTTTCCCGCTGCGGAGAAGGAGCTTGCCGACAGAGCGGCATCAACGCTGGTAGCGCTCGGAAGTGCCGCCCGCCGGTCAACGGATGACGCCGGGCTGCTGCCATGCCGGGTGCACGCGTTCTTCCGAGGGCTGGCAGGGCTCTGGGCATGTCTTGACCCCGGTTGTTCAGATGTTGATCGGGAGGTTTACCCGGAACCTGGGCCGGTGGGCAAGCTCTACGCTCAGCCGCAGGCCACCTGCGGATGCGGCGCCCGTGTCTTCGAGTTGTACACGTGTCGGCACTGTGGCTCTGCTTATGCGCGAGCCTACACGGACGATGTACTTGACCCGTCCTACCTCTGGCATGAGCCGGGTGGGGCATTCCATTCTGCGACTGGCTCCATCCCCGAGCTCCAAGCACTCGATCTGCTGTTGGAAGCTCCGTCGGGTGACGGGGCCAACGTGGAGCCCGCGGACCTCGACCTCATCACAGGGCGCCTCAACCCGCCAGGGAAGCTCGGTGATCGCACGCGTAGCGTCTTTATTCCTCGGCTCCGCGGGGGAGAGTCCATCGGCAGTGATGACGATGGGGAAGAGGCCGAGGCGAATGGCGAGTTCAAGCCCTGCGGCGTCTGCGGGCGGCTCGCTGGTTTTGGCCGATCATCGGTACAGGATCACCAGACGAAGGGCGACCAGCCCTTTCAGGCATTGGTGACCCGTCAGGTTGAGGTTCAGCCCCCTGGTGCGCAGCCGTACAGCGACTTCGCCCCGCTGCGTGGTCGCAAGGTGCTCGCCTTCTCTGATTCTCGGCAAGTAGCTGCGCGACTTGCGCCTAACCTGCAGACCTATTCCCTGCGTGACGTCATGCGGCCCGTCGTCCTGCGCGGCTGGCGAGAGCTTGCTGCCCACGAGTTTCTGGGGCGGACTCTCAGCCTGGACAGACTTTACGTGGCCGTCATGGTCGGAGCCCATGTGCTGTCAGTGCGACTGCGGCCCGAACTGCGACCGACGGAGTCATTCCATGTGATGAGCACGGTCGCGAGGGCCATCGACAAGGGTGTACTGACAGGCAACCACAATGAGATGGGTGCGCTCACCACTACCGCGCCGCCGCCGCAGTCGCTGCTGCGCGCAATGTACGCAACACTCACGGACAAGTACTGGGGGCTGTCATCGCTCGGATTGGCCTCAATCCGTGAGCAGGCGAGCCTCACGGAAGAGTTGCTCGCGACGCTGCCGGACATCGGTGGTGTTGCGGAGGGTGGCGAGGCCAAACTGGCCCTGGTTCGTTTGTGGCTGACGGCATGGAATACGCCTGGCATCTGGTTCCCGTCGATGACCGAGGGGGACTGGTGGAAGCAGAAGGGTGGTGTCCAACCCCACGCGGGACGGTTCCAGTCCATCGACCGATTGCTCGGATCAAAGGCCGCAAGACAGCGCTTCAAGGATGAGTGGCTGAAGACGCTACTCAGAATCTTCTGTGAGTCGCGTGGTAGCGGCGTGTATCGGATGTCTGCCTCGAATCTGGCCTTGGAACTGGGTGGGCAGTGGGGGTACTGCGAGCGCTGCCGTTTCACGCAGCGTCCCCTTCCCGGCAGCTGCAAATGCAGCAGTTGTGGAGCCGACCGAGTCCGCACCCTCGACCCTGATACCGATCCGGTCTTCCAGGCCCGGAAGGGCTACTACCGTGCCAGCGCGGTCCGGGCTCTCAGCAATCCACCTGAGCTGCCTGTAAGCATCATCGCTGCCGAGCACACGGCGCAGCTCAACGCCGCACAGTCGGACGCCGTATTTTCCAAGGCCGAGGAGCACGAGTTGCTCTTCCAAGACGTTGATCTCGGCCTATCCCAGGCGGGAGGACAGCCGCGTGCAGCTATTGACGTACTGTCCTGCACGACCACCATGGAAGTCGGCATCGACATCGGCAACCTGTCCGGGGTGGCCCTTCGCAACATGCCACCCTCTCGTGCCAACTACCAGCAGCGAGCAGGCCGGGCCGGCCGACGGGGCAACGCGGTTGCCACTGTGCTCGCCTTCGGTAGCGCTGACACACACGACGACCACTACTTCCGTCAGCCAGATCTGATGATCCGTGGTGAGGTCGATGATCCGGTGCTCACGATGGACAACGAAGAAATCGTGCGCCGGCATGTCATCGCTTACCTGCTGCAGCGCTACCACCAGGACCGGCTCCCGGCAATCCAGCCCGAGGACCAGGTCCAGTTGTTCGAAGTCCTGGGCAGGGTCACTGACTTCACGGGGACAACTTCCCCGCTCAACCGTACAGACCTTGAAGACTGGCTGACGGGCATGGAGGATGCGCTGCGTGACGAGGTCGCAGCATGGCTTCCCGAGGAGCTGAACCCGGATGCCCGCAGGGCAGTCCTTCATGGCATCGTGACGAGGACGCTTTTCGAGATCGACAAGGCTCTTGAGCTTGACCGTGACGGAGGGCCCAGAGAGGCGAATGCCGGCGAACCTTCACTGGTGACCGCTGAAGTGGAGGCTTACCCTCCGGCCGAAGATGGCGCAGAGGAACTGAGCGCCCGACGAAGCCAGAAGAACCTCCTCGACCGCCTGCTGTACAAGGGTGTCCTGCCGCGCTATGCGTTCCCGACGGATGTGGTCGCGTTCCACGTCTTCGATGTGAACCGGTCTACGCGGTTCAACACGGAGTTCCAATATGCGCCCAGCCAGGGGCTCACGGTGGCGCTCAGCCAGTACGCGCCAGGCAAAGTGGTGTGGATCGATAACAAGGAATGGACCTCCGGAGCCATCTACTCGCCGGTCCGGAAGGATCTTCGTCAAGCATGGCAGGAACGGCTGCTCTACTTCGAGTGCCAGGTCTGCCACTACGCCAAGCACTTCCCCCTCGACCAGGTAGAGCGCGGAAAGGAGCAAGACTGTCCGGCCTGCGGTGCCGAGGGCGAGTTCGGCAAGGCCAAGACCTGGATGCGACCGCCCGGGTTCGCACATCCAGCCGACCAGGATCCCGGAACCAGTCCCGACGACGCCCCTGCGCGCAGCTATGCGACGCGCGCCAAGCTCATGGCGTCGGGGCCGACGGAGGAGGCCGCTTGGAAGCGCGTCACCGACCGCCTGGCACAGACGTACCGCAGAGAGACTCTGCTTGTCACCAACACTGGACCCCGTAACAAGGGATACACGTACTGCACCTTGTGTGGGCTCATCGAACCAACCGCTATGGCCACGGGAAGGCTGCTCGCTACCCATAGGAAGCCTTTCCCCGATGAGAAGGCGCCGGAATGTCCCGGCACGCGCTCGTCCCGGGGCATGGTTCTGGGCACCGACTTCGTCTCGGATGTGCTCCTGGTGCGCTTGAGGGTGGACTCGCCGATCACGCTGGGACCAGCGAATCTTTCGACGCATATCGCGTTGCGTTCGGTCGCCGAGGCGCTCACGATCACGGCAACCCGGGCGCTCGGCATCGAAGCTACGGAACTCCAGGCGGAGTACCGGCCGGCGCTGACTGCCCTAGGCAAGGAAGGCCGGGAGGCCGAGATCTACGTCTATGACACGCTTGCTGGCGGAGCTGGCTTCACACGAAGGGTCAACGACTGCGGTGTGGAGATCCTCGAGCAGACTCTGAGGCTCCTCGAGGACTGTCCAGAGAACTGCGACGAGTCCTGCTACAGGTGCCTGCGTAGTTTCCGTAATCGCTTCGAGCACAGCCTCCTTGACCGTCACGTCGGCGCCAGTCTGTTGAGGTACCTGATCCATGGAACGGAACCGACGCTGAGCGAGGAGCGGCTGGAGCGTTCGGCCAACGCCCTGCACGGAGACCTTGACAGTCGAGGTATTGACGTGCGCTTCGAGCGCGATGGCAAGGTCGATGTCCCTGGCGTCGGAACGGTTACCGCGCCGATTCTGGCGCAGCGTGGTGACCAGCGTTGGATCTTCGCTGTGCATGACCCTCTGAGTCCTGACGTCGCACCCACTGACGAACTGCGTCGCGCGAAGGAGTCGGGAGAGTCGGTGCATCTGATCGACGACATGGTGATCTCACGAAACCTCCCATTCGCCAGTGGCCAGGTGCTTCAGGCGCTGACCTGAGCAAAGTAGAGATCGGCCCGCCGCGCGGCTCAATCCGGCGGCGGGCCGCCTGCGGCTGAGCAATGTCAGCACGGAAATGGTCATCAGGGTGACGGTCATAGACCGCCGTCGGGAGAAGCCAGGAGGGGGATATGTCAGTAGGTGGCAGTGAAGATGCCATGGGTGAAGATGACCTTGCGGAAGGTCAAGTTCCCATCACTGCGCTGCAGGAACACTTCAGCGTTTCGTTCACGCGGATGATCGCCTATGCAGCCGGATGCTCCATCAAGCCTCACGAGACTGACTACGAGGGCGTCGACATCACTATCGTCTCGTCGCAAGAGTACCGTGGTTTCTATGGCCCTCAATTCGAGCTTCAGCTGAAGTGCACCTACCAAGAAAGTCTACTTAAAGACGACAGTATGACTTGGCGGATGAAGGCAAAGCCATTCCGCAAGCTGACCCGAGGTAAGCGATACATTCCGGCGTACCTCGGCGTCCTCCTGATACCGCGTGATCCCGAGCCGTGGCTTAGCGTAGAGGAATGGGGGCTGTTCACGCGCAGCCGAATGTTCTGGGAGTCGGCTGAAAACCTCAGACACGACGGCCCAATCAAGGACTACCACACGGTTCATCTGCCCCGTCGGAATCTGTTCACGGGTGAGCAGCTTCGGGGCATCATGAAGTCCATCGGCGATGCAGAGGAGGGGCAGAGGTGAGTCGGGCGACATTTGACACGTACCGGGAGGTGGCCTCCGCGCTTACTCCGGCAGCAGTATCCCAGTTTCTCGCTTCGCAGGACTGGGAACTGGAGCAGCGTCAGACGAAAGTCCGTGAAGTCTGGCGTTACCGATCAGCTGGTCCACTTCTGATGGCGCCGCGTGTCATGATCCCCTTGGCCACAGACTTTGCCGACTTCACGCCACGCTTCATTGATGCGCTGGAATCGCTGGGTCACATCCATGATTGGGATGCCGGACAACTTCTTGAGCATGTCCTAGCCACGCGTGCAGATCTTTTCTTTGTTCGCCTTGACCAGCGCATGACCGATGGCACGATCCCCTTCAAGCAGGCCGAAAGGACACTTCGGGGGATTCACAAGATGATGAAGGCTTCGGCCACGTCAGCCGCAGACCCGAATCACCCGCACAAAGGGCGCCGACCGCCGGCGGTGGGGGAGTTTCTAGATCGGGCTGTTCGGCTCGGTCACACCAAGCAGGGCAGTTTTGTGTTTACGGTTGTGGCGCGTCTGGGGGACGCCGAGGAATCGACGATCACGTTCCCACGTCGAGTTATGGAGACCCTGGCGAGAGGTCTAGAAGCCACGAGACTATTGGCACAAACTGGGAGGCATCACTCCCTTGCCGCTGCAAGCGAATCGGGCCTTAGTGTGGACTTGGTCGAGTCGCTCGAAGACTTGTCGGCGCCGCAATATCTCAATTCGCTGGACTTGTCATTTGAGTGGGCGGCTGCGGAACGAAAGCCGGATGTCGGACTGGCGACAATTGTGTTCGGTCGGGACCTTATTGGCGAGTTTCCGCATATCCGAGAGAGGCTTATTCAGAGGGATGACCCTGCCCGGCGAGAAACGCTCGTCGGACTTGTTAAGTCACTGGCGCGGGACGACTCCATGCCTAGCGGTGACGAGGCGGCGATCGTCACTGTTGAGGCGGAGGTGGACGGGAAGTCCCTGCGTGTTCAGGTTCCTCTAAGGGGAGAAGATCACGGCTGGGCCATCATGTCGTACGAGCGCAAAATCCCGTTTACAGTGACGGGGGACTTGATTTACGAGCGCCGTGCGTGGCGCCTGATAGGAAATATCGTGGTCGACTCGAGTTTCCTGCGTCACATTTCAGGATCTTCGGCTCCGGATCTCGGAGAAGCCTAGGAACTCGCGTGTGCCTTGTCCCAACTGTTCCCGATAGACGCACCGACCGCGCCGGCGCTCCTTGCCGCTGGCTGCCACACCCTTGAATCTCCGGGGGTGGCAGCCAGCGACGTGGGCTATCTGCGTTGGCCGCCTGGGCCCGTGCTAGGCGAGCGGGAGCATCCCCTCGCCGACGGGCAGTTCCACCTCTCTGCGAGGCAGCGGCACGCGGGCACCGTGCTCAACTGGGCGGACCAGCCGGTGAGCACGCATGGACTCCAGGACTTCGTTGCGCCTTGCCCGCGGCCGGCACCAGCGCTCGAGCCACCAGTCGGCGACCTTGGCATCAGCCTCGGGCAGTTCTGGATCCAGCAGGTACTGCGGTTCTCCGTCGACACCTAGTGAGTAGTCACGGAGGTTCTTGACCAGTGGAACACCGTAGAGGATGCGCTCCCGGCCGTGCCGGAGGAGTTCGTTGGCGGGCCATCCGAGTGCCGCGAGCCCCAGCCGGACCTTGCGCAGTCGAGGGCTGACTCCTTCGCCGAAGAGGCTGTTCACGCGGACGAGCGAGCCACGCAGCGCCGGCAGCCGGGTGAGGGCGTCGACGGTCTCCTCGGAGAAGTGGGACGTTCCGAACGAGCGTGAACGGCCAAGTTCGTAGAAGCCCATCCGGGTAGCGCTGTCGCCCCCCATAACCTCGGCCGGCCAGAACAGCCGGTTGTACTGGCTTGACCCAGTGCCGTAGAGAGAGGTGGTTCCGACGAAGGAAAGACGCGCCTCGCGCATGATGGGACGGCCGGCCATCGCGGATGCGATCTCACTCGGACGCGTGTACTTCTCGCGGTAGGCCGCGAGCACAGGCGGGGAGACGGCCAACGCCCCTACGAGCTTGCCAGCGGCGAGGGCACTGTACGGCGCTACGGCACCACAGACCGTGAGATCGGCGATCACAGTGCCGACACGCTCTCCTCGTGCGCGGCGGACGACACGACGCATCTGTGTGCGGGCCTTGGGATCCGAGAAGGCCTTGGTGAGCCCTTCGGCGGTTGGCGGAGACAGATACGCTCCGAGGAGCGTGCTGATTTCGAGCGCATCAGCGAGGGCTGCCGAGCGCTTGCTTCGAAACAGGTCAGACTTGGCCCTCTCTACCCAGGCATCGCGTCCGATGTTGCGGACCTCACGGATCGTGCTGGTCTGGTGATGCCTCTGGCGATGTCGCTCAGCGTCATCCCGCAGTCGTGCAATGGACTCGGGCGCGGAAGATACCAGGTCAGTCGGTTGGAGGACGCCGTCACACAGGAGGTCGTCGAGGTAGATCTCAGTGCGCTGGGCCTCGATCCTTTGCGCTAGCCATTCAGCACCATCGTCGGTGGGCTTAAGACGCAGGTGCTCAAGGAACTGATCGGTTTCCCAGCCCATCCAGCGGTCGCGCTCGGCAATCTGGACAATCGGGCTGGAGATCGCTGCCAGACCGATCACGGTATGAAACTCGGTGGCGGCGTCCCTGATCAAGATTGGCATCGAGCGGCCAGGGACGGTGGCGTAGGCGTTGGACCACGTGTGCCGGAAGTAGCGCCAGATGTCATGGAGCTTGAATCCGGTCCGTTCGCACGTCGAGGAATCCACGATCTGGACGTAGGGCTTGATGGCGTCGGCGGCAGCGGTTGCGTCCTGAAGGGCGTCCGCCAATTCACGGCCATCTCGCATGAGGTTGAAAACGGAGATCAGTCGGCCGCCGTGCTCGTGGGCGCGCTCCATACCCTCGACGAATCGTCGAACGCTACTCCTCGAGAGTTGCTCGTCTCGACGGAGGAGCTCCTGGCGCCGGATCCGAGCCTTCTCCGCCCCGCGGTCGCCGTGCGCCGACGGGGGAGCAAAGACGGCATTGGACCTGTCCGCTTTGACGGTCCAGCCCTGGTCGACGAGGTCGATGACGCAGTGAGCGGCAGCGGCGAGCATGGGCTGCTCGTAGAGCTTGGTGATCTTGGCGGCGCGGAGCCACCGCTCGTGATCACCCAGGTCCTTGCCGTCGGCCGCGGCGGTCTCCAGCAGGGCGCAGAGGCGGGCGAACCCTTGGCGTTCCTGGCGAGAGGCGTCCGTCGGCAGACCCAGGGGGAGGAGCGCGGCCTTCTCTTTCATGACTTCTGGAGCATCCGTCCGTAGGTCCTGCTCCAAAGTTGCAGGAGAGTGTCGCAGTTCTGTCCATCGCGGCCCAGCAGCGTGGTGGTGCGAGCCAGGGACAAGAGGAAGAGCTCGAGGGCGACGCGCAGTTCCCCCGCCGCCTCTTCGCTCAGTGTCTGCAGCGGGTGGTACAGCGCCGCAAAGGCCGGGTGATCAACGTTCAGTGTAACGTCGAGCGTGCGCCGCTTCAGGGCCGAGGTGAACATGGTCCCGACCGGAAGCTGCTGTGATCCGATCCTGTAGGTCAGAGCGCCCGTACCCTTCCCCGTCCTTCGGATCACGGGCAGGTCGAGATCGGCGGCCTCGGCAATCCGGCACGACGTCTCCGTGGCCGCTCGAAACTTGACCTCCTCGAAGGCCTGACGTGCGCGAGAGTTCAAGAGCCGGGCGATCGACTCGAGCTCCGGCCCGAGTGCCTCCTCGAGCCTTGGGGAGGGCCGCACGCCCTGCTTGTTGATGGTGATGCCGAAGTGTTCATCGAGCTCAGGGTCGAACTCGATCTCGCAGCGCCACCAGTCGTCATAGTTCTCCTTCCGCTTCCCACCCATGAGAAGCCAGCCGCTTGCGATCTCGCGGCCGGCACGGAGAATCGAGACACCAGCGCCGCCTACGATGCCGACACGTCGCTTGGTCATGTTGTCGAGGTGGTGCCAGTGATCAACGGGGAGCATGGCGAAGCGAACGGTGACGAAGGCCGTCTCGCCTGAAGATGAGGCGAGTTCGTAGCGGAGCGGCTCGAAGGCCAGGCGTGCGCTGTGACCCTCGATAGTGGTTGCGAGGAGCATGGGGTCGACCGGCTCGACTTGCTTCCCGTTGATACTCAGGGTGACATTGCGGTTGCTAAGGAACCTTCGATACATGCGGCCCAGGTCGCGGCGCAGAGCGCGCTCGAGCCAAGCGAGGCGCTTGTACTCGATTCGGTCACAGTTCTGCCAGACTACGAGGCAGCCCGACCCCGTGGTGTCACCGTCCCGTCGGCGAGCACGGAGGTCGACCGGAGCGCCTTCGACGATTGCATCAACATCCAAGCAGACCTGGTGGGCAGCTTTGCCGCCTTGCCAGGAGGTCACCTCGACCCTCCGAGCCTGGCTAAGGGACGCAGCAGGCAGGCCCATTCCGAACCTGCCGAACGACCTCCGCTCGTCGAAGCGCGATGAACCGCCGAACCGTAGGCACGCCTCGAGTTCTGGGCGCGACATGCCCACCCCGTTGTCCTCGACGCGGATCTCTGGGAATCCGCCGGCCGCAGGACGCGTAAGCGTGATCGAAATCACCGTGGCCGCAGCCTGCAGGGAGTTGTCGACGAGTTCCGCGAGGGCCGTCGAGAGGCTGACGTAGCCCGACTCTCGGACTGCACGGATGAAGTTGCAGGAGACCAGGAGGTCGTCCTTGCGGTGGGTCTGCTGGGCCATGGCTCTCCCGATGACGTGCTCGAAGTCCTGCGTCGAGAGTAGCTGCATCGATGCCGTCTGGGAAGTTGATCGTTTCGATGCGGCGGAGGTCATCCAGGCAGGGCTGAGATCGTCGCCGTGATCCGCTTCGTCTTTGCGGGCTCGGTGAGATCCAGGCCCGATCCGTCGTCCATGAGGAGCCGAACGGTGGGGCGGGCGGCCCCAGCCACCAGCCGAAATGGTTCCGCGGCCGGGTGGAGAACAACACGACCAGTCCGCTGAAGGTCGAACGTGATGAGGTGGTCAGCAGTGGTGACGTTGATGGTTCGCTCGACGATCTCGGCGGCTGTCACAACTTCACCCGCGAGTGCGTCTGGCGGCGGTGAAACGGACTTCAACGAGTTGATGCCGAGCACCTGCAGCGCTGTGATTGTCCGCCCCTTGAGGTGCGCCAAGAGGGGGTTGATCTCCGCTGCGGACTGGATGGTAGCCATGTGAGCATCATGGCTGAAGTCGGGGCAGGTGTGTACGACGTCCTGTGGCAATTGGTGAAGATTCGGGCTCGCTGCTTGCGTGTGCAGGGTGCGGTCGGTGAAGCGCCCGCTTCCAGCAGCCGCCGTCAGTCTCAGGAGGGGAGAGGAGCAGCGGGGCAGGCGGGGTCGGCGCCGACGCTGGGCAGAGCCTAGTGCCGCGGGCTTCGAGGTCGCGGCTGGCGTAGTAGGCCAGAGACTGGACGTCGTGGGCCCATTGCTTCGGGCTGGTCATCCGTGGCGGGTGTTCTTGGGCAGTCGGCCCCGGTAATCGCAACCCGGGCACTCGTCTTCTCCTTGGATGTGGCCCTCCTCCCCGCCGTGTACCGCAGCGTGCAGGATTGCCTGCTGGACGCTGGCCTGCCCGCTCTCCACGGAGGCGAGCGCGTTGCCCACGATCACCCGTAGGACAGCCGAGTCGGGTGAGGGGAACGGCGGGCTGGGCACGGCTCGGTCACGGTACGAGCCTACGCGCCGTCAGCGAGCGGGCTCAGCTTGACGAGGGATGCTGGACGCTCGTGTGGAGGTCGCTGCGGAAGCCTCGCCCGAGGGGCTTGAAGGCGCGGATCGTTGAGGGGTGCCACCGGGGCCGGTCCGGCACGCTGGTGTCGTCGGGTGCGGGCATGCTGCCCCGGGACCTGCGGCTGCGGACGGCGCCGATGCTGCTGCCGAGGTAGGTGGCGACCTCCTCGTACCCCCAGAGCTGCTGGTCGTCGGCCATGGTCGTCTCCTCGTCGTTCCTGCTGATGAGCGTACGCAATCCTGGGCACCTCCTGGGCCTGGGCGCATGGCGAAGCCGCCCCTGCCAGCGGGCACGGGGCGGCCTGGTGGTCTTGGTGATCAGGAGCGCGCGAGGCGGTTGGCGTACTTGATCGCGGCGGTGGCCACCTTGAGGGCGGCGCAGAGGCTGGTGACTTCGGCGAGGGTGGGGCGCACCAGGCGCGGCCAGTCGTCGGGAGCGGCGGGCCAGGTGGCCAGGAGGACCTCGGTGGTGGCCAGGCCGAGGCGGGCGGTGACGTCCATTCCGCTGTGGGAGGCGGGCTCCCAGATGAGCAGGATCTGGCCGAGGTCGAGCGGTGCGGAGTCGGCGGGCAGCCAGCGGACGTCCAGCGGGCCGTCGGGGCGGATGGTGACGCGCTGGACGAGCGCGCCGCGGATGCCGGGCGGCATCGGCCGCAGGGCCAGGTCGGTCAGGGCGGTGTCGTTGGCGGCAAGGTGGTCGGCGATGGTGGCCTCCGGGCTTTGGTTCGCGAGCGTTGGTGGGGTGGGTCAGCCCCAGGTGAGGGCGTCGCGGACGGCGGTCGGGAGGTAGCCCTCCTGGCCGTCGTCGGCGATGAAGGCGACGCCGTCCTTCACGACGATGTCGGCGCCGAGGTAGTGCGTGAAGGGCCAGTCGGGGTTGATCGCGAGGCGGATCGGCAGGGCGGGGTCGATGTTCTGGAGCTGGCGGAGAAGGTGGCCGACGGTCAAGTACTGGGGCACGGGAGCCTCCTGGTAGGCGGGGTCGGAGCGGGAGTTACTCGGCGTCGAGGCGGAGCAGGTCGCGCAGGACCTTGGGGCCGCCGGGCGTCGGCTTCGGGTGGGTGGCGAGGTGTCGCTTGCGTTCCTCGTTGACGTAGCCCTTGCCGGAGCATTCGAACTCCCACTTGCCGCAGGAGCAGGTGGCCTTGGTGTAGGCCCGGCCGGGGCAGTCGGGGTGGGTGGGCTTGCCGGTGACGGTGTGCTTGTGGTCCTTCGGGCAGATGCTGTGGTCGGCGTGGTGGTTGACCAGGGGGGCCTTGTGGGTCATGGGGTTTCCCTTCGCGGTGGTAGCAGCCTCGTGGCGGACGGCTTGTGAAGTGGTGGGCAGATCAGGTGGCCAGGCCGAACGCCGGGTTGGAGTCCGTGCCCTTCGCCGAGTGGGCGAGGGCGGCGTCGACGAGTTCGACACCAGCACTAATCTGGGCTGTGCAGCCGGGCCGATGGGAGGCGAGCCAGGCCGCGACGGCCGAGACGCAGGCATCGGTGTCCTCGGCGTGGGTGAGGCCGCCGGTGCTGAGGTAGATCTCCAGCGGCTCGTCGTCGATGTCGTCCTCGCTGCTTCGGTAGAAGCAGGCGACCCAGGCGCTGTGGAACTCGGCGGGGCGGGCGATCTGGGCGTCGTCGTCGGTGATGAGGATTTCGCCGTCGGGCAGTTCGAGCCACAGGGCGAAGTAGCCGCCACCAGTGTGTATCGGCTGGAAGGGCAGATCCCGTGCCTGGAGGCTCTGGTAGAGGAGGCGCCCGGCGATCGGGGACTCGCCCTCGGGCAGGTCGTCGGCGAGCGCGGATTCGATGCTGCGGGACATGGTGGTAGCTCCTTCGGTCAGTCAGGGCTGTTTGGGGTTAGTGGGTGGTGCGGTGTCAGCTCGTGAGCGCGGCCAGGAATGCGGCGACGGCCTCGGAGGGGGCGTCGATGCTGAACTCCTGGGTCCAGGGCTGGCCTTCGCGCGGTGTGACCTTGAGCCGCCACACGATCCCGCGCGCCCAGGCGCCGGGGTCCTCGGGGAGCCAGGCGAGGTAGAGGCGTGTGTCCGGGCTGGTGGCGTGGAAGTTGGCTTCGGGAGTGCTGACCACGGTCCAGCCCAGGGCGTCGAGCAGGAGCAGGACGTGCTCGGCGCAGTGGTCGCCAGCGAGGCGGTCGTGGTCCTGCGAGGTGGGGTGGAGGAGGGTGGCAGAGGCGGTCACGGTTGGACGATCCCTTCGTTGACCTGCGGTTTTTCCCGACACCCGTACGTTGGCATGCGGCATGCCGAAGTGCGTAGTCGATTCCCGGTAGTGGGGCGTCTGCCGTGGGCGAACTGCCGGAGGCATGGCGCCGCAGACTCACGCGGGAATGAAGCCGCCCCCTCCGGTGTCGTAAGTGGGTTGCGGTGAAAGGCCGCAGCGGGACGAAGGGGGAGCACCATGACCGAGCACCGCAGCAGACACCGGGACGGGGCGACGCTGGAGCGCAAGATCCGGTCGGCCGGACGGCCCTGGACGGTGGGTGACATCGCGATGGTCGACGACGGCCAGTGGGCCGTGCGCACGCGCGGGGAGCGGTCAGCGCCGGACGCGGTCCTTCGGGAGCGCGCCGCAGACGGTGGCCGGACTGAGCTGACGCTGGACGAGTTGGCCCGTGCGGTCGGCTCCTCGTGGCGAGGCGCCGACCGCGAGCAGCGCGAAGACTGACCCGCTATCGCCTGGGCCCGGCCACGGCCGCAGCAGGCCCGCCAGCGGCCGACGGCGCCAGCTCGCCGGGCGGTTGGCCAAGGGGGCGCGGGGCGTGCGCCGACCGGGCGACAGCGGCCTGCGCAAGGCGTACCGCCGGCGCCGGCTCTGCGGCTGTGGCGGCCTTGCGGGCCTCGATCACATGGCTGATGGCCTGCAGCGCGGTACGGCTCTCGGCGTGTGCGACCCGAAGACCGGTCGCGCAGTCGGTGATCCGCTCCAGGTCGTAGAAGGCCGGGGTGTGCCCTGGCCGGGTGAGCGCGTGCAGGCGGTCCTGGTGGACCGCGATGGAGTTGCTCCACACGACCAGGGACGAGCGGATGTGCATCGCCGAGCGCAGGAGCGGGTCGTCCACTGGGCGGCGGGGGGCGAGGGCTTCCAACTCCTCGATGGGGCGGCCCCAGGCTGCGGCGATCAGCGCGTCGGCCTGTTCCAGGGGCGGGGTGCCGGAGTCGGGCATGGTGGGTCCTTAGGCAGAGAAGGGTCAGCGCCGGGGTGCGGTAGAGGACCGAGGAGCGGCAGCAGGGACGGCGGAAGCGGAAGCGGCATCGGTACGGCAGTGGGGGAGGACTGTGGAACGCGCGTGGAAGGCGACGATGCGCGGGTCCGGCGGCGACAAGGCCCCCGCGTAGCGGTCTGCGGCTTTGAGTACGAGGTCCGCCTGGCGCTGCAGCGGGAGGGCGTCGACGGCGGCAAGGTAGGCCGGCATGGACGGGGAGAACAGGCCGGCAGGCGGTAGCCCGGCCGCTTCCGCGACCAGACGGGCGGCCTCGGCCTCGACAAGCGGTCCGAAGGACTCGTCGAGCCCCTCTAGCTCGCACATGAACTCGCCACCGCCGCAGAGGGCTTCGGAGAACACCAGCTCATCGTCGAAACGGTGGACGAGGACATCCAGCAGCGCGAGAGTCGCATTGCTGAGCCGGGCCATGACTTCTGTGTCGGTGTTCCAGGACGAGTCCAGGGTGGGCGGAGTGACAGCCTGCTGGCTCTGGACAGGGTCGAGCGCGTTCACGGTTCTCCTCCGAACATGACGGGATCAGCGGCTGCGGAGCTGGGCCGGGACCTTGGGCAGCGAGTGCTGGCGCTGGGTCGGCGCGGCGGCGTGCCGCGCGGCGGCGGGGCGTGCGAGGGGGGAGCGGGCGCGGGCGGCGTGGGCGCGGCGGACATCGAGCGGCGTCGGCGCGGGCGGTTTGACCAGTGTTGCCGTGGCCTGCGGTGGCAGGAGGCGCAGATCGTCGCTGTAGCGGACGACGGGGGCCGGGTCGGTGAGCGCCCAGTTCATCGCCGTCACCAGTGCCGGCGGGGTGTGGGAGGAGGCGGTGGCGTACCACTGGCGGTCAGGCGGTCCGGCCAGGGTGAGCCAGCGTTCTCGGTTGCCAGCCATCTCGGCAGCGTTGTCGAGGTGGTTGCGGCGCAGGTGGACCTCGGCCAGGCCGTCGGGAGATTCGAAGATGACGTCGGCCGCGGTGAAGCGGTGGCTCCAGCCTGCCGCTACGAGAGGGGTGCCGACGTTGAGCTCCGCCAAGTCACGGCCGCGAGCGGCGAGGTAGGAGTCGGGGCCTTCGGCGTATGCCGCCGCGAGCGCGGTGGTGAACCCGGCGACGATCTCAGTGGGAGTGCTGTCCTGGTAGGTGACCAGCCACCGGGGTGCGGCGAAGGCATGGGCGTGAGCGGTGATCTGCCACAGTGCGTCGTCCTCGCCTTCGGGCAGATAGCCCAGGCGGAGCTTGTGGTCGGGTGAGTTGACGTAGACGTTGCCCAGGTCGTCGTGGTTCATGTTCCAGTCGGCGTCGAGCAGGGGGCGAATGGCCGGGTCGCCGGTGTATGTCGATCCGGCCAGGTAGCGCGGGCTGACGTGGTAGTCGCGCCACCGCTCGTCGTTCGGGTCGTACGGCACGGCTCCTCCAATCGGGGTGCGGGTCACAGGTGGCGGGTTGCGGCCTTGGCAGAGCCGGCGGCCGTCGGCGCTGCGGTCGGAGCAGGGCCGGGCTGGCGGGGCTGGGCGGTACGGGAGAGAGCGGCCGTCCGGCGTGGCGCGACCGGCGGAGGCGCGGGCCGCATCCGAACATAGGAGAGGTTGCGCTCGGGGACCGCCGAGAGTGCCCGGGTGACCGAGGTGGTGCTGCTGAACGCCACCACGGCCTCGCGTACCAGGTAGAGCGGGGTGTAGCCGGTGAAGTCGGCGTGCCAGCGCTCGCCGGCCTCGCTCTCCACGCAAGCGGACATCGTCCACTGCGCCGGGCCCTGCTCCAGCAGTTCGGCCGCCTCGTCGAGGTGGAACTTGCGCATCCGGAAGTAGGCGTGGCCCTGCGGAGAGCGCTGGTACAGGTACTGCTGTGCCTCGTTGTCGGTGATCCAGTCGCGGTTGGCGAGAGCGCCGGTTGGGCTCGGCGGTTGGAACTTGGGCCCGCCGTCGAGGTAGTCGCGGTGGTTGCTGCGCAGGCCGTCGACGAGGGTGGTGGTGAAAGCGGAGGTGATCTCGGCAGGGGTGTCTCGGGTGAAGGATGCGGCCCAGATTGGGGGGCCGAGGGGTTCGCGGTGGGCGAGGACTTTCCAGCCGCCGTACCGGCTGCCGGGCACGTGCGCGATGTGCACGCTCTGGCACGGACTGACGTAGTGGGTACCGGTGTTGGTGACGGCCTTGCCCCAGCCATGGGCGGATTCGAGAGGGCCGGTGATCAGCTCGGGGTTGCCGTGGCCGGCGAGGTAGACGGGGCGGACCAGCATCTTCGGGTCGGATCGGTTGGCGGTCATGGCGTGGGTGCTCCTAGACGAGGGAGGTGGGCCGCGCGCCTGCGGGCGATGGCGCAGGCGCCGGGGCGGGCGCGCGGCGGGGGCGAGTCTGCCGTTGGTCATCGCTGACGGCCCGGGGACGAGAGCGCGGTGACGGCTGCCGGCACCTTCGGCTGCGGTGCCGGTGCGTGGCTGAACAGCCCGCTTGACGGTGCGGCGGTGCGGCGCAGGGCAGCAGCTGTGCGAGCAACTCCGGTCGTGTTTTCGGGGCCGGGGCGGACGCGGACTGCCACGGCTGCGGCTGGGGGAGGCGGCGTGCTCAGCGATTGGCCCCAGCGCTCGACGGTTCGAGGATCGGGAGCGCGGCCAGTCCGGCCTCGGTGAGCGTGTACGGGTCGCCGCGGCGCGGCCCGGTGCGCGTGACCAGCTCGTCTCGCTGAAGCCGATTCAGGCGAAACTGGATCGACCCGGCATCCAAGCCCGATGCCTCGGCTGCGTGCGTGAGCCGCAGGGAGCCGTGGGCATCGAGCGCCTGGAATACGGCCGCGGTCTTGCGGGGGGCCAGGCGCCGCAGCGCGTCTTCCACGCGTTCGGCCCCGGCGACCTGGCCGAGACGGGGAAGGTGGGCCTGGGACCAGTCGGCGAGGGAACGATGGACGGGGGTGAGGGCCCGACCGGCTTCGCTGAGCTGGTAGGGCGCTCGCATCGCGTTCGCGCGGGTGGGGAGTCCGCGGGACTCCATCTCAGCCAGGCGCTTGGACAGGGGCGTGTCGTGGACGAAGGGCAGACTGGCGGTGATCTCGCCGACGCGCATCGGGCCGTGCTGGGCGAGGGTCTGCACCACCCAGGTGGTCCGCTTCGGTGCGATGACCCGAAGGGCCTCCTCGGCGCGCGCCTCGTTGAGCGTGCTGGCCGTGCGGTCGGGTGCGGTGGGGGCGGGCATGGCTGAACTCCATTGGACGGGTGGATGGTTCTGGCGATCACTGGCAGCGGCGTACGGCGTGGTTCGGTGTGGCTCGCTCCTCGCGCAGCCGCCGCAGAACCACGCCGAGTCGCCGGTTGCTGACCTGGATGCCCCGGGTGCGAAGGCCCTCGCGAAGGCGGTCGCGGGTGAGGTACCGCAGGCCGGCGGCGATCTCGCGGGCGGCGGGCATCAGGGGCTCGACGTCGAGCACCGCGTGGCCTGGTGGCGTCGCTGCGGAGCGGCGGGCGGCGGGCTGATCCAGCAGAAGCCGGACGTCGAGGAGCTCCCAGATGACCTCGGCCTCCGCCTGCTTCTGCCGGTCAAGGTCGAGGACCTCGGTGGCATAGAGCAGCAGGAGCTCGCCGTCGCCCGCCGGGCACTGCCCCTCGGCCTCCAGACGGCGCCGGGCGTCGCGCTCCTGCTCCTCGGTGACGGCAAGTGCGGTCAGGCGCCGCAGGACGATCGGAAGGACAGGATCGCTCGGCGCGCGTCGAGCGGCACTCAGCTGGAGTTCAGCCACGGTGCGGCCGTACCGGTGCTCGACCAGCTTGCGGGTGTAGATCTCGGTGGACACGGTGCTACCTCTTCTGGGGATTCAGCGGGAGCGGGCGGGCTTGGGAGAGATGGGGCCGGTGGCAGGGCCGGCAGCTGCTGCGGCCACGGTGGCCGATGCGTGGCGGCTGCGGCTGAGCGCGGCAGCGGCCAGAGTCGTGCCATCGGCGCTGGCGTGCAGCACATCGGCGCCGCGAGGCGTGAGGAACAGCAACTGCCCCTCGTACATGGTGGTATTGGTGTCGAGGCCGAGGAGACCCTCGGCCTGCATCCAGTCGGCCGTCACGGGCGAGATGAACACGTAGTCGCCGGTGCCGTCGGAGAAGTACCGGTCGGCCGGGTGCAGCGCGCTCTGATGCAAACGCAGACTGCCCTGTCCGGCAGCGAGCAGGACCTTCAGCTGCTGCTTCTGCGAGGGCGCCCGAGCCGCGCTGGACTGCCTCGCGCCATCCTGCTGGCTGGCCAATGCCTGTTTGCGCGTGGCCGTCGGTGCGTTGACGGGGGCGGGCCGGCACCCCGCGTAGGAGTGGACAGCGCGGGTGAGGTGCTCGAATGCTTGCCCACGCCTGGCGGCGAGGACTTCGATCTCTCCGCCGGTGGACCGCAGCACCCCGCTCGAGTCCCGCAGGTCGCCGCCGGGGTCACGGACGAGCCGTTCGAGAGTCTTGATCGCAGTCTCGGCCCGCTCCACCAGGGCGGAGTGCAGCCGGTCGGCGTCCCGGCTCGAGTCAGCTACCAAGGTCGCCAGCATGCTCAGCGGGCTGCGGGATGAGTGAAGGGTGACCAAGGACTCGGGATCTTCGACACCGAGGACCTCGTAGACCAGGTGGGCGCCGGGCTGCTTGGTGGCGTCGTGCGGGTTCACTCCCCGGCCTCCATCCGGGCCAGCAGGGTACGCACCAGGGTGGGCAGGCTGTCGGAGCCGGCGGTGGTCCACGGGTAGTTGCTCGCCTCGCCCTCCACGTATTGCGCGTCGTCCAGCAGGCCGTCGCAGATCTCGGCGACGGCCTCCGCGATGCGCGAGTCCGCGAGCAGGGCCAGCGATAGCAGCTCGACGTACTGCCCGGCGCTGAGCTCGGCGGCCTGGGCGGCCGTGCGGATAGCGTCCAACTCCGCCGCGCTGAAGGGGAAGCCCAGTTCTTCCGTGCCCTGGAGGGGCGGGGCCGCAGGCTCGGCATCGGAGATGCCGGCCTTCGTGCAGATTTGGTCGACGGCGGTGGTGAGTTCGGCGAGGGACTCGGTCAGCCAGCCGAGCGCTGCGGCGACGGACGCGACGGTGAACAGGCCGGCGGGCGTGGCCGGCAGCGGCCGGGAGACGAGGGCCTCGAAGCGCTCGTTCAGCTCGGTGATCACCCCGGGACCTGCGGACAGCGCGCCCAGGACCGGATGCAGGTAGGAGCGGGACGCGGGCGTGGGGTACTCGGCGTCGAGGATCGCGGAGATGCTCCGCGCGCTCTCGGTGAGCAGGGCGGCGAGTTCGGCGCGCGAGGTGGGGGCGTGCTCGGGGATCACGACAGGACCCTTCGGATGGTCGGGGCGGTGGCGGCCGGCGGTGCGGCAGCCGGGATCGGAGGCGTGCTGTCCTGGCCGAGAGGCGAGCGGGCCAGGGCAGCCTGGGCGCGCAGGTCGGCGGCAGTACGAGGTGCGCGGTTGGTCCGCTGCTGGGCGGTGCGGTAGACGGCGTAGTCCGCGCGAGGCCCGGCGGCGACGAGGAACACCTCGCGCCGGTGCTTGGAGTTGGCCGGAGCGTCGCGGAACTGCACCACCAGCCGGTGGGTGGCCCAGGTCCCGCCGACGCCGAGAACGACCTTGTGGAAGCCTTCCAGGCGGCCGTCCAGACGCGTGGCGACGCGCTCGCCGTGGACGAGGTCCTGCAGGTGCAGCAGGGCCTGGTCGCGGATGCCGTCGGGCAGTTCGCGAAGGTCGGCGATGGCGTCGGGGTGAGCGGCGAACGCGAACTTTGCGCTGGTCACAGCATCCTCCCGTGGGTGGGCTGCTGGTTGGCGGGTGTGGGCTTGGTGGCGCTGTCCTGCGGCCCGGTCTTCGGGCTCAGCGGGGCGCCAGCGGAGCGGGAGCGGGCCGCGCGGCCACGACGTTCCGCTGCCGCCGGGGGCTCGGGCAGTGGGCCGGGTCGCTCGTACAGCCAGGCACGGGCCGACCGCACGTCAGCGAACGCGCCCTCGCGCACGGTGTAGGTGCCAGCACCGAGGTCGGCCTCTTCGAGGAAGACCCGCACGGGCCGCTCAGTGGCGTGCGAGTCGCGGACCAGGGTCCACGACTCGCAGGGCTCGGAGTCCCAGGTGTGCGTGTCGAGGATCTGGTAGCGCCCGCCGGATTCCCGTACCTGCTGCTCGGCCTGGGCGGTCAGCTCGTCGGCGGGCTGGAGGAAGTCGTCGCCCTGAACGAGCTTGTCCGGCGGACAGCCACGCTCCACCAGCCAGTTCTGGGCGAACGCTGCCTGAGCGTGGCGGGCCGCTTCGAAGGTGAACGTCCGGTCGGCGAGGTTGCGGGCGATCTTGATGGCGACGAGCTGCGGCTCGCCGGGGACACCCCAGGTCGCCGAGACGTCGTGCGCGAGCAGGTAGCTGTGCGATCCGTTGGGGCTGGTGTGGTGCTCGGAGATGAGCGCCAAGTCGCCTTGGAAGAGGGCGCGCTCGGCTGCGCGGGAGGCGTTGTCGGCGGGGACGAAGTCGTCGTCGAGGCGGAAATCGGCGGTGATCACGCGGTCAGCTCCAGCAGCTCAGGTGCCGGGGTGGCCAGCAGTCGATGGTTGGGCCGGTTCGCCGAGGTGGTGCATGCGGCGAACGGCCCGTCGGGCGCGCGCAGATGGACCAGGGCCTGGTCGAGGTGGTCGCGGTGCCAGGTGCTCGGTCCGGACAGACCGGCCTCGACATCGGTCAGCTGCTGCCACGCCAGCCACAGGCCGTGCATCCGGGCGACCGCCTCGGGGTGCTGCTCCCACTGGGAGCACCAGGGGCGGGTGGTGCTGATCTCCCGGCCGTAGACGGGCAGGAAGAGGTGGTTCACCCAGTCGCGCAGCGCGGCGATCTCGGCGTCGTACTCCGCGCCGCCCAGGGCGAGGATGAACACGGAGGTCGGACCGGCATCCTCCTCGGCGCCTCCGTCGGGGAAGGCGGCAGGCTGGGGCCCGGAGGTGGCGTCGTCCTCGGAGCTGAGTCGGTCGAGGAGGACGCCGTGCTGGCGGACCTCGGCCATGGTCTTGGCGAGGGTGGTGGCGAGGTCGTCGAGGTTGTCGTCGGGGACGCGGAAGGACTCTTCGGGGGTGGCCTGGGCGGGGTCAGGCATAGCGGAGTGCTCCTGGTTCTGTGGGAGGGCGGCATGGGGAAGAGGATCTGGGGATTCGACGATTTGGCGCGGCCGGGAATGTGCGCTAGAAGCGACCAACAGCACGGGAGTTGGCCCCTGTGGCTGTCGGGTCTCATCGCGCCGGGGTGAGGTCGGCGGCCAGGCTCAGGCCCACGGCGACGGCCTCATCGAGGCTGTTGGCGAGAGGGTGGCCGGCAGCGGCGAGCTTGGTGGGGTGGTGCAGGCCGCCGGTGTGGAGCACCGCGAGAGCACCGTTGGCGTGAGCGGCGTCCGCGTCGTCGATCGCGTCGCCGACCAGCAGCACGCGCTCGGGCTTGGCGGCCAGGCCGAGGGCGTCGAGGTGGGCGGCCAGCGCTGCGGCCTTGGTGCCGCCGGAGGGGCCGGTGCGGCCGTCGATCCGGGTGAAGTAGCCGCCGATACCGGCCTGTTCGACCTCGCGCAGCAGGGTCTCGTGCGGGCACAGCGAGAGCAGCGACTGGGTGTGGCCGGCCTCGCGCAACGCGGTCAGCAGTTCCTCGGCGCCCTCGCGCAGCCGCACCAACTGCGCGCTCCGGGGACGCCGCCGACGTGCTGCACGCCGAGTCGACGACGATCGCCCAGCCCTCGCTCCGGCTCCAGGCCGCCCGTGCCCGGAGCACCGTCGCCACAGGCACCATGACCGCACCAGCTCCCGACTCCCACCCCGCCCAGGCATCGGCCACGGCAGCAACGCCCGGTCGGAGTCGGTGAAATGGGGACTGCCCAGAGCGCTCCGCTGATCGGGAGTCTCTGCTCGGGGTATGGCGGCCTGGACCTCGGGGTCCAGGCCGCCCTCGGCGGAACCCTGGCCTGGCACGCCGAGACCAGCCCTGATGCCGCCCGCGTGCTGGCCCGGCACTGGCCGGGCGTCCCGAATCTGGGGGACATCTCGGCCGTCAACTGGGCTGATGTGCCCGGGGTTTGTGTCCTGACGGCCGGTTTCCCCTGTCAAAGACGTCTCGGTCGCCGGCCGCCGGGCCGGACTCAACGAGAACACCCGCTCAGGGCTGTGGCTGCACGTCGCCCGTGCCGTCGAAGCCCTCCGACCCTGCCTGGTGGTCATCGAGAATGTGCGCGGACTCCCCACTTCCCCCGCCGGTGCCCCTGGCGACGTGGAACCCTGCCCGTGGTGTCTGGGAGACGAGCCAACCCAGCCTCCTCTGCGGGCACTTGGCGCCGTACTCGGCAGCCTGGCCGATCTTCGGTACGACGCTCGGTGGGTCGTGCTTCGTGCCTCCGACATCGGAGCCCCACATCGCCGTGAACGGGCGTTCCTCGCCGCCTGGCCGGCCGGGGACTCTGCTCAAGACCCCGACGAGCAACATCGGGAAGAACGGCGGCACCCAGCACCCCGGGCGAGCTGGTGGCTGACCTCTCCCAGCGCGGCCGAAGCGCGGCCGGCGGGTCCGATCGCGGACGCGAACGCCGTGATGACGCGCGCCGCACCGGACGCGGTATCGGCGGCGTCGGTCCGGAAGAGGACCTCGTCGGCCAACTCGGTCCTCAGCGTGTTGAGTTCACTAATCTGGTGGGCAACAAGGAGGGGCTCGGGCGAGCGGTGCCGGTCGCCGACGACCGGCAGCTTGCCGCGCTGGGCATCGAAAGCGGAAGCGAGGGCGCGCAGGGCGAGCGCGTCGGAGATGTTGGTCATGAGAGGTTCCTGGTGGGTGGGGTTAAGGCGGGGGAGGCGGGGAGGAGAGCGTGCTCTTCGAGGGAGCCAGATGGCCTGGTTCTGGGCGTCCTCGTTCATGTGTGACTCCGGGCGGGGGCACGGGCGTCGGGCCGGCGGGTGGCGGATTCTGGGGTGGCCGGTGGTCGGGCTGGGTGCCGTGGCTGGCTGCGGGCCAGAGCGGCGCCGACCCGCGCGGAGGACGAAACGGCCGTCTGCGGCGTGGTGGCCGAAGGCGGTGGGAAGCTGTTGGCGCTCTGCCAGCGCGTCCTGGCCTCGTCCAGCGGGCCGAGGGCGTGCAGTGCGTGGCCGATGAGCCGTCCGGGGGCGAGGGCCTCGTCCTGCGCCAGCGCGCGGATGGCGCGGGCGGAGGCGGCAGCGGTCCGTGTGAGGGAGGAGCGCATGATCTGTTCGCCGAGCCACTCGGCGCTGCCCGCGCCGACGCCGTCGCAGATCCCGGTGAGCCGTTCGGCGGACAGCGTGCCGTCGGTCAGCAGCCCTCGCCGCTGGGCCTCCCACAGCAGGGTTATCTGGTCGATCGGCTCGCCGCGGTGGTGCAGCGCTCCCAGGCACCGGTAGAGCTGGCCGTGAGCGGCGTCGGCGAAGTCTGCCGGCCGCAGCCAGCCGACAACCTCCTCCACCGCGCCGGGCCGGTCGGCCAGGAGCGCCAGCAGGAACCGCTCGTCCTCGGCCACCTGCTCGGCTCGGCCCGGCGCAGGCTCTGCCGATGGCTGGGCAGAAGGCGCGGCGGGCGCGGCCGGGCGCGGTTCGGAGCCCCAGCGGCGGGCGAGGTCGCCGAGCACCCCGGTCAGGACGTCCGCCTGGTGCAGCGCTCCCTCGACCTCACCCCGCAGCGCGTCGGCACGGGCGGCCTGGTGCAGGCGGATCGCGTGCTCTTCGACGCTTCGGTGGATCGCGCCCTCCAGCACCATCCGCCCGTAGACCGGAGCATGGCCGGGGCGCGGACACGCCGCGATCAGCGTGTGGGCGTAGGCCGCCGTGAGCCCCCGGACGTGGCAGCCGGCCTCGGCAACCGAGTCCGTCACCCACGACAGCGGCGTCTTCCCACTCGCCGTGAGCGCATCGTGGCCATCGGCCCGGAGCTCGCGCATCGCGGCGAACAAGGCCGTGTGGACCGGCCGGTAGAAGTGATCGGGCGCCAGCCAGTCGAGACCGGAGAGCTGGCCCGGGTCGAGGAGCAGGGCGCCGAGAAGCGCCTGCTCGGCGCGCAGCAGCGGATTCATCGCCCGCCGCCCCGGCGAGAAGCGCCCGAGGCGCGCTGTTGGGCGCAAAGCTTCGCGACGGCTTGGTTGGCGGCGGCCATCGCGGCGGCGAGACGGTCCAGATCCCCGGTGAACGTCGGGTCGGTGCTGAGGATCGAGCCGGCACCGCTGACCAGCCACCACTGGCCACCCCGGCGTACGACCGGGGAGCCGACGAGACGCTCGGAACGCGGCACGGGGGAAGACGAGTTGGCAGGCAAGGGGAACTCCTGGGGATAAGGGGGAGGCGAGTCAGGCCGCGAGATTGAGAGCGGCCTGGACGGGGGCGCCGGAGCGGCACGACCAGGGCGAGCAGCCGTCCGGCTCTTCGAGTTCGAGTTCGGCGTCGGCGATGGCGTCGAAGATGTCGCCCTGGCGGCCGAGCCCCTCGTGGGCGGTGACCCGGGGAGCTAGAGACGGCGCTGCGCCCAGGGCCGACTTGTTGTCAGTGCGCAGGTGCAAGATCAGGGCGTCCGGCACCGCCCAACAATCAGAGGAAACCGGCCATGCCGATTACCAACGACCAGGTCGCCCAGCGTCACTTCTTGCGCGCCTTGTACGCGGATGCGTACTACCCTGACGCCGTCGTCGACCGAGGCCGCGACATTCTGCTGCGGCTGTGTGAGCGGATCGAGGCCGAGCGGCCGTCCGACCTCGCCTCCCTCTACGTCCTCACCGCCGCCACAGAGGAGTTCAATGCTCTGCAGGAGGCGTTCGAGGCTGCGGATAGTGAGATCGAGACGGTCGCGCGTGAGGAGATCGCCGAGGATTTCGCCTTCGTCGCCGACGCGTACGGGTTCCAGGAAGCGGACGTGGAGGAGTTGATTGCCGAACGCGACTGGTGATGGCGTCCACCTTCGACGTCCTTGCTCACACGGCGCAGTCGGAACTGGCTTCGACATCAGCCCGCAGACACCCGCGTGGCAGTCATAGCTTCTGCCGGTGTCGGCGAAGATCGCCGCGTCCTGTCTGGGCAGGTGGCCCTCGGCGGCCATGAGTAGCAGAGACTTCGACTGGACCCCGGCGCCGAGCGACAACACCTTCAGGGTCGGGGCGCTCATGCCGACAGCCCGAAGTCGTCGCGGGACAGGGACTTGGCGATGGCGCGCTCGGTGATGGCCTTCGTGGCGCGGGCGGAGGCCGGGCCGATCTCCTTGGCGGAGGGCTCCTTGTACCAGGGCTTGAGGTCGAGCATCGCCGCTCGGATGCCGGTGGCGAAGAGCAGGGCCTTGCCCTTGGGTAGCGCGCGGATGGCGTCCGGGGGAAGGATTCGCTCGGTGCGCATGCTCACGGAGGTGGACTTGCCGCCGTCGCTGGTGGAGACGGAGGTGGTCTGGATGTCGTGGTCGCCGATCAGGCGCGAGAGGCGGTCGGCGAAGTCGCTGTCGTCGATGCCACTACCGATGATCTTGATGGTCGCGGCGCTCCACAGGGAGTCCATGCCGGCCTCGCCCCAGCATTTCTGGCCCTGCCGGTAGGACTGCAGGATGGTCATCGGGATGACGCCGCGCGAGCCCAAGTGCGAGTACAGGTCGGGGAGATCGCTGATCCGGCAGACGTTGGCGGCCTCGTCGAGGACGCACAGTGCGGGCGGGTCGAGCCGTCCGCCGGAGCGTTCGGCGACGATCACGGCCGCACGCATCACCGCGTCGGCCGCCGCCGCGATGATCGCCCCGGCGTTGCCGCCGCCGTCCTTGCTGAGCAGGTACAGCGTGTCGCGCGATGTCGCGAGGTCGGCGGGCTTGAACTCGGGCAGGCCCTCGGTGGGGGTGACCCAGGCGGCGATCTCCGGATCCAGCAGGCAGCTCGCGTACTGCCGCGCGGTCTCGTAGATGCCGTCCCGGGTCTCCGTCGCCCCACTTACGGTGCCCTGGAGCTGGGCTGCGACGGCGTGGTGGCCGGCATCGGTGAGCAGGTCCACCGGGGTCCGGTCCGCCGGAGAGGCCAGCCAGGACAGGACGTCGGTGATCGGGCGCCGGAACGAGGCGGCGGCCAGGAAGAGCGCGCCGAGGGTGTTGCTCGCGGCGGTTGACCAGAAGTCGCTGCCGTTGGACTCGTCCACGCTCGCGGCGACGAAGTGCCCGGCCAGGCGCTTGGCGCCGGCCAGATCACGGGCGTCGGCCAGGATGTCCCACCACATCTCGCGCGGGTGGTGGGCGATCTGCTGCGGGTCGAGCGTCCAGATCGTGCCGACCTTCGAGCGCGCGTCGACCGTCGCAGTGAACGCGTCGTTCGCCGCCTTGTTGCTGGTCAGCAGCACAGGGCCCGGCGCCGCCAGGATCGCGGGGATCGCCAGGCCGGAGGTCTTGCCCGAGCGCGGCGCCATGATCGCGACGAACACGTCCTCCCAGGAGCCGCGAACTTCCGCGCGGCCGGGCGAGAGGGTACCGACGAGGACGCCCCGGTCAGCCGCCGGGATCTCCTTGGGCTTCAGGTCGGACAGGCTCGGCCGCAGGCTCTTCGCCTTGGCGCTGATCTCCCGGTCCAGCAGTGGCGCGAGGTCGGCCTTGCGGGCGAGCCCGTTCTTCGATCCGCCGCGCAGACGGAGCCATGTCACCAGGGCTGTGACGGTCAGGGCGATGGAGAGCGCGCCCGGAATGACCCGTGCGCCGACCAGCAGGGCGGTCGGGCTCAGGTGCGGCCAGAGCTGACCGGGGTGGAGCAGGGCGTCGGTGGCCCTGAACAGCGACCAGGAGCCGCTGCCGACAAGAGTGTTGGTGATGTTGCCGGTCAGCCAGGCGAGGGAGCCGAAGGCGATGGCGGTGCCGAGGACGCCGAAGAGGAGATAGAGGAGCGCGTCGGACCCGGTGGTGGTCGACGGCGCGCTGGTGCGCGGGGTGGGCATGGGAGATCCAGGTGGTGGGCGCGGGCGGGATGGGGCGGGGCTCGCGTCGCTCTTCTGCTGGTCATGGCTGGGCTCCTGTACCGGGCGGCGCGGAGCATGTCGGCGGCGTGGGTGGCGATGGCTGCCTGCTCGTTGAAGAGCATCGTCGTCGGGAGCCGGTGCCTCGCTCCGTGCCAGTCGTTGGCGAAAGCGAAACCGGCGTGGGTCAGCAGGGAAGCGGCCAGGCTGTCGCCGCCTCGCCTGACGACGCGGCCGCTCGGTTCGCTGGTGATGGTGACAGTGATGGGCATGACGGGCTCCGGGGCTCGCGGTGGCGGGACGTGGGCGGTGGGCAGGTGGCCGAACTCGGCGGCCATGCGGCGGCACTCGGCATGGATGTTGAAAGCCGCACGGTGGGTGTGCGGAGAGAGGCCGTCCTCGCGGGCGAGAGAGGCTACGAGGTGCAACCACACGCGGCGAGTTGCGGGTCGCAATCCATCGGCAGCCGTCCGGGTCGCCTTCGGGGGCGATGCCCGAGACCGAGACGATTCGTCGCGCGACCTGGCTCCACTGGCTGTCGGAGAGGTTCGGGCAGGCGCGGGTCCGAGCGGATTGAGCAGTGCCACGTCGGCTGCGGCGGTACCAGGCCGAGCTGCCCGAGCGGTGCGTCGACAGCCTGCGCCAGGTAGGGCAGCGCGTCGGGCTGGCCGAGCATCTCGATCGGGGCACCGTGACATTCCCCGTCGATAAGGCGGGGGGGCGCTGTCGTCGGCGCGGTCGCCCGGCCCGTACATATAGGTGAGCAAGCTGGTTGTGCTGCTGGCGCGCTGCAGGTGGGCGATCACGGGCTCGACCTCGAAGGAAAGCGGTGGGCGGGAGGCCCGAAGGCCGGGCTGCTGGAGAGAGGATCCGCAGATTCCGCGATTTGGCCAGGCCGGAGATGGGTGGTAGACGCGCAGCCCACCAGCGCGGATCGGGTCCTGCGCTGGCGGGCCGGCCGGTTCTCAGCACTGCGCGGTCAGGCCGTGGTCGTGGGCGAAGCTCAAACTGGCCCAGTACGCATGTCTCCGACGCCCCGTCGTCGGCGGTCCGGTCCCGGCGATGAGGGGCTAGCGAACGAGCAGCAAGCGAGCGGAAACCGATCCTCGCCGATCGCTTTGCCGCAGTCCCCGCCGAAGACCCGAAGCGACTCCTCTCACCGGGCAGGATCGGCTCGTGAACCTGGCAGACCTCAGCGCCTCTATCCCCGCCTTGCTCGCCCTCCCCATCAGCTTCATCACCGCCCTGTGGGCCAGGCGCACCGGTGACCGGGCAGCAAACGCGACGCTCACCGCAGGGCTCAACCAGGCCCACGCCGCCATCACAACAGCGCGCGTCCAACACCGAGGCGACCACGAGTCCAGGGAGCAGACCGCTCTCGCCGACGCGTCGTCCGCCTTCCTCCGCGCGGCCGACGCCCTTGCGGCCACGGTCCAACGGCTGCCGAATGTTGATCACGATCAGCGCGGCACGCAACTCGCCGACACCAGCATGATGGTGGAGACCACCTTCGGCCCGCTGGAACTCCTGGCCTCGCCGAACCTCCTGCCCCATGCCAAGGCGTTGTTGGACCATTGCCGGTCACTGGAGAAGCTCGCACTCGACCGGGCGGTGCTCCGCTCAGCCGTTCAGTCTCTGGAGTCCGGTTGGTGCTACCTCAACGCGGAGTTCTGCGACCACCCTCACCACGTCTCGGCGTACCTTGCGTGGGAACTTCTCGTGGAGTGGTCCGGCAAGGAAGAGGAAGAGAGGTGGAGGGACCGGGATCTCATGGAGTTCTGCCTTCAGGAGAGCCAGTGCCTGTCCGTCGAGGAAACGGCCCGGGTGGTCGCACTCGCGGACCGCCTCCCTGGCAGCTGGTCACAGATGATCGGCGGCTTCATCCGCGATCCCCTTATGGAACGCTTCACCTCCATACGCACACTCTTCGTCGAAGCCGCGCGTTCGACGAAGACCCCGGTCGAGGCCAACCCGTGGCGTCCCGCCTCTGTGGCCTAGCTAGGAGCTGTTTGGCGGATCATGTGGCTCGTTCGGTTGCCGGTATGTCGAAGACCAGCGTGAGGTGGTGCTCTCGGTGCGCCGGACATCGCAGCGCAGGGGTAGGTAGACACGGGGCTCCGGACAGGTGGTGGGGGTGCCCCGCCGGAGCGGGCACCAGGCGGTCAGACGAAGGGGTTCTCGGTGGGTCGGTCGCTGTCGGTGGCCGCTTCCAGCAGCTCGGCCAGGTCGCCGGGCTCGGAGGCGCGCTGGTCGATCCACCACCCGGCGCGGGTGATGGTGCGGGCGGCGTCCTCGATTCCCTGCCAGTCGGCCTCGTCCGTGTCGCCTTCGAGGACCAGGGCGGTGTAGGCGGCGGACAGGATCTGGTGGCGGCAGCGCACTCCCCAGGCGATGGCGCGCTCCGGTCCCTCCAGCGGCGGCATCCAGTACTGCTCGGACCAGGCGTCCGACTCGGCCTGCTCGGCGGCGCGCTTCGCCTCCAGCCAGGCCGCCTTGTCCTGCTCGTCACCGTCCTTGGCGACCCGCCAGCAGTCGGTGCATTCCTGCTTGGCGAGCCACGCAGCGAAGCCGGCTCGGCGGTCGGCTGCCCGGTCGGACAGGTCACGCTCGGTCTCGTGCCCGCAGGTATGGGCGATGGTCCAGAGCTTATTCACTCCCGGCCATGGGGACTGCTCCTTAGGGGAGTTGGGGTCAGTGCTTGCGGGCGAAGGCGATGCGCGGGTCCACGGGACGCGCGGCGGGTGCGGGGGTACTGGGCTCGGCGATCGGCGCCCTGCCCGGCACTCCGGTGCGGGCCGGGCTCGCGGCGAGGGCGGCTGCGTTGAGCGGGAACCGTTGGGTGGTGAAGCCCTGGCTGCTCTCGTGCCGGAGCGCTGGTTCCCGCGCCAGCTGGCGGCGAGTGGCGGCCTCGGCGAGCTGCGGCTGGACAGCTACCTGAAGGTCACCCGCCCGCTGCATCGCTACCGTGGCGCGGGCGAGCTTGCCGAAGGCATCGCCACGCTCGGTGGCGGCGGGCAGGGTGTAGACGTCCAGCTCGTGGCTGAAGCTCCAGCCGTGCGCTTCGAGGATCGCTCCGCCGCGCTCAACGGCATTGACGGTGTCGGCGGTAGCAGCGATGACGCCGAGCATCGAGTGCTCGGCGAACGCGACGTCCGGCTCGGAGCGCCCGTTCACCAGCCAGCGGGTGGAGGCCGGATCCGGGTCGAAGCCGTCATCGGCCCGCACGGTGTATCCGGCAGTCCGGAGCATGTCCACGGCGGTGGTAGCGCGGACCTGGCCGTCGCGGTGTTGGTCGGTCAGTGCGTACATGACCTTGCTGCCGGGGACGCGCTCGAATCCGAGGCGTTCCAGCGTCCAGTCAGCGCCTGCGAGTTGGCGCGGGTTGGCTGCGCAGATCCCGAGTTCGGGGTCGCGGCCGATGGCGATGTCCGGTTGGAAGCGGGCGTGGTCGAGCTCGGGGTCGCGCATGGCAGGTCCATTCGAGGGGCGGGGAATTGGGGAAGAGCGCAGGATTGGGGTGGGATCTGCCGGTGCGGTTCAACAGGGCACCTCCGGGGATGGGAACGGGTCATCGGGCCTGGGCGACGTCGGTTGTTCTGGCCGGCGCCGCCGGGGCTCGGGATTCGTGAACTCACGGGACTTTCAGGCCATGCGGGCGTCGGTGTCGAAGAGCGCCTTTTCGGCGGGGTGGAGGATGTGCTGGGTGATGAAGCTCCGTCCGGCGACCTTCCACAGGCCGCGTCCTCGGGTGAGTGCGGCGACGGCTTGGGTCTCGACGCCGGTCAGTCCCAGCAGGGAGGCGGCGGTGGCGAGTTGGTCGCTCTCCTGGCGGTAGATGATGCGCGTGCTGCAGTCCGCGAGCAGGCCCTCGGCCAGGACCCGGCCGCGTGAGCCCGCATCGCCTGCGGACAGTAGGTCGGACAGCCGGTGGATCACCATCAGGTTTGCGATGCCCAACCCGCGGGACAGCTTCCACTGGCTCTGCATTCGCTCCAGCAGGCCGACATGGCGCATCACCCGCCACGCCTCGTCGTAGATCACCCACCTCCGGCCGCCGTGCGGGTCGGCGAGAGCGGACTCCATCCAGGCGCTGGCGCAGGTCATCGCGAGAACGAGCGCGGTGTCGTCGCCGCTGCCGCCCAAACGCGAGAGGTCGATCGTCAGCATCGGGACGCTCGGGTCGAAGGTGAAGGTGCTCGGGGCGTCGAACATGCCGGACAGGTCGCCGTGGACCAGGCGCCGCAGGGCGTGGGCGAGGTCCTCGGCGGCCGGGCCCATGCGCCCGCCCTGCTCGCCGAGGGCGGCGTCGAGGCGCTCGGGCGAGCCGAGGGTGTGCGCGATCTGGCCGAGTAGCGGCACCGTGCCACGCGCCTGGGCGTCGGCGACGACCAGGTCCAGTGAGAGGTCGAGGGCGGTGTGTTCCATCGGCAGCAGGTCGCGCCCCAGTACCGTGCGGGCGAGGCCGGCCAGCAGCATGAGGCGGCGCTTTCGGACCTCGCCCGCCCAGTCCTGCTCGCTCATGCTGCTCGGCCGCGCGGGGGCGTCGAGCGGGTTGAGCCGACCCTTCAGGCCGGGCCCGAGCGCGATGGTCTGCCCGCCGAGGGCCTGGGCGACCGCCGTCCACTCGCCCTTCGGGTCGGACGGCACGTACACGCGGTACTTGTGGGCGATGGCCCGGGTCGCTATCGACTTGGCCAGAGCGGACTTGCCCATGCCAATGATCCCGGCCAGCACGGCATTCGGGTTCGTGAAGCCCTCGACCTTGCCGCTGTTGTAGAGGCTGAACGGGTCGTAGCAGAACGAGCCTTCCGAGTGGACGTCCCGGCCGATGAAGATCCCCTCCGAGCCCAGGCCGCCCTCCGCCAGGAACGGATAGGCCCCGCTCGCCACGGCGGTGGTCATCCGGTGGGCCGGCAGGCGCACCTTCCCGCCTCGAGCGGAAGCCGGACCCGGCCGACCTGTCGGCGGGTAGGTCGCCCGGAGCTCCGGATCGAGCCCCTCCTCCTCCCGCTCGGGCGGGGCCTCGGCGAGGCGGGCCTTGCGGCGTGCCTGGTCGAAGTCTCGACGGGCGGAGCGCAGTTCAGAACGCGTGGACTTGCGGGGGACAAACAGGGGGCTGGCGCTGGCGCGGGTCTTGGGCATGGCGGTGGGCTCCGTTGGGGTGGCGGTAGAGGGTCAGCGGCGCACGAGGCCGGTGAACGGGGCGTGCAGGTCGGCCGCTGTGGTCTGGCGCCGAACGCGGTGCGCGGTGCGCTGGTGGCGCTGGCAGATCGTCAGCTCGGGCGCGCCTTCGGGAAGGCCGGCCTGGCACGCCTCGCGGTCGGGCACCTCGCCGCTGCCGGGCCGGGGAGCGCAGTGGTAAGCGGCGTGCACGTGGTCGGCCGCCTGCCAGATCCGGGTGCGGGCGGCCCGCAGTTGCTCGCCCTCGATCGGCACGAGCGCACCGGTCCGGCTGGCGTGGGCGTCCAGCAGGGCGTGGAGGGAGACGAGGTGGGAATGCAGGCTGTCCAGCTCGGCGCGCGAGGTGACCAGCGGGCCTGCGGGGAGGTTGAGCGTGCGGTGGAAGTCGACCGCCGCGGTCGCGAAGGGAAGGAAGTCCTCCGCGAGGGGAGTGGTGGTGCGGGGCATGGCGGTGCTCTTTCCAGGGAGATGGGGGTGGTGGTTCAGGCGGCGAGGGCGAGGGGGAGCGCGGCGGCGGTGAACGCCTCGGCCTGCTGCCAGGTGAGCGGGCGAAGGTCGAGCTGGGCGGCGACAGCGGCGGTCTCCACGACGGCGCAGGCCGAGCGCAGCTCCTCCTCGCTGTCGGCGCTCACCGTCAGCAGGCCGGTCAGGGCGACGTCGGAGTGGCCGGCGATGAGCTGGCGCTCGCGCTGCTTGACGTCCTGGTACTCGACCGTGTCGGCTTCGCTGTCGACCTGGCCCCGGCGGGCGCGCTCGGCCGAGTCCGCGATGATGCTGGCCTTCTTGCGCTGGACATCGCGCATCGCCGCGTCCAGTCCCTTGGGCTCATACGCCAGGGACAGGGTGCGCTGGACGCCGCTGCTGAAGAGCAGCTGGTGCAGGAACCCGGGGCTGGTCTCGGTGCGGGGCCAGTTCTCCACCCAGTAGGTGGAGTGGACGGCGGAGTCGGTGGCGATATGTCCGGCGCGCTCGACCACGACCACGGGGCCGGCGGCAGCGGGATCGGCCTCCGGGCGCCCGGAGGCCGACCAGCGCTCCAGCCCGGTCAGGGCCTTGGGGTCGTACGCGGTGCGCACAACGGCGGCGATCTCGGTTGCGGATAGCCAGCCGACCGGGTTGAGACCAGCCGTGCGAGCGGCCTGGTCGAAGGTCGCGGTCAACTGGGCCAGGACCGAGAATCCACCAGCGAGACCGCCACCGGCCTGGTTGATCAGCCGCCGGGCCGCCTTGAAGTCCAGCGCGATGGCCACGTACGCCTCGTGCGGGGCGGCAGCCGGTCCCGCATTCTTGACCAGCTCGCTGTAGATCTCACCGGCCACCGGCGCATCCGGGTTGCCGGTCTTCTCCCAGTACCGCCGAAGCGAATCGCCCGAGGCCGGCATCGTGCGCTCGATCACCTGGATTCGGGCGATGTGCCCGGTGCGGGCCAGCGCCGCCAGTGCCCGTCCCCACCCGTTGACGTTGGTGTTCTGCGTGGCGGGGTCGAGCAGCGCGTAGGCGCGGCTGCTGACCTTGACGACCGCGGTCAGCGTCCCGGCGCGCGGGTCATGGACCGCGCCGTACCGGCGGTCGGGGGCGGTGACCACCCGAAGGCTCGCGGCAGTACCGGGCAGGTGCAGAAGGCCCTCACGTACCGGCCGCCGGGAAGGCCGGGCGAGCCAGACCAGCTGGCCGCGCAGGCGCCGCAGCGCGTAGCGGGTGACGATCGGAGCCCAGTCGGCGAGGGAGCGGCCACGGTGGCGGACGAGGACGAACAGGGTCACGCCGGCCCACAGCGGGATGAGCTCGAGCGCGCCGACCACGCCATGGGTGAGGACGACGGCGAGGAGGAGAAGGCCGGCGAGGGAGGCGACGATCAGCTGGGCGGCGGTCAGACCCAGCAGGATGCCGCGCTTGGAGCGGTGCGGGAACTTCACGGTGGCCGGGGAGGTGTCAGTCATCGGGGATCCAGGAGGTGCGAGCGGGCGGATGGGGGCGGCGGTCGCGGGGTTCTTCTGGAAGCCATGGCCGAAGTCCTGTTCGGGGGTTCGGGGGAGGAGGGGCGGGCTGTGGCCTGGCGGTCAGCAGCCCGCCCCGAGGAGGTGAGTGGTCAGGAACCGGACGGAGGCTGCTGGGGGAAGACCCAGCGCTGTGGGGACGGTGAGCCCTGCGGGGAGGGTCCACCGGCCGGCGGAGCCGCAGGGCTGCTCGGCGCGGAGCCCGAGGAGCCTGGAACGTGACCGGTGGTGCCCGACGGTCGGCTGACCGGGGAGCCCTGGGCAGACGGTGCGGCACTCTGGCTGGCGGAGCCCCCCGATGCCGTGGAGTCACCCGACTCCGAGCCGCCGTCGTCACCAGCGGCGGGTGCTCGGGTGATGAGTGCGGGGATGCCCGGACGCTGGATGAGGGCACGGCCCCGGTCTCCGCCGGCGCTCGGGTCCTCACCGAATCGGAAAGTGCTCGGCGTGCTCGGCGGCCCGGCGTCGATGCCCTCCTTGCTGAACCGCCCGGAGGGGTCGATCCCGGAGGCGACACCGTCCTGACCCATGCCCGGAACCTTGGCGGGGCCCTGAGGTGCGGGCGTGCCGGTGCCGACCTGCATCGCCATGCTCGCCGCAGTCTTGGCCGCACCTGCGGCGACCGCCACCCCGGCGACACCGGTGCGGTGCAGGTCGTCGTGCCCGCCGTTGTCCGTCGCCCAATGCACGAACTTGTACGTCGCGTAAGGGCACAGCAGGACGAGCACCATCACGACGATGCCCGCCATCGCGTCCGAGAGCGCCGACATGCCGTCCTTGGCATCGCTCTTACCCATCGCGGAGACGCCGATCAGGAACACCACGGTCATCAGCAACTTCGACACGACCAGGGTGGCCGTGGCCTCGATCCAGCCGCGCCGCCAGCGCTTGGCGACCTCCCAGCCGCCGCCGCTTCCCGCGAAGACCGCGAGGGCGACCAGGATCAGGACGCCGACCTTGCGGGCCACCATCGTGCACCAGTAGAGGAAGGCACCGATCGCACAGCCCAAGGCGACCAACGACGGTACGCCCCAGCCGAGTCCGTACATCGCGCCGAGTTCGTTCACCTTGACGACGCGGCGGATCGCATCTTCCACGGACGTGTTGGCGGCGTGGAACAGGCCGTCGCTCAACGCGTCCACGACGGTGATCGCCACGCTGGTGAAGGAGATCGCGCAGAACGAGAACAGGACGCCGGTCATGGTGCCGATCGCGGCTTGGGCGAGGGCGCGTTCGTCCCTGCGCCAGGCGGCGAACATCAGCTGGATGCAGAACGTGCCGACGATGATCGACAGTCCGATGGGCAGCAGCAGCGCGTAGTTGTCACGGAACCAGGGAGCATTGAGGTCGATGCTCGTGGTCGCGTTGACGGCCTTGGCGGCCAGGTCGGCCGCGCTGGAGGCGAGCTCGCCAGCGGACTTGGCGATCCACGCGCCGATGCCGTCGGTGATCGACTTGCCCGGATCGGAGACGAAGTTGGCCGCGTCGCAGACCGTGTTCATCAGAGGAAGGTCGCAGACACCCATGGGGGTACCTCCTTTCGAGGGCGGTGGTCAGGGGGAGACGGATGGGAAGACGCCGGCGAGCGTGCAGTTCTGCGACGGGCGGCACTGCACCGCGAGCGTCGTCGAGCGGGCGTCGGCGCCGCCGGCGGGCGAGCCGTTCCAGCTGATCGACTGCTGGCCGGAGACCGTGACGGCGTAGACGTACGCCTGCTTGATCGCCCCCGGGTCGGCCTGCAGAGCCTGGGTGAAGGAAGCCGGGAAGTGCGCCTCGCTCACGCTCGCGGTCGCGAACTGGCCGTTGTCGGCCATCCGGCCCCAGAGCACGGGCGAGGGCACCAGGGCATCCATGGAGGCGGTGTCCGCGTACTTGGCTTCCGGCGACATCCACGTGTGCAGCGCGGCCAGCAGCTCGGGCTGGGCGTAGGAGCGGGTGTCATACGACCACAACGCCGATGCCGCCGCCTTGCCGAAGGCGATCGGATCCTGGGTGGCGGGCGGAGCGGGCAGGGCAGCGCGACCACCGGGTGTGGCCGAAGCCGCAGTGGCGGAAGGCGCGGCAGAAGGAGAGGAGGCCGAACTCGCCGAGGAGGAGGGGCCCTTGGCGGGCGCCCTGACGTCGCGGGTGAGGTAGGCGAACAGGCCGGCGAGGGCGACGAGCACGGCCAGGACGGCCGTGCCGAGCAGCGCCCGGCGGCGCACGCGAGATGCGCCGCCGGGGTTGCCGCTGCGGTCAGTGGCAAAGGAACGCTCGCGCATCAGTGGACCTGGCCGCCGAGCGTCGAGAAGAACGCGACCACGCCATTTGCCGCGCCGAGCAACAGCGCCGCGCCGGCGGAGACCAGGACGCCCTTCTTGCCGTTGGCCTCGGCCTGGTGGCCGCCCGAGTGGTGGCCCCAGGCCCACACGCCGGCGCTCACCGCGAGCGCGCCGACGACGGCGATGATGCCGAAGAGATTGATCGAGCCCATCACCTGCTTGAGGACCGCGAGGCCGGGCAGACCGCCCTCGTTCGGCTGGATGCCCGGGTCGTAGGCGAGCTGGATGGCCTTGTCGGCGAGAAACATTACGAACTCCAGTTCTATTCAGTGCACGCGCCAGCCCGGATCGGGGAAGGAGGCGGTGCGGCGGAGCGGGAAGGGGGGAGGGGAGAGGGGGAGGGAGAAAGCGCCGGTCAGACGACTCGGCGGGCCGCGAGAACCTGCGGCTTCCAGTCGGCGAGGGTCGAGATCTTGACCACGTCGCCGGTGTGCGGGGCCTGAACCACAAGGCCCGAGCCGATGAACATGCCCACGTGATCGGGGGCTTGGGCCGACCCCTCGGTGAACAGCAGGTCACCCGGCTTGAGGGCGTCGATAGAGACAGGCTGACCCTCGGCGACCTGGTCGTAGGTCGTCCGCCCGAGGGTGACCCCGGCGGCGCGGTAGGACGCCTGCATCAGCGCAGAGCAGTCGCACCGGCCCATCGGGTCCGGCCCGTGAGGGTCCGTGCAGTTGCCGCCCCACTGGTAGGGCGTGCCGAGCTGCCCGAGCGCCCAACGGATTGCGGTCTGCACCTGCGGCGGAGCGTCGGCCGGGATCGTGTACCCGGCCGGGAGGGTGCCCGGCGGTATGGTCCCAAAGCCGGAGCCGTCCCCACCGCCCGTGCAGCCGCTGCCGCTTGAGGCCGGCGGGGGGCTACTTCCGCCGCCGGGGCTGGGACTCGGCGTGGCGCCGGTCTTGGCGAGCAGGGGCTCGATCGCCTTCTGCAGCGCGGTGGCCAGCGGTTCCCACTTGGCGTAGGCGTCCGGATAGGCCGAGCGCTGCACCGCTTGGGCAGCCTGGGTGACGGTCATCGACTCCCAGCCGGGGACCTGCTGGAGCGCCGAGTAGAACTCGGCGCTCGCGTGCACCGGGTTGAGGATCTGCTCCGCGGTGCCCCAGCCCTGGGAGGGCCGCTGCTGGAACAGGCCCAGGCTGTCGCGGTCCCCGTAGGTGAGGTTTCGCAGGCCGCTCTCCTGTAGAGAGGTCGCCAGCGCCACGATCTGCCCCCGGACCGGGATGTGCATCGCGACGCCGGTGGCCTGGATCGTCTTGGCGTTGGGCACCTGCTCGGCCGGGTTGTCCAGTCCCGGCACCGCCACGGTGCTCTTGTCTCCGCCTCCCAGGATCGCCTTCACCTGAGCGGCCACCGCCGAGGTATCCACAGCCTGTGCACCGCTGTTGGAGCAGGACGTGGCTGCGGCGGCGGATCCGGCTGCCGCGATGAGGACCGGAACAGCCAGCATCAGCGGGCCGGCGGCGGCGAGGCCGACAACGGCCCCGGCGGTCTTCTTCATCGCCGCCGCCAACAGTCAACGGCGTGAACGGCCTTGACCGGACGAAGGGTCGGGAACAGCGGCGGGTGTATCAGGGCATGCTGCATCGCAGTGGCTCCTCGCTGGTTGTAGGAGGCGCGGTGCCGGCTTCTCGTGCAAAGCCGCCGGCACCGCACCGGTGTGAATCCGCCTCGCGGAGGCGGGCCCGGATCAAGGGAGTTGGTAGCTCCCGGACGCCGGTCTCGGGTCATGCGCGGCAGCCAGCCGCGCTCGTAATCTCAGGCGGTGCAAGGGGGTTCTCCTCGGATCGCGGAATCGGGTTTCGAATGCGCCGACAGTGCACCGTAATTGGACGGCGCAACATGAATCAGCACAGGTCAGCAAGGGTGGAGCGGGGCTCCGTCCCGGTGACATGGCCAGACATTAGACGCGGATTCCGGCCGCACCAAACGACCCCGAACCAGGCCCTGGAGCCGGGCGGTTTCCTCATTAGGTACGGCCGGACATCGCGGCTAACCTCCGGCGCATCCCCACTCCGAGCGGCTGCCGCTTCGGCGTCGCTCGGAGTGGGCCCAGTCCCGTCACGCCCTGAAAGAGGCCCCGCGCATGAGCTACACCCTGCACCGAGGCGACGCCCTCACCGTGCTCAAGACCCTCCCCGACGAGAGCGTCGACGCGGTAATCACTGACCCGCCGTACAACTCCGGCGGACGCACCAGCTCCGAGCGCACCGCCCGCGACGCCCGCGCCAAGTACGTGACCAGCGGCTCGGCGCACGACCTGCAGACCTTCCCCGGCGAGAACCGCGACCAGCGCTCCTACCGCGCCTGGCTGACCGCCCTGCTGACCGAGGGATACCGGGCCTCGAAGGAGCATTCCGTCGCGATGGTCTTCTCCGACTGGAGGCAGGAGCCCACCACCTCGGACGCCCTCCAGATGGCCGGCTGGACCTGGTGCGGCACGATCCCGTGGATCAAGCCTGCCAGCCGCCCGCGCAAGGGCGGCTTCAAGCAGTCTGCCGAGTTCATCACCTGGGGCGTCAAGGGCAGCCTCAACAAGAACAGGGAGATCTACCTCCCGGGCCACTTCATCGCCTCGCAGCCCCGCAAGGACCGGGTCCACATCACCCAGAAGCCCGTGGAGATCATGCAGCAGCTCGTCCAGATCTGCCCCGAAGGCGGCACCGTCCTCGACCCCTTCACCGGCTCCGGCTCGACCGGCGTCGCCGCGCTCAAGGAGGGCAGGAAGTTCATCGGGATCGAACTCTCCACCCACTACGCCAACGTCGCCGAACAGCGACTGCGAGCAGAACTAACCCAGGACGACTTCGTCCTGGCCGGGCCCGAGGCGTGAGAACCGGGACAGCCGGGGCCGGCAGAGAGCAGACGCGAAAGGGCGGCTGCCGCATCGAGTTGCCGATGCGGCAGTCGCCCTTCGCTGTTGGTCAGGCCGCGTCGAAAGCCCGCTGGATCAGCGGCGCCGCCCGCTCCAGGTCGTCCGCCGATCTGATGCGTACCTCCAGGTCGCCCGTCCCCAGGTGCCCGATCCCCCGCACATCGCGCGTGAAGCCCTCCTCCAGCGCGACGCTCTCCGGGTCCACCCGCAGATAGACCACGATCGTCTGGCTGGACGGGCGGAACAGCACACACGCCAGGTTCCTCATCCGCCGGAACGCGACGTAATGGAGCTTCGCCTCCACCTCGACATCGCCCGACCTGGTCAGAGCGTCACACAGCTCCTCGTAGAGCGCCCGCAGCGGTGCCGGCGGCTCAGCCACGCTCGCCTCCGCTGTGCTCGGCGCCTCCCCCAGAGCGCCGCCAGGTCGCTCGACCGGCGCCCGTGGACCAGACGACGCGGCGATGCCTGGGGCCGACTCCACCAGGAGCAGGCTGAGCAGCCCGTCGCCGAAGATCCGGTATCGCACCAGGTCGATGCGCTGACCCATGAGGTAGATCGCGGTCCTGTCGTGCCGGAAGAAGTCGGCGGCGATGCAGACCACCCGCGGGTTCCGCCAATCGATGCTCTCGGCTGCCTCGGTGCCCAGCTTTTCCCGCACGAGAGCCTGGAACTCGTGGCGGCTGCTCTTGAGCCAGGACAGGTACGAGACCGCCTGCGTCACCACCCCGTGGTCGCTGCCCTTCTTGTACTCGATGATCACGGGGGTACCGTTCTCGTCGAGCCCGAGCGAGTCGATCCGGCCACGATGCCACGGGCCCGTGGGGTACTCCGACGCCACGAAGCGGATGCCCAGCATCGCCTCCATGCTGGCCTCGATGCGGCGCTGCAGTTCGACCTCCAGCGCGACAGCTGAGCTGAGAACCTCAACGTCGCGATCACCATCCCGCCGAAACAGCCTGAGATCAGTCATCCGCCCTCCCCTTCGAGTCTCGCCAGGGGGACAATCGTCGGCTGGACGGGGATATTCCGCTTGGCCCGGTCGGAATGTCAGATGCTATGCCTAGCAGGCCGATTGCCGGACCCGAGACGCACTGACCGAGAGAGGTGCCCCCATGGCGCTCCATCCGCTCCAGGCTCCGCTGGACAATCTCGTCGACTACCTGCGGGATGGTCAGCACCTTTACAGCGTTGTCGATGAGCGGAACCAGCAGGCGGCGGCGGACCGCCGGGCACAGGGCAACAAGACTGGTGCTGGTTCTCCGCCGGCTTCGCACAAGTCGCTGAACCGTGCAGTCGTGGTTGCCGCAGTAGGGGCCTGGGAGGCGTTCTGCGAGGACCTTGCCCTGACAGCTCAGCAGCTGAGCCCGCAGGCGGTGCCTCCGAAGAAGAACTGGTTCCAGATCGACGGAGCGAACGGGATGGTCCAGACACCCAGCTCCAACAACGTGGGGAAGCTCTTCTGGACGTTCTTTCGCTTCGACCCGATCCCGCACTGGGACCTCAGCGTCCAGGTGAGCCCGAGTGAGCTGGGTCAGGGCGGTACCGGTTGGAGGGTTGCGAAGCAGCAGTACTCCGGGGCCGATGCTGCCGCGTTCCTGGACGCCATGGTTCAGGTCCGGCACGGTTTTGCCCATCAGGACAAGGCCAAGAAGCCGCCTGTCTACCCCGGGATCGTGACGCAGACCCCGAGCGGAAAGATCGCGATTCACTCCCACCACGCCCTGAACTCGCTCAGCGTCTTGGTACAGCTGGCCGTACTCACGACCGCTGGCCTTGCGACGGCAACTGGAAGCGGAACCACGTTTCGGTGGGCATGAAGTTCCCCCCTGATCATGGACAGCGGGTTTCTACGCTGCGGGGGTGAAGTCGTGTTGCAGTCTGGCCCGGGTCTCCAGTGGGGTGAGGTACCCGAGTTCGGGGTGCCTGCGGAGCCGGGTGCGGTTGTATTCGACTTCGATGAAGCGGAAGACGTCGGCGCGTGCCTGGACCCGGGTGCTCCAGACGGTCGTGCCGATCTCGGCCTTGAGTAGGGCGAACCAGCTTTCCGCAGCGGCGTTATCGTAACAGGAGCCGACGCGCCCCATGGATTGGCGCATGCCCAACTCCGATATTGCGGACCGGAATTCACTACTGGTGTATTCCTTGAACTCAACCGGTCGTCGCAACACCAGTTTCCTGGAGTGATAGTAGGTGCTCGTTGAGGGCTTCGGCGGGGGTCTTCCAGTCGAGGGTTTTGCGAGGCCGGTTGTTGAGGGTGAAGGCGACGGCCTGGAGCTCGTCGGTGCCCCAGCGCGACAGGTCCGTACCCTTCGGAAAATACTGCCGCAGCAGACCGTTCGTGTTCTCGTTGGTGCCGCGTTGCCAGGGGCTGTGCGGGTCGGCGAAATAGACCTGGAGCCCGGCGTCGACGCGGAGTTGGGCGTGCTGGGCCAGTTCCGTGCCGCGGTCCCACGTCAGGGACCTGCGCAGTTGCTCGGGCAGGGTGGTGATCGTGGCGGTGATCGCATCCTTCACGGCCTCGGCGCCGCGGCCGGCCAGCGCGGGCCCGTTCTTCGTGCGCGGTTCGGTGCCGAAGCCTTCCATCCGGGGCAGGTGCAGCAGCATCGTGAACCGTGTGCTGCGCTCGACCAGCGTGCCGATCGCGGACCGGCCGGTGCCGATGATGAGATCGCCCTCCCAGTGGCCCGGGACAGCCCGGTCTTCGGCCTCGGCGGGCCGTTCGCTGATCAGCACGTCAGCGGTGACGTGCCCGCGGACACTCTGCCTGGTGCGCTCCCGTGGGACGCGCAGTGACCGTCCGGTGCGCAGACAGGCGACCAGCTCGCGCTTGAGCGCCCCGCGTCCTTGGACGTAAAGGGCCTGGTAGATCGCTTCCGGAGAGATGCGCATGGACTCATCCTCGGGGAAGTCCACCTTGAGCCGCTGCGATATCTGCTCCGGGCTCCACGCCGTCGCCCAGCGGCGGTCCTGCCGGCGAGGCTTGTTCCTGCCCTGCCACGGCGGCACCGGGGGTCCGGCGACGACCTGGCCGTCCACGGCGTGGACGACGGTCCCGGCCAGCCGGTCCTGCACGTACTCGTGCAATCGCTCGTTGGCCACCAGCTTCGCCGTCTTCGGCCGCTGTGCCCGCCGCTCGGCGTGCCACTGCGCCAGCGTGGCCCGGTACTCCAGGTGGTAGGTCCGGGTCGAGGCGTTGCGTCGAAGTTCCCGCGAGATTGTCGAGGGTGAACGCCCCAGACACCGAGCGATCGCACGCACGCCGAGGTCCCGGGCACGCAGCAGAGCGATCTCCTCCCGTTCGGCGAACGACAGATAGCGGCCCGAGGTGGCTGGCGTGAGGCAGGGATTCACCCCGCCAGCATGACGAAACCACCGCGACCCCACAGCCTCCGAGACCCCGATCGCGGCCGCGGCGTCCACCGAGCTGAACCCCCGCGCGATCGCCTGCCAGAACCGGACCCGGTCCTCACGCCACGCGACGCTCGGCCGACCCGGCGAAGGCATCTGCCCGCGATACTCCCGCGCCGCCCGCTGCCGATTCCCCACAGCCACCCGCAAACCTCCAGCTCACGAGGTGTTGCGACGACCGGTTGAATCCGCCTTCGCTGCCGCGGTCGGTGTGCATGATGCAGCCCGACTCCAACTGTCCGCGTCCGGCCGCCAGCCGCAGCGCGGCGATCGGAAGCTCGGCCCGAT
>NZ_JBVISA010000046.1:0-50019 GCF_055575755.1 Kitasatospora sp. NPDC034035 | reverse complement strand
GGGGCCCGGCTGCGCCGGGCGGGTGGCTTGGGCCATTCGCCTGCGGCGAATTCACGGGCAGGCTTTGGCCCCTGACGGGGCAGCAACTGAGGGGGCCTGCGGCCCGGGCCCCGGGGCGCGTTGACGATATGACGAGAATTTCGGGTACAAGGCCCCTCCCCCGGGGCCATCCCCACCGTTGACGATGTGACGCAAAATTCCTGTAGCACCCCTCCCCTCCCTACGGTCGGGCGGCGTTGACGATGTGACGCGAATTTCCGGTACAAGGCCTCCCCCGACGGGGAGGGGGGTACCCGGCCGAGCACCCGTTGACGATATGGCGTAAATCCCCGTTGCAGCGTCTCAACCGGGGACCGGAGGGCCCCTGGCGGGTCCTCCACCGCCAGGCCCTCCGGCAGCCCCGTGCCGGGGCTGCCCCGGGCAGCCATCCCCAGGCCTGGCGCCCCGTGCCGGGGCGAGGCGGGGGACTGGGGCACCGAAGATGCAAGAGCTGGCACCGACCCGGCCCCCGCACCACCCCCGGAATCCGGCCTGAGAACTCCCCGGAAAACAGCCACCGAACCGTCACACCCCACCCCGTCAAAAAGCCCCGGACAGGGGGCAGCACTGGGCGCAGCGCGGGCCGCTGAAACGCATGGAATGTCACCGACCCCCGGCCCCTGATGTCACCGCGCAGACAAACGGAGAAGAGGCCAGAAGTACACCACCGGCCGTCCCTGGAACTCCGGTCATAAACCCACCGCCAAGCACTCTGAATCTCGCCGCCTAATGTCACAACAACCACCAAACCGCTACCCGCTCCTACCGGCCAAAATTACCATCACGGCGCCCTCTCGAACCCTGCGGCCCAACACGACGAGAACAACCAGAACAGCACCGGAAAACAGAGCGGGCCTTCGCAGTGGTCGGGGCCTGACGGCCCCTCGAAAGGGACGGTGGTGTCGCCTACGCGCCGCCGGAAAAGGGCGGGCCAGTATTCGGTGCGGGGCCTGGCGGCCCCGGCACCGAGGTCGTCCCGGCGGCGCCTGCGGCGCCCCGGGCAGGTGCCGGCCAGACCCGCGGCGCGGGTACGGCCGGGGCGACGCGGGCGCGCCGAGGTGGCGCAGCACAGGCCGAGCGGGGCCAGGCGCAGCCTGACCGCCGAGGGGTCTCCCGAGGCAGCATCGGGTGGGTTTTACTCGTGTGGAGCAATGTCTGTCTGCTCACACTAGAGCCTGGACAAGGGGGTACCTGTTGAACGATGTTCCAGATCTTGGGCCCATTCCCCAGCGGGTCGCCGTCAGTGCCGAACAGGCAGGGCGGCTCGTGGCCGAACAGTTCCCACAATGGGCCGCGTTACCTGTGACGGCTGTGGAGAACGGCGGCTGGGACAACCGGACCTTCCGCTTGGGCGACAACATGTTGCTGCGCCTGCCCAGCGCGCAGGAGTACGCCCTGGCCGTGGACAAGGAGCACCGTTGGCTACCCGAGCTGGCACCCGCTCTCCCCCTACCGATCCCGGTGCCGCTGGCGAAGGGAAGTCCTGGTGCGACCTACCCGTTCGCGTGGTCGGTCTATCGGTGGATCGACGGCACACCCGCGACATTCGAGTCAGTCGCCGATCCGATCCGCTTCGCCGAGGACCTGGCCGACTTCGTCGCCGCGTTGCAGCGCATCGATGCCTCGCAAGGGCCACAACCCGGCAAGCACAACTGGTTCCGTGGAGCGACGCTGCGGACCTACGAGACGCAGGCGCTCGGTGCGCTGGACGAGCTGCGCGGCCACATCGACGTCGCGCCGGCACACGAGGTGTGGACTCAGGCGCTCGAAGCGCAGTGGGACGGGACCGACGTCTGGTTCCATGGCGACCTTGCCAAGGGAAACCTCCTCCTTGAGGACGGACAGCTCGCCGCCGTCATCGACTTCGGTACGTGTGGCGTGGGGGACCCCGCTTGCGACCTCGCGATCGCGTGGACCCTGCTCTCGGCCGACGGCCGCGACGTGTTCCGGAAACGGCTGCGCGTCGACGATGCGACCTGGGCGCGCGGACGCGGCTGGGCACTGTGGAAGACGCTCGTCTCGTGCGCCAACAGCCTGGGCCAGGACGGCGCCGACGCCCGTGACGCGCGACGCGTGCTCTCGGAGATCCTCACTGATCGAGGCTGAGGGGGCGTAGGGGCGCGTGGACCCGGTGGGTCCACGCGATTACGCCCAAGCGACCCAAGCGACCGGACGGCCGGGGCAGCGGCCCACACCACGGCCAGCGGAACCCAGCCAGAGCACAGCGCGACGGCGACCAGGACGATGGCGAGGACAGCGGCCACGCGCCCAGGCGCCACTCGATGACACGCGCGAGGTGCCTGCCCGTCACGGCCACAGCACGCCGCCCGATGCCGGGGCGCAGCGGGGCCAGACCAAATCCGGACCGAGCACAGCAAGGATCCTTCAAAGCGAACATCGGCACTTCACCCTAGGGTCTTCTGATGCGGATTCAGATGATTACCGTGAATGGATCCCGCTCCTTTTCCATAAATTCTCTTGGTTGGCCTTTTCTGGCGTTCCGGCCGGTTCGGTGGTGGGGGCGGGGCTCTAGTTGGGTCTCGGCGAGGCGGTGTGCACTGACAGTAACTACCTGGCGGAGGCTGCCGCCTGCCTGGTCCCGCGTGGCGGCTGGGCAAAATGGTCTAGCCAAATCGGCGATCAAGGCCATTTTGGCGTCTCGCGGTGGATCAGGTCACGGGCGTGCATGCTGGTAGCGCTCGGCACATAGACGCCAATGCGGGCCGCCCGGCGTGCCCTCGCCGCCTTGCCACGCTCTCGGCGGTGGATGGCGCAGCAGGAGGATGCCGGGGCCTGGCGGCCCCTGTGTGCGGGGTGTGGGGCTTGGCCGGTGCGCAGGCGATGCGGCCAGCGTGGGGTTACGAGCCGTGGAGCGGGTGGGCGGGGTTCAGGTAGGGGATGACGCCGGAGTAGGACATGCCGAGTGCCGCGGTCAGCAGTTCGATGTCGAGTTGGTTGGCGAGGGTCAGCAGACGGGTGGAGCGCAGGATGCGCGGGAGCAGGCCGACGGGGGTGAGGCTGTCGCGGATGTGGGCGGCGCCGGCGGGGGCGCGGGTGGTGGCGGTGAGGCGGGTGGTGAGGATGTGGGGATTGGCCGATCCGGTGCGGGCGCGGTGGTCCAGGCAGCGCTGAAGGGCGTGCCAGGTCGCGGTGTCGAGTGGGGTGGGTGCCGGGCGGCCGGGGAAGTGCAGCGTGCGGTGGACGGTGTCCACGGCGGCGTCGGTCAGGTGGCGCAGTTCGGTGGTGGTGGCGGCGTGGAGGAGGGCGGCAAGGCCGATGAGGGCTTCGTGGGGGCAGGTGTCCGGGTTGGTGGTCCATCGCTGGTAGAGGGCGCGCTGATGGTCGAGGGTGAGGATAGGGCCGCGGAACCCGCGGTGCTGCGGGGCGTCCAGTGGTGCCGTGGGGTCGTGGAGGATCAGACCGGCGCGGCGGGCGTGGGCGAAGAACTGGCGCAGTCCGGCAAGCCACGCGGCACGGCGGCACGGGTTACGGGCCAGGAACGCCTCCACCTCGTGGGTACCGACGCTCGCCCAGGTGGTGGTGCCCTGGCCGTGCACATGCAGGGCGAAGTCGCGGACGGTGGTCATGCGTACCTCGATGGTCCGAAGCTGCTTGGGGCGCAGGCCGTGCTTGATGGCGTGGGCGCGCTGGGCCAGGAGGTGGTCGACGAAGGCCCGGGCAGCGGGGCGCAGCGGGGCGGGGGTGGCGTCGAGGCGGCGCTGGCGGCGGGCTGCGGCGCGCAGGTCCTCGGTGTCGGTTTCGGGGGTGGGTGGGAGGTGGCCGTGGGTGGTGAAGAAGTCGGTGAGGGCTTGGGCGATTTGGGGGTCGTGGTCGTGTGCGCGGGCGAGGAGCACAACGGGGGTGGGGGCCGGGGTGTGTTGGAGGAGTCGGGCGGTGCGGGCGATGACGTCGCCGGCGTATACGGGGTTGCGGTGGGTGGCGAGATGGTCGCCGAGGTCCTGCCACCACGGCGGGGTGTCGGGGAGGCGGCGGGCCCAGCCCTGAGCGCGGGCGGTCACGGTCCAGGCCGAACGCTGGTAGCAGACCTTGCACAAGCCCTTGATCCACTGGCCGGGCCGTCCGCAGGCCTCGCACGAAGGTGGTGGCGCGGCGGTGCCGGGGTCGCGGGTGCGGCAGGGGCGGCAGTGCTGGGAGGCGGCGTCCAGGATCCGGCGCCGGCCGCAGCGCACGCACGGACCCCGTCCCGGGCCTTGGGCGGCGCGGCGCTCACACGCGGCGCAGCGCTCGGCGCTTGCGCGCCGTGTCCCTGTGCAGCCCGGGCAGGTCCTGGAGCACCAGGCGCAGCGGCCGCTGTCCGGACGCAGCCATCGCACGACGTAGCAGCCGGGGCAGTGGCCCTGTACCGCGCCGGGAACACGGGCGGGCATGGATTACACCTCCTGATGCGGGTGCTCTGTCAGGGAGGTCTGGGTGGCCTCGGACGGTCGGTGTCAGAGCGGCAGAAGCCTCGGATTGGGCGGGCTGTGGCCGACGGCCCGTGAGAGGGCAAGCCACCGGCCGGGGCGGTGAAGGGCGGCCAGGTCGGGGGGTGGTTCACAGGGGCGGGAGAGAACGGTGCGGTGTTCCTGCTGGCCACGTCTGTGCGGAGCAGCGTGGTTCGGTGGGCAGCGCGGGCGCAACCAGCGTGGTTCGTTCCAGGGGCGGCGGAAGCGGGCCGGGCGGCTCGGTGCCTGGGAAGGTGAGGAGGTCGCCGGGTGCGCAGTCGAGGGCGGTGCACAGCGCGGTCAGGGTGGACAGCTTCACCTGCGCCGGCTGCTTCGTGAACAGTGCGGACACCGACGCTGCCGACAGCTCCAGGTGGGCGAGTTCGGCGAGCAGGCAGCGCAGTTGGGTGGCGGTCCACACGCCCCGCTCGGCGGCCGCCATCCGCAGCCTCCAGCGGACACCGGGAGGCGGTTCAGTGGGAGTGTCCGCGGAACGTGGCCTATCCGGGGAAGGGGTGGCGGGGTTGGTCATCGGGGTTCCTCCATCTGGTCAGCCGGCCAGGTCCGCGACGGCAGCGTCGGTGGCGCGCTGCCAGGCGTCCTCGACGAAACGGGCGGAGGGCTTGACGTAGGCCATCGTGGAGGCGATGTGCCGGTGACCCAGGAGGTGCTGCACCGCGATCAGGTCCATCCCCCGCTCGTACTGGTGCGTCGCGCACGCCCGGCGCAGCATGTGCGGGGTGAACCGCTCCCCCACCGGCCGGTCCTCGAAGTCGAGGAGACGGGCCAGGCGGTCGCGGACCGCCTCCGGCTTCAGCGGCGCGCCGCTGGGGTCCGGGAACAGGACGCGGGTGTCGGGGAACAGCGGCCGCACATCCGCCAGGTACCAGGCGAGAACCTGGTCGAGTCCGTCCAACATCGGCGTCCACCTCGGACGCGGGCCGGAGGTGTTCGCGGCCTTCCCGAACCGCACGTGCAACCTGCCCGACGGTCCCTGCCCCGGGTGGACATCACAGCACTCCAGACGCACCACCTCGCCGACGCGCAGCGCCGCCATGTACAGGGTGCGCAGCAGCGCGTAGTCCCTGGCCGCGGCGCGGTAGTCCGCGGCACAGGCGACCCGGTCACGGGCGAAGGCGAAGAACGCGGCCACACGCTCGACCGTGGGCGGGACCCCCACCGAGGGTGAGCCGTCTGCGGTGTGCCGGGCGCGGTTGAACCGGTCCACCGGGCTGCCCACCCGGATCCCGAACCGCGCATAGATGTCCGTCTGGTGGCGCTCGCGCAGGAATTCCAGAAAGGAGCGCAGCGCCTGCACATACAACCGGCGGGTCCCGGGGGCCCGCCCCTGGGTGGTCAGGTGCCTGACCATCGCATCGACGTCCTCGGGACCGATCTCCCACACCGGCCGGTCGAAGCGGGCCATCACCCGCGCGAGGAGCGAGGTGGAGGAACGGATCGTCGACGGCGCGAACCCGCGTACCACCCACGTTGCCCGGAACGCCAGGGCACACGTGTCCTGGAATGCCCACGGATCCGCGTCGGCCAGCGGGCCGGTACCCGGATCCACGACGCCGCCGTTGATCAGACACAGATGACGCCCCACCACCGGTTTCCAGCTCCTGCCCCTCGTGGACGCTCATTCAGGCAGCACCTGAAAGCTACTGGCACCACCAGACGGATCAACGAGCGGCCGAAGGAAACGCAACGCCACCGGCGAACCGACCCCGCGTCCCACACTGGTCACTGGACATCCACTGCGCCTCGTCGCAGACCAGCACGTGGAAGCCGCGGGCCAGGGCGTCCTTGAGGACGGCGTCGAACTCGATCGGCCGCGCGGGCGGATCGCCGGGCAGGCCGAGCGCGCGGAACAGTTCGCGGCACGCCGCGCGAATAGTGGGACGGGTACGGAAGGTGATACAGCGAATACCCCCACCGCCCGTCCCCTGGGCCGCCCTCGGCCACTGGGCGGGGACCGAACAGGCCGGCTCATCCGATGCGCACGCCCCTCCCGCCCTTCAGGCCCGCACGGAACCACCCCGCGTGCCACCAGACAGACAGCGACCGGAGTGGACTTGACGTGTGTACAGCAGTATGGCCACCGGGTGCTGCTGGACCGGGAGTTGTACCTGTCCGAGCAGCACGCGGATGGCCACGGGACGGGCGCCACCCGGCGCTTGCACCGGTCCGATCGACGCCGACCCGGCGGACTGCCTGGCCACCCCGCCTCCCGTCGAGATGGCGGGAGGCGGGGTGGCCAGGCTGGGTGACTGTTCACCCCGGCGGTCCTGTCAGGGAGTCACAACCCCGATCTGGCTCGCGGAGTTCTCGGTGAACCAGAGGTTGCCGTCGGATCCGGTGGCGATCTCCAACGGGTTCGAGCCGGAGGTCGGGATCGACACCTCGGAGATCGTCCCCGACGTCGTGATCTGGCCGATGTCGTTGCTGGCGTTCTCGGTGAACCACAGGTTGCCGTTCGGCCCGGTGGTGATGCCCCACGGGAACGGGAAGAGGGCATCCGTGAGGTTGTAGGCGGTGAACACACCCGCCGTGGTGACCTGTCCGATCTGCGCCGCTCCGGCGTCCGTGAACCAGAGGTTGCCGTCCGGTCCTCCGGTGATGCCGATGGGCAGTGAGGCCAGTGAGGGGACCGCGTACTCGGTGACCGTGCCGCCGGTGGTGATCTGGCCGATGCTTCCGGACAGCACTTCGGTGAACCACAGGGCGCCGTCCGACCCGGCCGTGATGCTCAGCGGGTAGGCGCCGTAGGTCGGGACCGCGTACTCGGTGACCGTGCCGCCGGTGGTGATCTGGCCGATGTTGTTGGCGCCCGGCTCCGCGAACCACAGGGCGCCGTCCGAGCCGACGGTGATGCCCCACGGGTAGGCGCCGGAGGTCGGGAGCGCGTACTCGGTGAAGGTGCCCCCGGTGGTGATCCGGCCGATCTTGTCGACGTTCGACTCGGTGAACCACAGAGCGCCGTCCGGCCCGGTGACGATCCCGGCCGGGCCCGCGTTGGTGGTGGGCACCGAGTACTCGGTGAACGTGCCGCCCGTGGTGACGCGCCCGATCGCGTCGGCGGAGTTCTCGGTGAACCACAGGGCGCTGTCCGGCCCTGCGGTGATGCCGACCGGGGCCGAATTGGCGGTGGGTGTCGCCAGTTCGCTGATGGTGGAGGTCAGCAGGCGGGGCTGCGATCCCCCCGCCTGGGGGTGCTTGCTCGCGAGGCAGCCCACGAGCCCCGCCGGCCCCCGGTGCTGGACACAGGACTTCACCCACGGGCGCAGGCGGGATCCGGGGTGGTGGTGCAGGGACTGGCCGAAGGCGACGGTGCCGGGAGCTCCGACAGCGGCCGTCAGGGCCAGGACGACGAGCGCACGACAAAGCCGCCGGAGGCGGCCAGGATGGCGAGACATGAGACACCTTCCCGGAGAACGTGGCGAGGGCCGGAGCGCCGGTACGACACACACGTCACCGGCGTCGGGCCTGTAGAGGAGAGAGGCGAGGCAGTCGTCCGGTACCGCGACACGCGGCTCAGGGCGACATCGCTTTCGCGGTCGCGCTTCGGACGTACACTCCCCACTGAACGAGCGTCAAAAACAAACGATGAGGCGGAAGTCACGGACTTCCTCTTCAGGATCCATTGATGCACGTATCATCCGACTGCATTTCGCAAATCCTTACTATCTGCCGATGGTGCGTTCGTTTCCCGGCCTGACCTGGCCGGGCTCTCCTCCATGGTCGCGTTCGACCAGATGGAGTAATTGCGTTTAGCTTCCGTGCGTATACGGATATCACTATGGGTCGTCACCGGGGCGATACCCGGGACGGTTGCTGTTCCGGGCTTGGACGACGAAGGAGAGCCCATGCGTATCCGATATTCCGTAGCCGCCGTAGCCGCCGCAGCCGCGATGGTTGTCACCACCGCCGGAGTGGCCAGTGCCGCGCCCGGAGACACGGCGGTCACGTTCTCTGTCTCGGGTGGTTCGTTAGCGATCTCGGTCCCCGCCGGTCCGGTGGGTCTGGGGAGCGGACTGCCCGGAAACTCCGTCAGCGGACAACTGGGCAATGTCACGGTCACCGACTCCCGAGCTCTGCTCACGGCCGCCTGGACCGCGTCCGCGATCTCCACCAGCTTCACGACGGGCGCTGGCACGGCTCCGGAGACGGTCCCGGCCAGCTCGGTCTCCTACTGGTCGGGGACCGCGAGCTCCACCACCGGGGTGGGCGTCTTCACGCCCGGCCAGGCCACGTCGGCCCAGGCCCAGAGCCTCAACGTCAGCCGCACTACCTACAGCCTCACCGCGGGCACCGGCAACAACTCCGCGACATGGAACCCCACGCTCGTCGTCGCGATCCCCGCCGCTGCGGTGAACGGCACCTACACCGGGACGGTGACACATTCGATCGCGTAGCCCAGCCGGCCTGTGGTGTGCGACCGTAGCGGTGCTCGCGTTGGTCTGCGGCGCGAGCACCGCCGCAGCCGAGGGCCAGGGCCAGACGCCGCCTCCCACCGTCGAGGGGAGCATCGGCCTCAAGTTGCTCGACGCGCCCCGGGACCGTGAGGCCGACCCGCGCGCACTCACGTACGTCGTGGACCACCTCGCGCCCGGCAGCGTCATCCACCGTCGGCTGCTGGTGACGAACACCTCCGACGTCGCCCAGCACGTCGATCTCTACGCGGGCTCCGCCGCCGTCACCAGCGGCACCTTCACCGTCGATGCCGATCGCACCCCGAACGAGCTCACGACCTGGGTCTCGGTGGACGACTGTGTCTCGGACGCGGATGTGTCCAGCAAGACGACGGACTGCGGCACATCGGGCACTCGGCCGTCCACGCCGCCGTCCACGCCGCCGTCCACCGCAGTGCGCGACGTCCCGGCACACGGCACGGCCGTGGTCCGCATCAGCGTCCGGGTGCCGTCGAACGCGTCCGCCGGCGAACGGTACGCCGTCCTCTGGGCGCAGGTCGCGGGCCATGCCGGCCCGGCCGGGAACGTCCGCCTGGTCAACCGCGTGGGAGTGCGGTTCTACCTCGACGTCGGTCCCGGAGGCGAGCCGCCGTCCGACTTCCGGATCGAGGGGCTGACTCCCGGGCGCGCGCCCGACGGCACACCGAAGTTGGTGGCCAAGGTCCACAACACCGGCAAGCGTGCCCTCGACCTGACCGGATCGATGTCGATGACCGACGGGCCGGGATCCCTCAGCGCCGGTCCCTACGCGGTGAACCTCGGCACCACCCTCGGCATCGACCAGACCGAGCCTGTGACCGTCCCCCTGGACAGGCAGCTTCCCAACGGACCGTGGAAGGTCCACCTCACACTGGCCAGCGGTCTGGTCCAACACACCGCCACGGCCACCATCACCTTTCCCGGCGGCTCCCAAGCCGAGGCGTCGGTCACACCGGACACGGCGGACTCCCTCGCGATGACGCCGGGCATGGCCGCGGCCGTGTCGGCCGTCTGCCTCCTGGCCGCCTGCGGCTGGATGGTTCGCCGCAGGCGGGCGAGCTGAACCCGACAGGCCCGAATGGGTTCATCGGACGGGGAGGGCGATATCAGGCGACGGAGTGGGTCACGGTGCCGGTGTAGGTGCCGACTGCCGCGGCGGCGGGGACCGTGATCACCACCGTGGGGGCCCAGCTCGTGGAGTTGTTCCCGTTGCCGGTGGTGGTGAAGCCGGTTCTCGAACTGCTGAGCGACTGTTTTGCCGAGGCGTCGCTCTGGCCCGGCGTAGCCGTCACGGTTCCGTTCGTGTTCGTCGCGGGTCCGGACCAGTACGAGACGTTCGTGGTGGTGATCGTCTCGGCGGACGAGGCTCCGCCAGTGGTGAAGTTCGTGGCGGACACCGTCGCCGTCCACGTGCTGGTGGCCAGTCCCCGCCCGTCCGAGACGGTCACCGAGCCGAGGGCACCGCTGATGGTGCCACCGGGCGCGGCGCCGCCCAGGCCCGCCGTGGCCGGCACGCTGATCGACAGTGTGCCCGTAGTCGGGATGACGCTGATCTGGGAGCTGTTGCTGCCACTGGTCTCGACGGTGTCCACGACCGCGCGGGTGAAGCTGGCCTTGCCTCCGGATGTGGCCGTCAGCTTCCCCGCGGCTGTGTAGATCGCACCGCCGGCGGTGATCCACGTGCCGTTTCCCGTGACCAGGGCCCCCGCGGTGTTGTTGCGGTCGGCGATGATCGAAAGACCGGTGAAGGCCCCCGTGGTCGGTGCGCTGAGCGTGGTCTTGCCTCCGCTCTGGCTGGTGAAGGACGCACCACTGGTGGCCGCCGCGCAGGCGGTCGGGTAGGAGGGGCAGGCGAGGTAGATCGTCACCCCCGTGCCGATCAGCTTGCCGCCGGAAATCGTCATGCCGTTGGTGCCGGTGATGACGTACGTGCCGGGATTGAGGGTGAGCGTGCCGGACAGGGACGAGATGCTGGTGTACACGCCCGGGCTGATCGTCTGGTTCCCCGAGATGTGGTTGACCGAGGGATACGGCGGGGTCGGTGTCGAAGGACAGGCCGATGCGGCCGGGCACTGGGCCAAGGCGGCGTAGGGGTCGGTGCCGGCGGGCTGGTTGACCGGGGCCGGGCTGTACGAGCCGCCGCTCGCGGTGGCGAAGCCGGCCGGGGCCGCCGGGCCGCCGATGGTACCCCCGTTCGCGATGACCGAGGTGGTACCACTGACGAGCGCGGCCTGACTGTTCGTCGAGTTGACCAGGATTCTGCCGGTGACCTGGACGCTGCCGGGGTGGACGTACAGGGCGTCCGCGGCACTCGCGTTGAGGACGCACAGACTCGCCGCACACGCGGTCGCGGCCCGGGCGGCATCGGACGGACCGGTCACGACCCAGGCCAGCGCGGACGCGAGGACAAGGACCATGGCACAGACCGCGCGTGACGGACGGCACCGTCCACGCGTACGACTGTGTTCGCTCGCGACCGGACGGCCGAACCTCAGGACCCGGGGCACGCCAGGACGGCACACCGGCGCGCCGTCCGACCCCTGGCCGTCGTCCACACGTCGGTCAGCGCCCACCCGAACAATGCCTGAGCGTCCAGCGGCGAGTCCCCCATCACGTCCACCGTCCTCAGCATGGCTCTAATACGTACCAAATGCCCCATTCTGGACGTAGGTTCCTGCACGAAGTGATGCCGGTTCAGCGTGTCTGGCTTCTGCATCACTTGGAGTCGCACGCGCCTGCCTCGAACTCGGCATCCAGGACCGCTGGATCCTCCGCCGTCACCCCACCATCAACCTGACTTCGCGTACTCATGGCAGATCGCCCCGCTGCCTGTAGTACCAGGAATGTCCCAGCCGTCTGCCCTGGTCGAAGTGGTTCGCGGTGAGGCCGGGACAAGGCCGGCAGCCGCCTGCCGCGATCTGCTACCGGCCGGGCGCGGCCTGCCCGACGACAGCCAGCAGGCGGGCGTGGACAGCGCGGGCGGCCTCGCGGGTGACCGGATCCTATCCGCGCCCACCACGACGCTGCCGGGATGCACTTGGACCCCGACGCTCCGGCCGCCCTGGAGAAGGCCGCCAACGAGGCGGAGAAGGCGCGGCAAAGGGGGGAGGCCCGGAAGAACAAGACGTGCAGGACACCTCAGACGACCCGGAACGGGAAGAACGGCGACGAATCCGGCGTCGGCGCAAGCTCCGGCTGAAGGCCTCCCTGCTCGGACGTTCCAGGGGCGGACAGACCAGCAAGATCCATGCCTCCGGCGACCGGAAGTGCCGCCCGCTGGTGTTCGTCCTGACCGAGGGGCAGGCCGCCGACAGCCCGCAGTTCATCCCCGTGCTCAGAAGATGCGGGTGCGGGACCGGTCGGCCGGCCCCGCACCCGACCCAACGCGGTCGCCGTGGACAACTGGGGTCGGGGCGGTGGGCGGTGGGCGCGCAGTCCGAGCGGGGCCGCCCTGGATCGGGGAGCGGCAGTCCGGGCAGGAGCTCCACCAGGCTGTGCCGGGCGGCAGGTCGGCCGGGGTGAGCGGGTGCGGGTGCGGGCCGGGTGTGGCGCGCGTCATCGGGGCCTCCGGGAAGAGGGAGGCCCGGCCCGCCGACTGTGGGCGGGCCGGCCCTGGACGGCGGATCGGTCAGGCCGTGGGCTCAACCCGGTGACGAGGCCGACTCCGTCACCGTCTCCAACGAGAACGGCCTCAACTTCGAGAACGGCGTCATCACCATCCGCGCCGACGAGCGCGTCGCCCTCCAGGTCCCCCGCCTCGAGTCCTTCGTTGTTGGCACCTGGGCGTAGTCGTCAGGCCGGGTCCGGGGCTGCTGCACTCCACGGCACGAAGCCACGATCGGTCGGTCGTGGTTCCATGCCGAAACATACATATCGCCGAGGCCCGCCTGGGCACCAAGGTGGCCATCACGACCACGATCGGTGGGTCGTGGTTCCCTGCCGATAAGTTCATAAGCGCCCCGCCGTTCCGGGGCTGCTGCACTCCGCGGCACGAAGCCACGATCGGTCGGTCGTGGTTCCATGCCGAAACGTTCATAAGCGTGAGGGGTTGTTGATCCGCAGCGGATCAACAACCCCTCGCAGTTCCTGCAGCGTTCAGTCCACGAGCCGAAGCGCTCGCGTCTGCCCGTGGGCTGTCGGCGTCAGTCGGAAGAACTTGACCTGGGCTCGCCCGCCGGACTGCTCCAGCCATCCCGCATCAACGAGCTGCTGCCGGATGCGAGAGAACATGGTCGGCGCCCATCCCAGAATGCCCGCCAGGTCCTTTGCGGACTGCTCGATCACCCCGTTCCGGCCGACGAGCTCCGGATCGTTGTAGAGCACGACCATCAGGCGCTGATTCGCGGTCAGATTGTGGGTTCGCCTCAGCAGCTCCCCGAACGACATGCTCCTGCTCCCATGCAGCGCAACCGTCTGAGTGCTCATCGGTCCTCCCACCACTCTCGAATTCTCGGGGCCAACCCAGGAATGTCTGGGGGGTTGAAGCGCTTCACCGCTTCACGCTGATCGTAGCCCGGACCGTGGAACGCAATGTAGGGCGTAATCCGGTACAACTTCGAGTTCCCGAACGTACCCACCGCGACCAAGATCCGGTGTTTGAGGAGCTTGCGGCTGATCCGGCCGATGGCATCCGCCGTCATGCCGACTTCCTTGCCGATGTCCGCCCCCGTCATCACCACGGGCTCCATGCCCTCTGGCGACGTTCCGATCCACCAGAGGACCATGAACTTCTCGCCCGGGGTGAACTTGTTGCTGCGGCAGATGGCGCGGACGCGTTCCTTGTCGACGTTCGCGTGTCCGGAGTAGAACGCGAACGGAGCAAAGGGGAGAAGTTCCCCGTTCTCGTCTGCTGGCGCGCGTCGACGCCGTGCGGCGGCAGCCACGTGGTCCCCTCCTTCCTCGGGCATAGGTCTTGGACCCTGCCACGGTCGGCCGCAGCGGATCAGATGGCCTAAAAGTACATGACCGAAACGTCACTGAGCCAACTTCAGGGGGCGCTCACGACCTCGTGTCGCGCCTCCCTCCAAGGGCATCCGCAGATGTACTTTTCGGCACTGAACCACGATCGTACGATCGTGGTAGCCAGACCTCTTGATCTGGTCACCACGAGGTTGTGGTCACTTCACCACGGTCCTATGGACAGCCTTGGCAGCCCCTCGATCTGGGTAGCAGATCTGGCGATCGTGGTTTCGGAAGGTATTTCCGCAGGTCAGCGCCCTAATGCGCTCTTCTGCCTCTTCTGCAACTGAACGACGCCAGCGACGTGAGCACCTCTCAGGGTGCTTGGCCATCCGACTGCAGGCCGCTGCGTGCTAACCGCACCAGGAGCCCGGGGGCAACCCGCCGTTGCATACCGCTGCTCGGCCGCGAACGGCCTCCCAGCTCCCGGGTCACCTGAGCGATGTGCTGGTCAGCTTCCCCCTCGGGCGGCGCGCATTCAGTGGCTCGTCTCTACAGCAACCACTGAGCAGCCACTCGGGACCGTTTTGGGTAGGCGGGAGCCCAGTCAGTTGATTCACCACTGACTGGAGCAACCACTTGGGCCAGGGGCAAGGGAGCACCGCCCGGAAGCCGGATGACATCGCCGCCAAGGCGGTGTCATCCGGCTGAGGACGGAGCGGACTGCGGCAGCGTAAGGGGTCTGGGGACCCGAGGTCCCCAGCGGGGGTCCGGGGGCTGGCCCCCGGGAGGGGGACTTGCGCTCCCTCAGTGACCACCGCTCAAGACGCGCGGACGGGCATGTGCTCGAGAGGAGGAGACGGGAGGCACCGCCGGGAGCGAGCAGCACGCCGGCACAGCCAACTCCCAGCAGGAAGTGAGAGATGGGCCTTTGCACAGAGGGCGGCGCCCGCATCACGAAAGCCGGGTTCCCGGCCTCCCCGGTCCAGGACCGGCTGATGCCCGTTACCGAGCGGATCACGCGACCCGCCGATACGCCACCCCCCGCCACGTCAAGGAGTGGTTCGCCGCCCGGCTCCAGCCCGCCAGCGCCGACCGCGTCGGACCGGCCGGCATCCGCCGCATCAGCGCCGACGCTGACCCGGACTCCCTGGCGATCCGCATGCTCCCCAAGCTCGGCCTGACCGCCAAGCACCAGGGCACCAAGATCGGCCGCGCCGAGATCAAGGGCGCCGTCACCGATCCTCATGCCTTTACCGGCGCCCTCGCCACCGGCGTCGGCCGCTCCCGCTCCTACAGCGCGGGACTGCTGCTGGTACGGCTGACGGCGGATGCGTAGGAGGGCGGCTGCCGGGCTGCGCGGTCGGCTCGCGGCCCGCTGCTGTGGTGCTTCCCGCCTGAGCGGGGATCAACCCGGGATGGGGTTGGGGAAGGCCTACGGGGGCGGATTCCGCGGCAGCGGGGGTAGCCGGGCGCCGACGGGCTGACCAGCGCGAACGGTAGCGACAGGTCCCGCATTGCACAGCGGGACCTGTCGGATTTCGCTCCGTGCCAACGCGTCAGGGGATGAAGTGCGCGCCGAGCAAGCCGCGACCGGTATCTGCCGCGGCGTGCCATACCGGGGTTACGCCGTCGAGTAGGGCGTCGATGTCCTCTTGATCGCCCCCCCGCCATGGGGCGCGCAGGCGCGCAACGGCCCCGTCTGCGTCGCGGTGCCGTTGTGCGACCAGGGCCGGCTTGCCCCGGTTGGGGAGGCCCGGACGGCGTGTGGCATGGGATGGCGTCAGTGGCCGGACATCTCGGAGTCGCGGCAGGCTCTTGGTGAGTCCGGCCCCGTCACCGAACGCGTGGGCGGGGCCGGCTCGCCGCCGGGTGGGTCGACAACCGCTAGAGCAGCCAGCCGAGGAAGGCCACGATGTTACCGAGCAGAGTGAGGAGCATGAGTCTCGTTCCTTTCAATTCCGTCGGAGCATGGTTACCGGCCGTATGAGTTCAGCGCCGGGGTGCGGCTACGGTCTGCAGCCCGTCGCACGCACTCCGTAGCTACCCAAGCCAAACGTGAGGTCACCCGAAAGATGGATGATTCACCCTATTGGGCCAACCTGATGTGACCCGCCTCGCCATGGGCGCTGCTCGGTTCGGCCCGCCCGATCCGTTGCCCAGGGGGCAGCAACGTGGGCGGGGAGGAAGGAGGGCGCAGCGATCGTGGGGTCCCGCGTGGGCAGTGGATCGGCGGTAGGTTGATGTGAGGGCGTGCGCGGTGGGCCTGGCATGTGAACCGTGGTCGCTGCCGGACCGAAATCGGGAACGGTGCAGCCGGGACAGTGCTCGATCCGAAGCAACGGCCGGACGCCGCCCGCATCCGGTGGCGTGCCGACCCGGAACAGTGCGGCGCCCCTCCTGGCCGAGAAGGGGAGTGCCAGCGCGCGTCAATCACTCGCGGTCGGGCTGCCGGTGAGGGTGGGGACGCCGGCGATTTCCGGATCGGTCGCGGCTGCTTCCTGCCGATCATCGCCATGCGCGCGGCGGTGATCCTGAAAGAGAATCTTCGGGTTCCCGCACGGACGGGCGGAGAATGCAGGCGCTGTGTTGTTCATGTGCTACCGAGCCCGGTGCGAGGGTTTCTGCCGACGGTCCTCCTGGGACTCCTGTCGGGCGACGAGCAGCTGGCGCACCATCTGCTGCAAGGACACCACAGCCGTCACCGGCGGAAGGCCCGCGACGACGGCCTCGGGCATCGTGCAGGGTGTGTTGATGATGCACAGGAGGCTGGCGATGCCCGCGAATACCAGGATGACCGTCCAGGAATTCGCCATCCTGCGCCCTCCCAGCGCGGCACGCAGAACGGAGAGGGAGGCGACCATCCACGGTCCGTAGACGACGACCGGCCAGTACTGGGACAGACCCCGCGGCAGCTGCGAAAGGGCCACGTCCCGCAGCGGATGGTAGGAGATCATCCAACCGAGGATGCAGACCGCAGTGACGATCGTCAGCGTCAGGAATCCGATGACGGATCCGAGGATGTCGGGCCGGCGGCGTGTTGGGCGGGCGCGACGCTCCCGGCGGGCGGCGATCAACTGGGGGTGGAACCCCATGGCCGGCAGGCCGGCCTCCTCCTCGACCGCTTCCGCGTTCGAAGAATGCGGAAGCATCCCCGGATCGGCCCAGCCGTTGACAACCGGATCGGCCCAGCCGTTGACGACCGGATAGGACAGGTCGGCGGACAGCTGCCCGGCGGACGGCCAGAGGGAGCGGTTGTGTATGACCCCGTCGTCGGGGCTGAATCCAGGCGTGTAGTAGGGGCTGAAATCGATGTCCGTCGACTCGTACAAAGCAGTCCTCCTGTTTGCGTCATCGTGGATCGCGGCCGGCGCTCTCAATCAGCCCGTTTATTCCTCTGATCGTTGCAGCCGCGTCGAGAACTCGAACTCGAGTCGGCGCAGGATGCGAAAGAGTTCGGCCAGCTGGCGCGAGCAATGCGTCAGCACCACGCGTTCGCCGTTCTTCACGAGATAACCGATTTCCAGGTCGCCCGCGGGATTCGTCCGGTCCGGAACGAATAGCCAGTTGTCACCGGCACTGCAGATCCGGTCCCGCTCCAGCGGCAAAGGAGGAGGCGGCTTGACTGCTGTTGGACTCATGCCCCGACAACGATGGGCTAATCGCCGGGAAATGTACGGCATCCGGGTGTCCTGAAATATGCTCAGGCTGCCGGCGCTCGGAGCTTTTACCCAGGCCGCCGAGCTCCTTGCCGAGCGTGCGGCGTTCTTGCTGCTGGCCTCGGATGGGGACGGTCGAAGCGAGCGTGACCCCGTCCGCTCGCTCGGCTTCCCCTCTTTCACGGCGGGACGGCCTCGAATGGTGCCGGATGCTTTGCAATTCTCCCCAGCGGGGCGCGCCTTCGATTCGGTCATCCGATTAACAGACGCTCGGATTGCGTGCGTGAAATGGCCGGTTGCACGTTTCCCGTATCGGGTGACTGGTGACAGGACCGCTGGATGCCGCATCATGGCCGTCGGCGTCCTGCCGTCGCCGTCACGCGGAACGCTCCGGGCGGACGATCGAACCCCACTGCCAGGCGTTCGAGCTGTCCGTTCTTGCCGACTCGAACGAACCACTGCCTGTGGCCGGGCCCAGTGGGCCCCTGCGATGAGTCGTATACGAGAGGTATTCACACTCTGTGATGGGAGGAGTACTCTTGGTCGAGACTTGGTTCAGTCGTGGATCAGCCGTCCGGACTCCGGTGAGTCCGGACGGCTGTGGGGGTGCAGTCGGTTCGACATCGCTGTTCCAGATCACCCCTCGGGCGCCTGGACTCGAAACCGCGTCAGGCAGAAGCGACCACTCGTGATCGCTTCTCCTCGTTCGTTCGACCCTCTTCAATCACCGTGCCCCCCTGCGGGGAGGTTTTGACGTGACCTAGCAGCATGGAGACGGCTTGGTCCGCACCACCGGACCTTCACCGTCTGTGCACCAATCACATGCCTCGGTGTCTGAACGCCCTGTATCCGTCGTCGCCGACCACATGCCTGAGTCGACGACGGAATTTCACCGCTGCCTCGGCCCGTCCGCACACTCGGGATCAGGCGAGAACCTGTGTCCTGACGGGCTGTTGCCTTCTCACACGTCCGTAAGTAGGCACTGCCATTTTGCATCACCGAATCAGAATCTGCCAGCCGCTCCCCGCCCATGTCGTGATCCGCCGTTCCGTCCTTCCCTGGGGAGGACGCGGGCATCTGAATGAGCGAAACCTCAAAGGACCTCCCCAAACGGGCTCTCGAGCGCGAGTGACCACCGCTCGAATGGAGCCGGCCGGGGAAAGGGTCGCCTCGGTGCCTTCGGGACGGCTGGCGTATCGCCCGTCGACCGATCCGGGCGTCGACGGGCGGCCGGGCGGGCCGGGCAGCGAAGCGGGCGGGCGTCGGGCTTTCGGCGGTGCTCCGTGAGCCCGCCGTACTCGGGCGCTGCGTGCACGGAGCGGGCCCAGGGCCCCGGGCCTGCCCGCGGGCAGGCCCGGGGCCCTGGGCGGGCCGGCCTGCCCGCCACCCGGTTCCCGGCGGTGTGGCTCAGTGACAGGGACTTGACCGGCGACCTGATCCGGGTCGTGACGCTGGTGCAGGACTACGGCTGGAAGTCGGGATTCTGCTTCGCTGCCGACGAGACCATCGGGCGGCAGCTCGGGCTGTCACGGGGCGGTGTCAACCGTCTGATCGCCAGAGCGAAGGCCAAGGACCTGGTTCGAGCGACTCGGAATCCTGCCACCGGAACCATGAACCGACGCGTCCGTCCGCCTGCCGACGACGAGCTGACCGTGTGCGTCGGCTCGTACGCCCGGGCGTCTCTGGCCGGTACCCGGTTCAAGGTCTATGCCCTGCTCACCCTGCGGCAGCACTTCCCCGAACCGACTCCCCTCGCGCGGATCGCGCGCGAGTGCGGGATGAAGGAGGCAACGGCCCGTGAAGCGGTGGCCGAACTCCTGGCCCAGGGGTGGGTGAGCCGACGAGTCGGCGAGAGGAGGGCGTACAGATACGTCGTCCATCCCGTGCCCTTGCGCGTACCGAACGGGCAGCCGGAGTCCCTCCCGAGCGGGCCCGTCCCCGCGCCGCGGTCCGCGGGCGGGCCCGCGGGCGACGGTGTTGGGGTCCTCGACACCGGACCGGATTCCCGTCACGGCGACTCGCTCGACCCGTGCCGGGAGGCCGCCGGTTCGGTGACAGCCGATCCCCCCGTTTCGGTGACACTGGCCACCCCCGATTCGGTGGCAGAAACACGATCCTCCCAACATGACCTGCTGAACACGCCTGCGGTCGTGGGCGGTTGTCCGTCCCGCGAACCGGCAACCGTGCGCACCCGCGCGCGAGGCCACGCGGCGGGAACCGATGGGGACGCAGCAGGCCCGGCAGGGCGCGACAGACGGCAGACCGACCGGAAGACGATCCGGTCGGTGACCGACGAGCAGAAGCGATGGGGCCGGCAAGCCGCGTCGTCGGCCCTGAGCCGCCTGCCGAGGCAACTGGCGGACCGGCTGACCGAGCGACAGCTCGACCTCCTCGCTCAGCACATCGTCGCAACATTCGCCGACTACGGCACATCCCCCGACGTCCACGGTGCGGTGGTCCTCGAAGCCCTTGAGTCGGCGTGGGAGTTCGCGCGCCGCAGGGAGCCGGTCGGCGCCGTGCCGTGGTCCTCGGTGGTCTCCCCGCTGCCCTGGCTGATCAAGGTCGTCGACCGGGCGAGCGAGACGGTCACCGGGAGCGGGCCGGTCCGGAGCCCCGAGTGCGCGCTCTGCCGCGGGCCCCTGGTCGCCCGTGACGCCGACGATCCGGAAACCTGCCGTTCCTGCGGTCCCGCCGCCGCCGCTGCCGCCTGTCGCAGGCTTCGGGAACAGTGGGAGCCGGTCGGCCACGCGCCGCACGCGCCACCCGCGACAGACCCGCTCACGATGCCGGTCGCGCCCGGTGCGAGCGGACCCGCCGACCGGTCGGCGGCAGGGGGTGACGAGTCGGAAGGAACAATCCTTCGCCGGCGGCTTGCTGCTCGCCGGCTCGAGCGGGAGCGGACCTGTGCCCGGGGTGGCGAGGCTCTGCCGACGGCCCGCCCCGCCGACGCCGCTCGGCACCGGCGGGGCGCCACCGGGGCCTCCGGTCAGGAGGCCGCCGGTCGGGGAAGCCCCGGCCAGGTGCCCGGACACGGGACCGGGCCCCGTGACGCGCCCCCGGAAGCCGTAGCGGCGTCCGATCCCGCTCCGCGGCGGGACGGCCGACCCGATGCGGGGAAGACCGGCACGGCCGCGCAGCGCGGCCGGGGCCTGCGAGACGCCACCGCGGAACCTCCCGCCGGGTCCACCTCTCCGATGGTCTGCCGGTTGCCCGCCGGCGCCAGAGGCCGACGCGGGTGCGGGGACAGCCCGACGGGATCCTCACCCCGGGTCCGGCTCCTGCCATTCCGATCGAGCCCGCGGTCAGGGTGCCGTGATCGCCGCCGTCGGATCCCGGCCGGTTCCCGCACGCGGTATTCCGCGATCAACGGGCAGTCGCCTCCGGATATGGTGTCCAATTTCCCGAGCGGACGGACCGGGATATGAAAATTTCCTGCGGAAGGGCTTCCGGTCCGGTCGCACAAGCGGTTTGTACTTCCGGCGCGCTCGACCGTACGGGTGAATCGACCGGTCGGGGGATTGCGGCTATTTCGGCCCGATGAGTAACTGGGTGCATCCGAACCGGGTGGGTCACCCATCCTCTCCGGGGGTAAGCAGCTGCGGTGTCTGCCAGCGCTTCCGGCTTGCGCCTAATCGCTGAAGTGGCGCGTTGCCGTACCCCGGTCGAGGAAATTGGATCCGCGGGCCGGTGCGACTCTCATCGCACCGGCCCGCGTCGGCTCGCAGGGTCGTCTCCGCAAGAGCCGGCAGAAGCACTCCTTCCGGACGTGCACGGGCCTTTGGGATCACACCGTCGATCAGAGGCCCTACGGCGAGATCGTTCTCGGGGATGCGCCTGCGGCGCAGCTCCTCGCGGTGACGGTGCTGGTGGAGGCCGCCCCTCGTCGACAGTGCCTCCGACGTCGGTGCGACGTCGGAGGCAGACCGGCGCACGGCCGGGGCGGGCTTCGCCTCGTGACGTCGCCCGTGCGTCGGCGCGCCGGTCCTCCGGCCGAGGTTGGCCGGTCCGGCAGCGCATCCCCACCAGGACGTTTTCCCCGGCCGCGACGCGCACAGGCGGAACGGCTGATTTCGGCCAGGTCGGTGCGGAATTCCGTGAGCGAGTCGCCGGCCGCCCTTGTGCGCCCGGAGGGAAGTTTGTCCCAAAAGGCTCCACTGATTGCCGGGACCAATGGACCGCCGCCATTCGCCGTCAAATCCGGACTCGAGTGGACGAAGCAAGCCGTTTCATTCCGCCGGATCATCGACGGTGTGAACTATTCCTACCTTCACACTAGGCGCTGTATTGCATAAATGCGCCCCCTTTTCTTGCGACGGATAGCTCCCCGCGAATAATCTATTCCTGATTTACTTCCACTCGGCCGGCTGCGCGCCGAAGGGAATGATCCCCGGGCGCCGAGCGTGGACCGGGACGCGAAAGCCACGAGCAGTCGCACCGGCAGCCGCATTCGGCCCGTGAGCCGAGAAGCGGTCCCGCCGTTCACCGAGGAGGAGATTCCACTGACCACCGCAGAGATCGATGGACGGCTGGCAGGAGCTCTCGCCGAAGATGTCCTTCGACACTTGGTCAGAGGCCGTCCGCTGTCCTTCAGGCTGCCGTCCCTGGTCCGCGCGGTACCGATCTCCCGGCGGCTGGCAGGGCTGTGGCTGGACGTCGAGGGCGTTCGGGCCGGCCATACCCGGGACGCCGTCCTGCTGGTGATCTCCGAACTGGTCACCAATGCCCTCGAGCACTCCAACAGCGCGCACATCACCGCCTGGTTGCGCCGGACCGCGGACCAGCTCCTGGTGGAGGTCCGTGACCAGGGAAAGACCTCCGCGGTGCCGCAGCTGCACCGAGCCACGCCGGACGAGGACCACGGCAGGGGTCTGGCGCTCGTCGCGGACTACTCGCAGGACTGGGGGGTGCGGCTCAGTACGGACGGCAGCTGCTCGGTGTGGGCCGCCGTCCCGCTGTCCGGTCGGAGCGCCGCGGCGTGCTGACCGTTGCGGGACGGTCGCGATCCAGCCGGGCCGGGCGGCGCATCGAGCGTCAGCCCCGGTCTTCCACTGCGCACATCGTGAGGAGAACCCATGTCCAGCTCAGGCATCGAGAGCCGTGAGATCGTCAACAGCGTCATCAACTCGGTGGCCCGGCTCGACCGCGACGGCCTGCGTCGCCTCGATTCCGAAGGGCTCAGCGCGCAGTTCAACGCGCGTCTGGAGCTCGAGGACTACTTCCACGCGCTCTGGGAGCACTTGAAGGAGTGCGGCGAGCGCCCGGCCATCCGCACGGAATACCAGCCGCTCGCCGCTGTCCTCGACCTGCTCGCGAGCTTGAGTGAGAACGTCATGTTCGCGGACGGCGTCACGCAGCAGGACCTGTTCCGCCAGCCCCAGCAGTGACAGACCCCTCCGGAGGCAGGTGCCCGGGGTGTCGGCGGGAGGATGCCGGCGTCCGTGGCCGGTCGACCGGCCACGGGGCAAGGGCGCGGGGGCGGGCTTCCGGGCTCGGAACGCCGGGGCCCGGGCGGCAGCGCGGTTCAAGGGTGCGAAGCCCCGGGAGACGAGCAGGACGCCGATGCCTCGGCGGGCCGCGCACCGCGTCTGGCCGGCCAGGGAGTGGGCGCTGGACGCCATCGCGCCGCACGTCGAGCAGATCATCGGCACGGTCGGGGCTCAGGCGATCGCCGACTTCGGCATCGACTGCGCCCAGTTGCACTGGGACATGACCTCGGTCTCCCTGTACGGGGATGACGAGGCGCAGGTGGAGGGGTATCCGCAGGCCAGGCACGGGCGCCCGGATCTCAAGCAGATCCAGGCCGGGCTGGCGGTCACCGGCGACGGTGGCATCCCGGTGTTCCACCGCGCCTGCAGCGGCGGGACGGCGGAGGTCGCCCAGGTGGTCGGCGCGATGACCGCTCTGCGGAAGTTGTCTGCGCAACGCGACCTGCTGATGGTCGGCGACTCCGAACTGATCTCCTACCCGAACGTGACCGCCCTGCTGGCCGCCGGCGTCCGGTTCGCGTCGAGCGCCGGTACGGCGACTTCAAGGGCCCCCTCGCTGCGGCCCCCAGGTTCCTGCAGGACAACCGCCGCCGGCATCCAGGCCGAGCTGCTCGCGTTACTCGGCATCGACGAAACCCGCCCACGCCGGCTGGAGACCTGAAACCCCACCTGCGAAGTCCGGGTTTCACCGGGGACTCCTCACGCCCGCACGGTGCCGTGAGGCCGTGCGGCGAGGTGGGGACGGCGCCCACCTCGCCGGTCGCCGGCGGGCCTTCGCGGACCATGCGGGCAACGGCGGTCTCCGAAGGGCGGGCCGAATTCGGCGGCCGCCTCGAAGGCCGAGGCCTTGTCGACCGGCGCCGGCGCCGGTCGTGCCGCGCCTGTGAAGGGGACGGCTCCACGACGCGGCCCGACCGCCGGGGCCCCCGCACCCGAGCAGGTCGACAACGGGTACCCGTACGCCGCGAGACCTCACACCTCGGAGTACTCGACGATCTCCAGGGCCTCCGTCAACTCGGCCGTCACGGCGTCCTCGCTGTCCAGTGCAGCAGCGGAGTCGCCGACCGAGTTGGACACCGCCGCGCGGACGCTGTCGGTCGCCGCAGCGATGATGTCCGCGCGGACTTGGGCGTGCTGGCAGGAGCAGTCGTGCCGCGCTCCGGCCAGGATGACGAGGGTGTGGAGGTTGTGGGCGCCGGCGCCGGCGGTGTCACCGGCGATGTCGGCGTCGATGGCCGCCGCGTTGCTGTCGAGCGCGGCCGCGAGATCGGCGGCACACGCCGACACCTGGGGCACGGGGGCTTCCGCGGCCTGGGCCGCGGGGGCGATGGCGAGGGCAGCGCCGGTTGCGATGGCGACGGCGACGACGCCGGCGGCGAGACGAGAACGGGTCATCCGAATCCCCTCCGAAAATAAGCGTTTCATGCCGGCGGGGCGCCGGCATGAACGGAACGTATTGCACCGCCGAGCGCGGATGGCAGGGCGTGTGGACGGGCAGGGTGGTGCGAAGAATTGATGTTCCGGCAATCCAAGGCGAATTCAGTAGTCTTCATACAAAAGTTGCGCTACTCCATCCGGGTTACTATCGGGAAGGTCGGCGTCCGGGGCCCGGAAGGGCGGGATGGGGAATTCGGTTAGCAATTCCCGACGTTTTACCTGCCGCCGGTCTGTGAAATTACCCGGCTCCGGTCGGCCGCGCGCAGGACGGGGGCCGCGACCGCACGCATCCTCGGGCGCGGCCTGCCGGACCCTGCACCGGACGTGATCACGTCCGGTGCAGGGTCCGGCAGGCCGAAGGCCGTCGTACGCGCTATCTCGTCCGGTCCGGGTGCCTCGCCGAGCCGGTGTGGCTTCGCCGGTACGGCGTCGGGTCGTGCTGCCGATGCGCGGCGAGGTGGATCACGGCTTCGGAACGGACGTGCTCCTCCTCCTCGGTGGGCTCCTTCCGGATCCGGTCGAGAACGCCCGTCCACCGCCAGGACCGGCGCGCCGACGAACCGCCGGCCTGTCGACCGGGCTCTAATCCGTCCTCCTGGCGGGTGTCCTGTCGGAGCGCGTCGGCCGCCGCGAGCGCTTCGGCGGACGGCGGACTGTACATCCTGCTGGTGCAGGCCGGCCTCGGCACCGGGAGCGGGCGCTCGAGACCGATCCCGTGCCGGTGGCCGATGACCGACAGGCTGGCACCGTCGGGCGCCAGTGAATGCTGGGCGATCACCCGTCCACGAGGGGTCGCGATCGCCAGGAGGGGGTCACCGAGCCTTCGGCGCACTTCCACGGTGTGGCCGTGCAGATGCCGCGGAACCGCGTAGAGATTGCCCCGGTACGACACCATGCTGTTGGCCGAGACCGTGCGGGTCACGCTGATCCTGGCGGGGTACGGGTCGTGGGGGAGGTCGAGCAGGACCGGCGTGGGCGGCACGGTGCTTCCGTCGTGGCCGCCCCGTGCCAAGGCCTGGCGGGTGTGCATGAGCCTGGCCAGCTTGTCGAGGCTCTCCTGCGCCTCCAGCGGGCCGGTGTCCGCACCGCCGGTCCGCCACCACAGGGCGAGCGCTTGCCCGATCGCCTCGTCGTCGGCGTCCTGCCGCGCCGGACCGAGATCCGAGACGACACCGTAGTGCTTCGCGACCCTGCCCAGCGCCGTGGTCAACTTTCCGCCTCCCGGACAGTGGATCGGCTGCGCCCGGTCGAAGCGCCAGCGCCAGCCGGTCCCGCCGAACTGGCGCAGGATCCGGTCGACGGAGCCGACCAGGTGGCCGAAATCGATCTGCTCCGCGAGCGCCGCGCTCCAGCGCTGGGAGCGGGTCAGGCGTCCCACCAGGACGCAGGCGTGGGTGCTGCCCCAGTCCGCAGGGGGGTCGCAGAAGACGAACCAGCGGAAGTGCACTTCCTCCGCGTCGTCCTGCCGAGCGGGGCGGGTGCGGGGCGGACGCTGGCACAGCGGGCACCTGGGACGCAGCTGATGGGTCCGCAGGGCGCGGGTGAAGGTCGAGTAGCCGCCGTTGTAGCCGAGATCGACGAGTTCGGCGAACAGCGCCGACGCCTCGAAGTGGGCATCGTCCTGCAGCCGCTGGCGGCAGTAGGGGATGAACCGCTCGAACTCGCCCCAGCCGGAGCTGCGGACCCCGACCGTGCGCTTCCCGCTCAGATAGGAGCTCACCGTCTTGCGGTCGCGGCCGAGGAGACGGGCGATTGCGGCGATGGACAATCCTCGGGATCGCAGGGCACAGATGTTGATGTATTCCTCTCCGGTCAGCAATTTTGCTCCTGTAAGGATCCGATACGGATTACGGCTCCCTCGTGGGACCCATTGGAAGCCAGGAAATATACACGAAATCCCGAGGTGGGAGCAGAAAGGATTTTTCAAGACGTCGCCGATTGCTGTGTAATTTGAGTGAGCGAATCGCGCTGCAATCAATTGGCAAAGGTCTCGCGCATGTCGTGTCAAGCTGCACGCGAAGGTCAGCCAAAGAGTGGCCGGATCTCGACTGTCGGATGCTTGACAATTTTCGCAAGCACGCGAGGATGGTTGACTGGAATAGACCTCTGCGGGCGCGACGGCGCTCGCGGTCCTCCCCGGAATTCCGGGCCGCGCACGCATCCGGCCGCCCGTCGCGCCACTGCCCGGCGTGCGGTGGCGCGCACGGCAGCGATCCCGGACGGTCGCACGGCCGGCACCGCCGCTCGGAGAAAGGGTCAGTGGCATATGCGGATGTGCGCGCGCACCCGCGCGCCCCCCGTCCGCTACCGTGCCCGGACGTCGGCCGGGCCGGGCGTCAATGGCAGTTGACACGTCGTGGGCCTGCGCGCCGCACACCGGAAGCGCACGCGGCCGCCAGAGGACCGACCCACGGACGGCCCCGCCGGTGCGGCCGGGAAGGTCCGCGCGTCCGACGCGGCCGGGCGTTCGCGCCGGGCGGGCCGTGCTCCCAGCCGCAACGTGCCGCCAATCGGGTGATGTGACGTCAAGTGCCTTGCCTGCTTGTCACCTCAATGGGTTACTGGAAGCTCCAATCCGGTGGGTCGCCCATCCTCTCCGGGGGAGTGGGGCGTCGGCTGCCGTACGGCCGGTCACTACCGTGGCGCCATGGGCTCCCCTGGCAGGGGCGTGAACGATCCGCCCGCCACCGCGACCGGCGACATCCATCCAGGACGGTCTCGTCCTCACGCCCGGAAAGCGGCCCGGCCACACCCGTGGACCGGCCCACCGGCGCCCGGTTCACCGCCTCGGCCGTCCGTTGCGTCCCCGCCGGGGCCTGGTCCGACCCACACCGTGCGTAACCTGCGATCCTCCTGGGCCCGCCGTCGCGGCCTTCACCCACCTCGTTCAAGGAGGCAGTCGTGCCCATCTCCCCCAACCAGGGATCGACCGGCGGCGGAACCATCGTCACCATCACCGGCGTCAACCTCGCCGGGGCCACGGCCGTGCACTTCGGCTCCAAGCTGGCCACCATCACCGCCAACACCCCCACCTCGGTCACCGTCATCGCGCCGTCGGGCAGCGGGACGGCCCAGGTGACCGTGACCACCCCGGGCGGCACCAGCAACCCGCTCAGCTTCTACTACGTCGGCGCGCCGTTCAAGGCCGCGCTCAGCGACACCTCCGGGCCGCTGGCCGGCGGCAACACCGTCACCATCACCGGCACGGGGTTGTCGACCGCCACCGCCGTGAACTTCGGGGCCAACACCGCGACGCCGACCGTCGTCAGCGACGGCCTCATCAGCGTCACCGTGCCCGCGGGCACGGCCGCCGGATCGGTCGGGGTGAGCGTGACCACTGCGGGCGGAACCAACAACGGCTTCACCTACACCTACGTGGACGCGCCCACCGTGGCCACTGTCGTTCCCGGCGTGGGCCCGACCTCCGGCGGCACCCCGGTGACCATCACCGGCACCTCCCTGAGCAGCACCCAGTCGGTCACCTTCGGCGGCACGCCGGCCCCGTTCGTCGTCGTCAGCGACACCGTCGTCACCGCCGTCACGCCGCCCGGCACCGCCGGGGCCGTCGACGTCACGGTCACCAGCGCGGGCGGCAGCGCGACCGCCGTGGGCGCGTTCACGTACGTCGCCGGCCCGGGCATCTGATCCGGAAGTCAGGCCACTGGCCACCGGACCGCACGGCCGACGAGGCCGTCTGCCCGGGCGGGACCGTCATCGGCCGCGCCCGGGCAGCCTCGTCCCGTCGTACCCGCCGCCCGGTTCCCCGCCGGCCCCGGGGGAACGGAGCCGGCCGCCCGATCGCGCAAGGGCCGGCGGCCGTGGGCGCCGCGATCGGGCGGAGGCCGAGTACCGAGTCCACGGCCGCCGCGCAGGACGGAGCCACCCGCGTCGAGGCCGCGGCGGGACCTTACCCGGCGCGCTGAAGAGCCGTGGAGTGAAGAGCGCCGCCGCACACCCCGCCACGCTCCGCATTGGACGTGTGACGACCGCTGACGGCCGAGGACCGGCCGCCGCTCGCTCCCGCACCGCCGCGCAAGCCCCGGGTCGACAAGGGGACGAAACGGTCCGCAGGACCGGACGTCCCGGGGGGTGCTTCGAGCACCCGGGGTGCTTGAAGTGCTGTCAGGAGGTGCTTCAAGCACCCCAACCCTGTCCTCTAACTCGGTCCACTCCTCTTCTGGTCCGTCCGCAGCGCAGCCGGTCGGCCGAGCAGTCCGTGCTGGGCAGCATGCTGCTCTGCCCGGATGCCATCCCGGTCTACCTGAACAGCTTGGAGATGACGCATACGCAGGTGATCCAGCGCATGGGTCGCTGCCGAAGCCCCTGTCCCCCTGCACGGCAGCCGCGACCGCACGCTGGACGAGGAGCAGGAGGCACGGCGGCTGCGGGCCATCGCCCTGGCCGGCGTCCCTCCGCTGACCGTCGACACGAGCGAGGAGGTCAGCATCCCCCGGCTGCGTTCCCTGCTTGCGCCGCGTGCAGTCCCAGGGACGGCGCCCGGCCGTCCTCCTGGTCGACTACCTGCAGTTGACGACCCCCGAGACCGGCCGGGCCACCAGTCGCACGACCGAAGTGGACGAACTCGCCCGCGGCCTCAAGATACTCGCGAAGGCCTTCAATATTCCGGTGGTCGTGGCCGCTCAACTCAACCGGTGCGTCGAGCAGCGCGCGGACAAGAAACCCGCCATGGCCGACCTGCGGGAATCCGGTGGCATCGAGGCCAATGCCAACGCAATCATCCTGCTCCACCGGGAGGACGCCTACGCGAAGGATTCTCCGCGCGCCGGCGAGGGGGACCTGATCGTGGCCAAGAACCGCATGGGCGGCACATTCACGGCGACGGTCGCGTTCCAGGGCCACTACTCGCGTTTCGTCGACATCACCCGCAACGTCACATGACGTCCCCGGGTCCCGGCTTTTGCGGCCGGATCCCACGGCGGACGGCCGACCCGGGGTCACTGGCAGGACTTCGCAGGTCAGCGACTTGGCCGGTGCCGGGCGTGCCGGGGATGACACGGCTGTGAGGCCGGTCGACCCGGCCCGCTGCGACAACCTCCAAGCGTCCTCGCGCAGGTCCCGCCCGGACCGATTCCGCGGCGCAACCCCGGGTCGGGAAGTCGCGATCCCGCCGGGTGGGGAATCAGCGTGAAAATTCCCCGAAGGGTGTCCGTTTTCGCTGATCGGCGTCGGGTCGCGCGCTACGGAATCGGCCGTTTCCCGGATTTCGGGAGACGGCCGGGCGCTGCGCCAAGCGGGTGAAAGAAGGTCGGAAGACTTGTCACCGATTTCACGCCTCTGGGTTACTTTTCCGTATCCAACCGGCGGGCCGCCCATCCCTCCCGGGGGAAGCGCGCAGTCGGCGCCCGCTGTTGCTTCAGGCGGCGGGGTGACGTACGGCTCGCGATGGGCACCCCCGTGGAGGACGTGGATCCATCTGCCGGCACCGTCTCAGCGGTGCCGGCGGATGCGGCGGCTTACATACGCCAGGAGGCGTCATGCAAGCGATCCAAAGGCTCCGAGGCGTGCTGGCCCGTGCGGCGGACAGGTGGTCTGCCGGCCCCCCTCCCCCGGACCGCCGACGGACGACTTCAGCGCTGTGGTGCTGGGGTCATCTGCTGGGGTGGTACGTGCCGACGGTGCTGGTGGGCCGTCAACCTGCGGGTGGACCGTCGAGGACGGAGCGCGCGACCGCGGCCGACGACGGCCACGCCTTCGAACGGAACTCCTCCGTGATGCGCTCGGCCGAGTCCGTCCGCGGCAAGCACCGGCGGCGCCGGGGGCGGATCGGCCGAGGACGGCGTCTTGGCCGTCCCGGGGAGGCTTCCGGCAACGGCGACCGGGCGGATGGCGGCGAGCTCCTTCACTGGGACGAGCCGGTCTGTTCCGCCTGACCCGCCCAGCGACGCACCCCTGACGAGCCCCGGTCGATGTTCCCTCCGTCGACCGGGGCTCCCCGCCTCGGCGCCCGTCGTCGCGCATCCCCGGGCGAACAACCGACTCTCTGAAGCCGTTTGCGCACGCACGACATCCGTCAACTCGGAGACTGCACAACCCTATGGAGGTATGTCATGGTTGATCACAACATACCGGTGATCGGTTCGGTCACTCCGGCGTCGGGGGCGGCGGGGTCGGTGGTGACGCTGACGGGCAGCGGGTTCGAGGGGGTGACGGCGGTGCGGTTCGGTGCCGTCAACGCCTCGTCGTTCACGGTGCTGTCGGACACCCAGATCACCGCGACGGTTCCGGCGGGGTCGGGCACGGTACAGGTGACCGTGGTGGCGTGGTGGTGGGGGGCGACCAGCAACGGTGTGGCGTTCACGTACGCGGTCGCTGCTCCGGTGATCGGTTCGGTCAGTCCGGCGTCGGGGGCGGCGGGGTCGGTGGTGACGCTGACGGGCAGCGGGTTCACGGGGGCGACGGCGGTGCGGTTCGGTGCCGTCAACGCCTCGTCGTTCACGGTGGTGTCGGCGACGCAGATCACCGCGACGGTTCCGGCGGGGTCGGGCACGGTGCAGGTGACGGTGACCGCCCCCGGCGGCACCAGCAACGGTGTGGCGTTCACGTACGCGGTCGCTGCTCCGGTGATCGGTTCGGTCAGTCCGGCGTCGGGGGCGGCGGGGTCGGTGGTGACGCTGACGGGCAGCGGGTTCACGGGGGCGACGGCGGTGCGGTTCGGTGCCGTCAACGCCTCGTCGTTCACGGTGGTGTCGGCGACGCAGATCACCGCGACCGTGCCGGCGGGGTCGGGCACGGTGCAGGTGACCGTGACGACGCCCGGCGGCACCAGCAACGGTGTGGCGTTCACCTACCTTCCCGTTCCCCAGCTGGTGAGCGTGGTTCCCGGGGCGGGGCCGACCTCGGGCGGGAACACGGTCACGCTGACGGGCAGCGGGCTGGGCGCTGCCACCGCGGTCGCCTTCGGGTCCGCGCCGGCCGCCTTCACCGCCGTGTCGGACAGCAGCCTGGTCGCCACGGCGCCCGCGGGCTCGGGCACGGTGCAGGTGACCGTGACCACCCCCGGCGGCACCAGCAACGGCCTCGCCTACACCTACACCGCCGTACCGGTGGTGGCCACGATCGTCCCGGCCCAGGGGCCGACTTCGGGCGGGAACACGGTCACGCTGACGGGGAGCGGGTTCACGGGGGCGACGGCGGTGCGGTTCGGTGCCGTCAACGCCTCGTCGTTCACGGTGGTGTCGGCGACGCAGATCACCGCGACCGTGCCGACCGGGGGGCCGGGGCCGTCCGGCGTCACCGTCACCACGGCCGGCGGAACCAGCCTCCCCGTGCCCTACTTCTACCTGAGCAACCCCCAGCTCACCGCTGTGGTCCCCGGCGAAGGCCCCGTCAGCGGCGGAACCACCGTCACCGTCACCGGAAGCAATCTGCTGGGGGTGACGGCGGTGCGGTTCGGTGCCGTCAACGCCTCGTCGTTCACGGTGGTGTCGGCGACGCAGATCACCGCGACGGTTCCGGCGGGGTCGGGCACGGTGCAGGTGACCGTGACGACGCCCGGCGGCACCAGCAACGGTGTGGCGTTCACCTACCTTCCCGTTCCCCAGCTGGTGAGCGTGGTTCCCGGGGCGGGGCCGACCTCGGGCGGGAACACGGTCACGCTGACGGGCAGCGGGCTGGGCGCTGCCACCGCGGTCGCCTTCGGGTCCGCGCCGGCCGCCTTCACCGCCGTGTCGGACAGCAGCCTGGTCGCCACGGCGCCCGCGGGCTCGGGCACGGTGCAGGTGACCGTGACCACCCCCGGCGGCACCAGCAACGGCCTCGCCTACACCTACACCGCCGCACCGGCGATCTAGTGTGAACATCGCCGATGGCACCGTCCTCGGTGAACTGCACCGCCGCCACCGGGCCATCGAGTTCAAGAAGCTCCTGGCCACGATAGACAAGGCCGTGCCCCGCGAACTCGACGTGCACCTGGTGGGCGACAACTACGCCACCCACAACACCGCCGAGATCAGGACATGGCCGGCCAGGAACCCGCGCTTCCACGTCCACTTCACGCCGACCGGCTCCTCCTGGATCAACCAGGTCGAGCGCGTCCCTCGCGGACTGCCTCACCAAGATCAATCCGCCGGCAGAGCAGAACTTACCCTCGCGATTTGTGGCGCATCACACTAGGGTCGCCGCCACTCTCGGGAGCGGCGCGGGCATCGGAACCCCGCCCATGGCCGAGCGTCCGACAAACAGTGAGCTCCGACAGCGCCTGCTGTCGGAGCTCACTGTTCTCATCCCGCCGGATCATGTCGCGCGCGGACCGGCGGTTCGGCCGCCGTCCTACAGGTAGGTGTAGGAGGCGCCGTTGCTGGTGCCGGCGGGCGTGGTCACCGTGACGGGGACGGTTCCGCTTCCGGCCGGCGAGACGGCCAGGATGGCTCCGTCGCCCAGCGCGGTGAAGTTCGAGGCCGGGGTGGCGCCGAACAGGACCGACGTCGCGCCGGACAGGCCGTGGCCCACGATGAGGACGGGCAGACCGCCCGTGGCCAGGCCGATGGGCGGCACGAGCGCGAGGATGGTCGGCGGGGTCGGCGGCTGGTAGGTGTAGCTGAGGTTGTTGCTGGTGCCGGAGGGCGTGACCACCGTGACCGGGACGGTCCCGGTCCCGGGCGGGGCGACGGCCGAGATGGCGCCGTCGAACTGGACGGTGTAGCTGAGCGCGGGGGTGGCGCCGAACAGGACCGCCGTGGCCCCGGTCAGTCCGGTGCCGACGAGGAGCACGGGGCTACCCCCGGTTGCCGGACCCTGCGAGGGGACGAGTGCGAGGAGAATCGGGGACATAGGATTCCTCTTTTCCGTCTTCCGAACGCCTGACAAGGCCGTTGCGGCCGAGTCGGGGAGGCGTTTTCCTCACGGTAGGTTCGGGCTCCATCGGGTGGCAATAGAGAATTCGATAAGGGCGGGAGCATGAGGCCGGATCGGGGGCGCACAACTTTTTCGACGCCTCACCGAGCGGAGTCGGAAGCGACCGGAGGCTTGCCACTGGGTATTTTATGTGAGCGCTGGCAAGGGTCTTCCTGGACGCCCGTCGAGGAGTTCTCGAGAATTTTGGAGGGAATCACGGTGGGAGCGCCCGCGAACTGGGGAGATCGTATTCGAAAGTCGGCGAGTACAGCCCTTTGACCTGCTGCTATGCTCATGGCGCGGCGCGCCTCGGGGAGCGTGGCGCAGTTTTCATACTTATTCTTGCCGGTGATTCTGGATCGGGGCTTTGTTCGGGCGGCATCACGGCTTCCGGGGCGTCCCCTTGATCCGGTGGCTGCGGTGCGAGTGCGCCCCTGGCTCACTTCATGCGCTGTTGGTGTTCCTGGGTTGAACGGCTTTCCATGGGGTATTCCGGATGTACGCCGTCAACCGGCCGTCTGATCGTCTCGAAGAATTCTTCTGCGTTTCCGAATGGGAAGGTGAGTGTCGTGCCCAACGGTCTGCTCGTCTTCCTCAAGGGCGGCCCTGGAGACATTCCTGAGATTCGGGAAGTGAAATCCGGGGGCGTCGAGATCCGGTTGAGGATCCCTCGCGGGAACGGCTATGAGCACTTCGAGATCACGCAGGACTTCAAGGACGTCGGCGGCGTACTGATGCCCGTCTACCAGTGGTCGTACCGGACCGCCATCGCCGAGTAGGTGCGCCCGCCACCGCCTGCCCGGCATCCGACACCGGCGCCGGGCCCCGGGAGCCGCACACCGACGCGGCGCCGCTCCGCACCACCCCACCCCCCACCCCACCCCCCACCCCACTCTCCGAGGTGAGCAATGACCAGCGACCGTCCCGTACGAGTACGGACAGAGCGTCAGCCCCGCACCTGTGGGGACGCGTCGTGAGCGGGCCCTCCGGCCGGCGCCCGCGAGGCGGCAGCGGCGGGCGGGACACCGTGGTCACCGGCATGGGGTTCTGCCTGCCGGGCGAGGAGCAGCCGCTGTTCACCGCGGGCGAGGTCTGGGACGTGGCCTCCAACGGCCGCTCGTGCCTCAAGCACCACGGTGTCTACTACGGCTCCGTCGATCTGCCGGACGCGGCGTTCGCGGAGCGCCTGCCCGGACTGCCGGGCATCTTCTCCCAGCACTACACCAACGCGCACCGTTACGGGCTGGTGTCCCTCGTGGAAGCCTGCTCGGACGCCCGACTGAGCATCGGGGACGGCGACCTCACCGACGCCGCCGTCCTGGTCGGGCGCGGGGGCATCGACGCCAACGTCGCCAGCTACCTCGAGGTCCTGCACGCCGACGCGGGCGCCATCTCGCCGCACCAGGCGATGGAGCTGTTCGTCAGGGCCCAGCAGGGACTCACCCCTTCCGACGTGGCGCTGGTCCAAGGGGCGCTGATGCGTACGAGCGGCCCCTGCTTCACCGTGTCGTGCGGTTGCGCGTCCTCCGCCGTCCAGATCGGCAACGCCCGCCGCATGATCGCGGACGGCGAGACCGACCTCGTCGTCGTCACCGGCGTGGACGTGTTCAGCGTGGACGTGATCCAGAACGTCCAGCGTCTGCTGCACGGCGCCCAGCGCGCCTACGACACGATCCGCGTCGACGGCATGCCCGATCTCCTCCCGGCCTTCGACCGGGTCATGAGGCCCTACGACCGGCGGGCCGACTGCGTGAACCACGGGGAGGGGTCGGTGACCCTGGTGCTGGAGAGCCGCGACCACGCCCAGCAGCGCGGGGCGTTCACCTACGGCCAGGTCCTGTCGCACGGCATGACCCGCGACGGCCTGTCCAACCCGCTCGCAAGCGACGAGAACGGCGCCTCGCTGGTCGCCGCCATCCGCAAGTGCCTCGGCGACCGGTGGGACATCGGCCAGATCCCCTACATCCACGGCGGAAGCGACGGCGACGTCGTCGTGACCGCGTTCGAGGCGAACGCCGCCCGACAGCTCTACGGCGACGCCGTCGGAGACCTCCTGATGACCTCCCAGGAAGCCTGCTTCGGCCACAACGGCGCCCCGGCGGGAGCCCTGGGCGTCGCCCTGACCCTCCTGATGCTGGGGCGGGGGGAGGTGTGCCCCACCGCGAACTGCGAGGAGCCGGCCGACAACATCTGCTTCGACCCCGTCCCCGGGCTGCGCACCCGGCACCTGGAGTTCGACTACGCGCTCACCTGCAACTACCAGATCGGTGGCGTCAAGAGCGCGATCCTGCTGGGCAACTCGGACGTCGACTGACCCCGGCATCCGCCGACCGCACCGCCGGACGGCGAGCGCTCCCCACCCCCGTCCGCGCAAGCGCGTAGGAGAGCATGTGATGGGCCACACAGAGAACCTGAGGGCCGCTGACGCGCACATCGCCGTCGTCGGCATGGGATGCCGGCTTCCCCGCGACATCGACTCGCCCGCCGCGCTGTGGCGGCTGCTCGAAGCCGGCCGGGACGCGGTCGGCCAACCGCCGATCGGCCGCGCGGGGCACATGGCCGCGGCTCCGGCCCACGCCGCCGGGCCGATGCCGCCGTGGGGCGGATACCTCGGCGACGTCGCCGGCTTCGACGCCGACTTCTTCGGGGTCTCGGGCAAGGAGGCCGACGTCCTGGACCCCCAGCACCGGCTGCTCCTGGAAGTGACGTGGGAGGCACTCGAACACGCCGGGCTCCCCCCGGAGCGGCTGGCAGGGACCTCCACGGGACTGTTCTCGGGCCTGAGCTACACCGACTACATGGAGTCCCTCGCCGGCCACCCCCGGGAACTCGAGGGCGCGGTCCTGACCAACGGGCACTGCGTCGCCCCGGGGCGCATCTCCTACCTGCTGGGCCTGCAGGGCCCCTGCGTGGCACTGGACACCGCGTGCTCGTCCTCGCTCGTGGCGGTCCACCTGGCCTGCCAGGCCCTGCGCGACGGCGAGTGCGATCTCGCGCTGGCCGGCGGCGTCACCCTCGTACTCGGGGCCAGGACGACGATGTCCTTCGCCCGCATGGGGATGCTCTCGCCCACCGGCCGGTGCCGGACCTTCGACGCGGCCGCGGACGGCTTCGTCCGCGGCGAAGGCTGCGGCGTCGTCGTCCTCAAGCGCCTCGAGGACGCGCTACGGGACGACGACCGCGTCCTGGCCCTGGTCCGCGGCTCGGCGGTCAACCAGGACGGCCGCTCCGACGTCCTGGCCTCACCCTCCGCCGGGGCCCAGCAGGCCCTCTACCGCCAGGCCCTCGCCCGAGCCGGAACCGACCCGCGCGACGTGGGCCTGGTGGAGACGCACGGCACCGGCACACCCGTCGGCGACCCCGTCGAGTTCTCCAGCCTGGCCGCGGTCTACGGCACCGGACAGGGGCGCTGCGCGCTGGGTTCGGTGAAGACGAACGTGGGCCACCTGGAACCGGCGGCCGGCGTCATCGGCCTGATCAAGGCGGTGCTCTGCCTCCGGCGCGGGCTCGTCCCGCCCAACCTGCACTTCACCCGGTGGAACCCGGCCATCAGCGCCGAGGGCACCCGCCTGTTCGTCCCCACCGGCCTGTCCGCCTGGCCCACCCGGACGGCCTCGCGACTGGCCGCGGTGTCCTCCTTCGGCTTCTCCGGGACCAACGCCCACGTGGTCCTCGAACAGGCCCCGGCCCGCCGCCGCACCGTCGTCCTCCCCGGCACTCCCACCGCCGGCACCGCCGCACACGCGGCCGCCGTCCCCGCCGGCGCACCGCCGTCGCGGCCGCAGGCCGCCCCACCCCACGTCTTCCTCCTCGCCGCCGGCTCCCCGGACGCACTGCCCGCCGCCGCCGCGCGCCTGGCCCACTGGCTGGAGGACGAGGGAGCCGCCACCCCCTTGCGCGACATCGCCCACACCCTCGCCCTGCGCCGCTCCCCCGGGCGCGGCCGGCTCGGCGTGGTGGCCGACTCCCACCGCGACCTGGCGCACGCCCTGCAGTCCTTCGAAGCCGGCCGGGCCCACCCCGGCGTCGTACGCGGCCACGTGGGCGCGGGCGTCACCCGCCGTCCCGTCTGGGTGTTCTCCGGCCAGGGCTCGCAGTGGCAGGGCATGGGGCACGGCCTGCTCCACCACGAGCCGGCCTTCGCCGAGACCCTGGCCGAAGCCGATGCGCTGATCGACGCCGAGACCGGGTTCTCCGTCCTGCGGGCCGTCCGCGACCGCGAACACGTCAGCGGCTGCGGCCGCGTGCAACCCGCGCTGTTCGCCCTGCAGGTCGCCCTGGCCGCCGCCTGGCGCGACCACGGGGTCGAACCGGCCGCCGTCATCGGCCATTCCATGGGCGAGGTCGCGGCCGCCGTCACCGCCGGAGCGCTCACCCTGGCCGACGGCGTCCGCGTCATCTGCCGACGGTCCGCCCTCCTCACCCGCATCGCCGGAGCCGGCGCCATGGCGAGCGTCGGCCTCGACAGCGCCACCGTCGAGAACGACCTCGCCGCCATCGGCGACGGCACGGTGTCGGTGGCCGTCGTCGCCGCCCCCGACTCGACCGTCGTCGCCGGCACCGCGGCCGCCGTCCGGCACCTGACCACCGCCTGGCAGGCCCGCGGACTCGTGGCACGTCTGATCGACGTCGACGTCGCCTCGCACTGCCCCCAGGTCGACCCGCTGCTCGCGGACCTCGCCGCCGAGCTCACCGAGCTCACCCCCAGCCGGCCGACCGTCCCCTTCTACACCACCGTCCTGGACGACCCCCGCGACACCCCGGTCTTCGACGCCGCCTACTGGTGCGCCAACCTGCGCCGACCCGTACGCTTCGGCGCCGCCGTGGCCGCGGCCGCCGCCGACCGCCACCAGGTGTACCTCGAGATCTCGCCGCACGCCGTCGTCACCCGCCCCCTCGCCCAGAGCCTGACCGGCCTGCTCCACGAGCCCGTGATCCTGCCGACACTGCGCAAGGGGGAAGACGACCGCACCACCTTCCGCACCCAGCTCGCCGCCCTGCACTGCGCGGGGGTCGGCGTCGACTGGTCCCGCCTCTACGCAGGCGGCCGCCTGGCCGACGTACCCGCGCTGACCTTCGACCGCCGACCCCACTGGACCGACACCACCCCGCCCGCAGCGGCCTCCCCGCACACCGAGAGCACCCCCGCCGCCCTGCCGGGAGCACACACGGAGGTGCCCGGCGACCAGCCCCGCCACACCTGGCACGCCGACACCGGCACCGACGTCCTGCCCTGGATGGCCGACCACCGCGTCCACGGCCGGCCGGTCCTGCCCGGCGCCGCCTACTGCGCCCTGGCCCTGACCGCGGCCGGCGAGGTGTTCCGCGGCGCCGCGCACGATGTCGAAGCGACCGACATCCGCTTCCGCGAGCTGCTGCACCTCGACGCCCGCACGCCCGTCGGCACGACCGTCACCCTGACCGGCGCCGACCGCGCCGACTGCGAAGTCTTCGGCCGCGACAGGGACGGGACCTGGGTACGGCAGGCCACCGCGGTCCTGCGCCGCATCGACGCCTCCCCCCGGACACCGGTGCTCCCCGCGGCCGCACTGGCCGCCGACCACCCCGTCGTCCTGGATCCGCACGCCCTCTACGCGAGCCTGCGCGCACGGGGCCTGGAGCACGGACCCGCCTTCAGCGGCATCACCGAGCTGCGCACCTGCGCCCAGGGCGACAGCTTCTGGGCCCGCGTGACGCTGCCGGACCCGGCACGCACCGCCCGCCACGGCCTGCGGATCCACCCGGTCCTCCTGGACCTGTGCGCCCAACTCGTCGTCGCCGGCCTGATCGACGAACCGGGCCACGGCCTGGTACTGCCAGTCGGGATGCGCGCCGTGCGGATCCTCGCAGCCCCCGAGGACGCCTGCTACGCGCACGCCCGGCTCACCCACACCGCCGCGGACGCCATCGTCGGGGACGTGCGGCTGCTGGACGAGGCGGGAAGCCCCCTCGTCGAGATCGACGCGCTGCGCTTCGTACGCCGCGGCGCGGAGGCCGACGAAACCGTCGACCGGTGGTTCCTCGAGACCCGCTGGCAGCCGGTGCCGCGCCGGGAGGGCCTCGAACCGCCCGCCCCGGGCCCCTGGCTCGTCATCGGCGAGGCGGACGGATCCGCCCGGGCACTGGCGGACGCCCTCGAGCTCGCCGGAGCCCGCACCGACGTCCTCGACGTCCCCGTCGACAGTGCCGCCCTCCAGCCGCTCAAGCAGAGCATCGCCCGGCACTGGGACTCCGCACCCGCACCGTGCGCCGTGGTCCTCCTGTCCGCGCCGTCCGCGCCCGAGGACGACGCCGCCGCGATCGCGCTGTGCCGCACCCGCCGCCTGCTCGCCGCCGCACAGAGCGCGATCGCGCGCGGCACGCCCGCCCGCCTGTTCGCCGTCACCCGGTCCGCCCACGCTCCGGAGCCGGGGCAGCCCGCCGACCCCGCCCAGAGCGCCCTGCGCGGACTCGTGCGCGTCCTGACGCACGAACACCCGGAGCTGCGGGCGACCCTCATCGACGCCGACCGTGCCGACACCGGCCTGCACCGGCTCGCGGCCGAACTCCTCGCCGACCCCCCCGAGGACGAGATCGCCCTGCGCGGTGACACCCGGCACATCGCCCGGCTGTCCTACACCCCCCTGTCGGAGACCGAACGCGCCGCCGCCGTCACCCGCACCGTGCGCTACGGCGCCGACCGCTTCCAGCTCCACGCGGGGCGGCTCGGCGACCTCGACGCCCTGCGCCTGACCACCTCACCACGGCGTGCCCCCGGCCCCGGTGAGGTCGAACTGCGCCTCCACGCCGCGGGCGTGAACTTCCGCGACGTGCTCACCGCCATGGGCATGCTGGCGACCGACGACGAGGCGGGCTACCGCATCGGCTTCGAAGCCACCGGCGTGGTCACCGCAGTCGGACCGGGCGTCAGGAACGTGTGCGTCGGCGACAGCGTCCTCGCCGCCGACGTGCGAGGCGGACTCTTCACGACCTTCGCCACCCTGCCCGCCGCCGCGGTCGCCCCCGTCCCGGCGGGCCTGCCCGCGGAGACGGCCGCCGGGCTGCCCGTCGCCTACCTCACCGCCTGGTACGCACTGCGCCGCCTCGCCAGGCTCGCCGGCGGCGAGCGCGTCCTGATCCACAGCGCCACCGGCGGCACCGGACTGGCCGCGATCGCGGTCGCGCGGCGCCTGGGCGCCGAGGTGCTCGCCACCGCCGGCAGCGAGGACAGGCGCCAGTACCTGCGCGCGATGGGCATCCGGCACGTCATGGACTCCCGCTCGCTGGACTTTGCCGAGCAGACCCGCGACGCCACCGCCGGAGAGGGTGTCGACGTGGTCCTCAACTCCCTCTCCGGGCCCGCCATCAGGGCCGGACTGGAAACGCTGCGCCCCTTCGGCAGGTTCATCGAGCTGGGTGTGCGCGACATCCTCGCCGACACCCCGCTGGGTCTCGCACCGCTACGGCACAACATCACCATGAGCACGGTCGACCTCGTCGAGCTCCAGGACACCCGCCCGGACACCTTCGCCGAGCTGCTGGGCGAGGTCCTCGCCGAACTCCGCCAGGGCGCCCTCGCCCCGCTGCCGTGCCGGACCTATCCGCTCGCGCAGGCCTCCGACGCCTTCCGCCTCATGGCCGGCGCCGGGCACATCGGCAAACTGGTCCTGACGGTGCCCGGCGAAGGCCACACCACCGCCGTACTGCGCGACCCGCCCTCGCCGGTACGGGCGGACGGCGCCTACGTCGTCACGGGCGGCCTGCGCGGCGTCGGCCTCGCCACGGCCCTGTGGCTGGCGGGCCGAGGCGCCGCCCACCTCGTCCTCAACGGACGCACGTCCCCCTCCGCCGAGACCGAACGGGTCCTCGCCGGACTGTGCGAACAGGGGACCCGCGTCAGCGTCGTGCTCGGAGACATCGCGCAGCCCGGCGTCGCCGAGCAGCTGGTGGCCGAGGCCACCGCGGGCGGCGGGACACTGCGCGGCGTGGTCCACGCCGCGATGGTCCTCGACGACGCCGCGGTGTCCAACATCACCGACGACCAGCTCGAACGCGTCTGGCATCCCAAGGTCACCGGCGCCTGGCGCCTCCACGAGGCCACCACCGGACTGCCGCTCGACTGGTTCGTCCTGTACTCCTCCATGGCCTCCCTGCTCGGCAACCCGGGCCAGGGCGCCTACTCGGCCGCCAACGCGTGGCTCGACGCGTTCGCCACCTGGCGCACCGCCCTGGAGCTGCCCACGTTGGCCGTGAACTGGGGGCCCTGGGGCGAAACCGGGGTCGCCACCGGCTTCGCGGCCCGCGGCTACCAGACCATTCCCACCGCAGAAGGACTCGAGGCCCTGGCGGCGCTCCTGACCCACGGCCGTGTACGCACCGGCGTGATCCCGGGCTCGCCGGACACCTGGATCCCCCCGGCCGGGCGGGCGTCCTCGCTGTTCGCCCTCTTCACGCCCGAGGCACCCGGCACCCCCGTACAGGCGTCCGGGCAGGATGCGGCGCGCGACATCCGGGACGAGCTGCGGGCCGCGGAACCCGGCCTCGCCCGCCGCACGGTCCTCGAGGACCACCTGGCCGGACACATCCGCACCGTGCTCCGGCTGGGGGCCAGCACCCTGGACCCGCAGACCCCGCTGAACGCGCTCGGGTTCGACTCCCTGCTCCGCATCGAACTGCGCACCCGCTTGGAGGCCTCCCTCGGCGTCAGGCTCGCCGGCGACTTCGTCGCGGGCCACCCCACGCTGGCAGCTCTCGCCGACGGCCTCGCACAGCACATCGGCATCAGCCTGACCGCCGACGCTCCACCGGATCCCCCCGGCCGGGCCACGCCCCGGGCCGCGGACATCATCGCTCCCCGCTCGCCGCGGTCGGCCCGGCCGTCGGACGCCGCCGCCGGCACCGAACCGCCGAGGAAGAACCCATGAGCTCACTGCGGGCCGCCGGCGCCAAGCCACTGCCGGACCGCCAAGCACGGGATCCCGGCCTTGCCGGGGGAGGGAATCGGGGGACGGCCATGACCTTCGCAGACTCGCCACGTTCGGGCCCGCACGACACGCGGGGACGGCGCGTCACCATGTTCGTCCTGCCGGAGACCCACTGCGTGGGACCCGTGCGCCGTGCCGTGAACGCCATTCTCAGCCTCTGGGATATAGCACACCTCACCGAGGACGCCGAACTCCTGACCTCTGAGCTCCTGACGAACGCAATCCGGTACACCGATAGCGAGCACCGGATCAGGGTGACCATCGCGCTCGAGCAGCGGTGGCTGTCGATCGGGATCCGGGACCGCTCCGCGATTGCTCCCCGGGCGTACCGGGCAACCGCCTCCCAAGAAGGCGGGCGCGGGCTGCTGCTGGTGGAGAGCATCGCCGGCTCGTGGGGGTACCGTTTCCATGTCGACGGAACCAAGACGGTTTCCTGCCGACTGCCGCTGTGAGGCCGCGCGCCGTCCCGGACCCCGCCGGCCGTGCCCGCCGCACGAACGGTTCGGCACCGGTCCTCACGGCGCGCGCGATTCGAGCGTCCTTCAATATGCAATTCCCGCGCCGCTCGGCAGAATTCCCCAATAAGTGTACGTGATTGTATTGGGAGCCGGGGTGGAGTTCCCGGTCGGGGTGGCGGTAAACATGCTCCCTGAAATTGCCCACGCCATATCCGGAAAGAAACGTTTCCGCTCCTTGAGTGGTTCGGTCGCATGCTGTATTTTTCGACCATGCCTGGCGGCCGCCGCTAATTCAAGGCGCTTTGCGGCGGCGAAATTCCGATAGCTGGGAGTCTGGATGCTGAGTGCAGAGGAATACCGAGAGATTTGCGCCATGCGCCACCAGGGCTGGTCCATCTCGGCGATCGCCCGGTGCATGGGCCGTGACCGCAAGACGGTCACGGCCTACCTCAACGGGGAGCGGACCGTAGGGGTCCGGGCGGAGACCCGTGACGAGTTCCTGCAGTTCGTCCCGTACTGCCGGCAGCGCCTCGACGACGATCCGCACCTGCAGGCGAGAACGCTCCACGGCGAGATCGTCGAGCTGGGCTACAACCGCGCCTACTCGACCTTCACCCGCGCCCTGCGCAGGCATCTGATGTGGCCGCGTCGCGGACCGCGCCACCGCGGGAGGGCCAGCCCCGGCCGAGGCCCCCTGGAAGACGTGCAGTTCGACTGGGTACGGCTCCCGGCCCCACCCGTCGAATGGGACTGCGGGCAAGAGATGTACCTGCTCATGGGCTCGCTCACGCGATCCGGCCACTGGCGGGCCGCCCTGGCCGGCACCACCGACCTCCCGCACTGCGTGGAAGCCCTGGACCAGGTGCTGCGCCGCCTCGGCGGCACCGGCGAGCGCTGGTTATTCGACCGGACCGCGCCGGTCTGCTCGACGGCCGGCAAGGTGACCGCCGTCTTCCACGAGATCGCGATCCACTACGGCGCCTCCATCGCGATCCGCCCGCAGACGGGAGCGCCCAACCCGGTCGTCCGCGCCCACCGCTCCGTCGTCCTCCACTGGTGGGACACCGCGACCGGCGAACCCGGCGTGCAGGCGGCCCAGGACAGCCTCGACCGCCTGACCGAGCGCTTGGGCAGCCGGAACCGGCCGTCGGGCTGCCGCACCCGAGCCCTGCTGCCCCTGCCCTCGAAGCCGTTCCCGGCGCGTATCTGCGTCCAGCGCAGGGTCGACCCCCGCGGACTCGTGCCGTTCGAGGGCAACCTCTACCTGCTCCCCGCGGGTCTCGTCGGCAACGAGGTGAGGATCCGCCGACGGCTGGACGAACCCCACCTGTCGATCACCACCACCCGCGGGGCGGTCATCGCCTGCTTCCGGAGGGCGCCGAGGGGGGCGGGCCGGACGGTCGCCGGGCACGACGGCCCGATCGCCCTGGAACGGCCCGGCCGGACCACCGGCGCCGGGGGGCGAGCCCGCAGGACACCGTGTCCGTCGACTCCGCACCCGAGGACCGCTCCGTGAGCATCGGACCGAGCACCAGCGCGCTGCTCGAGACCACCGGCCGCACCCGCAGACAGGACGTCACAGCGTCCTACGTGGCCCTGGCCCAGGCCTGCGCGGCCACCGGCGACGACGCCCGGCACGCCGAGCTGGTCAGCGACCACCCCCACGACGTCTGGTCGCTGCCCGCCTCGCGCGCGATCGCCCTGGTACACACGGGTCAGGACGAGGCATGGGCACTGGTGCGGGGCGCGGAGCTGCTGGAACAGCACCGGGTGGCCGTCGTCACCCCGTACTACGGCGGCGTGCGCACGGCTGCCGGCCGGGCCGTCACCTTCTGGCACGACCCCGGGGAACAGCGCCGGGACGAGTCACTGAGCGCCCGGGTGACCGCCGCGGTGCACCGGATCCATCCCGGGTCCGCGCTGTGGCTGGAGGACCACGACCCGTTCGCCGGCCTGCTGGACGGCCTGGACGACACCCCGCTGAGCGAGTCCGCCCGCCGGTTCCTGTTCGAGTGCACCGCCTGGCTGCGCGCGCAGTGGGCAGGCATCGACTGGCCGACCCCGCCCACCGTCATCCTCGGCGCCCGACGACTCGCTCACTGCCACGACGGCGGGACGCACCCGCGGCTGGCGCTGCGCAGACCGCTGTGGCGCGGCCACCGGGAGTGGGACCTGGTCGCCGCGCGCTGGAGCAACGAGCTGCTGCGCGGCCGCCGCGACGACTTGCAGGCCTACCACCGCACCTACACCACGCACGGCCGCACCGACGACGCCGCGATGCCCTGCGACCGCATCGGCGCGTGGTCGGGCTACCAGGTCGTGCGGGACGTCGTCGTGCTCACCGCCGTGATGGACACCGTGCGCCGCGCCCGCCTCGACTCCCGGACCCGCGACCTGGCGGTCCACCAAGTGGCGTGCCTGCGCGGCGCCCGGCTGGCCCCGTGGGACTGGGGGCAGCGGTGACGGCGGCGGCGGTCGGGTAGGAGAAGCCGAAGGGACGGAGCGGAAGACCCGATCCGCTCCGCAGCGGCGGTCGCGTTCCGCGCATCGGCTGTCGCGGCCCACTTCCCGAGCCGGCCGGGAGCTCCACTTTCCCTTCCCCGCGCGCTGGTCCGACGGACCCGACGCCGTCCGCGCCCGCTGGCGCGCCCTCGTCACCACCCGCCAGGACCTCGGACGACAAGCAACGGCGCACCCTCGCCCACCTGATCGGCGAACGCACCGCCGCCGTGCTGCGCCTGCTGTACCCCTGCGAACATCCCGACCCCGTGGCAGTCCTCCCCCGGGTCCGGGCCGCCCTCGACCCGCTCCTGCAGTGGAGTGCGAACACCCGGGTCCTGTACCGGCAGACCCAGCAGCTCAAGGCCTGGTCCGCCGCCCTGGCCACGCCCTTGATGCGCTGACCCCACCACCCACCACGTAGGAACCATGACCACCGCCCGGACGACGCACAACCCACCACGGTCGCGGAGACCCTCCCTTCGGGACTCCGCGGCGCGCTCAGTCCGCGCGCAGAATCCGGGAGACGTAGATCTGCGGCGGATCCGCGCTCTCGTTCACCGCGTACTCCACCAGACCGAGGTCCCGGCGCAGCGGCGCCGAGTGCATGCCGGACCGTCCGGGGACGGGCATGCTCAGGTGCGGGAAGGGGTGTTCGCGCAGGTCGACGATGAACGCCACGACGGCGGAGAAGACGTCGGCGGGGATGTCCGGGTCGCCAAGGAATTCCTCAACGGCTGGAGAGAGGGTGATCGGGTCGTCGTCGTCCGGGAACTCGGTGTAGTCGCTCACAGGGCCCCGAGTCGGCGCAGGACCGCCGAAGCGGGGGTGCCGGGAGCGGTGCCGGCCTGGACGGCGGCGTGGATGCGGTCGCCCTCCGCGTCCTGGTAGAGCCTGGCTCGCAGCCACCAACGACGCAGGACGCCGCCGATCGTCTCGTCGTTGGCCTCGCCCATCTCCCGGTAGAACTCCATCCGCTGCGCGGGCGGCAGGGCCGCGGCGACGGCGTCCTGGGTGCGCGGGATGGGCTGCTGGCCGTCGTGATGGCCGTGCAGGGGCGCTGCGCTCACCGGTTCCTCCAGAGGCTGTCGTACGGGCGGGACCAGGTACCAGTCTCCTACCTCCGCAGTGCCGACCGATACCCGGGGCCGCTCACGCTCGCAGGCCGGTTCGCCGGGTTCGGCGTGGCAACCGCCCAGTCGGCGGGCAGGCCGGGCACCCGGTGCAGGCCGATCCGGCAGGTACCCCCGCCCAGCACGTGCACCAGCCGCCTGCTCGATGGCAACTGCCCAGTGTCACGCCGTCTTCGGCGTGACCGGTGCGGTGACGGGCCGACGGCGGGGCCGGCCACGGCCCTGACGGCGGGACGGCGGCGCAGGGCAGGCGGCAACGAAGGATGGTCCAGCGCATCCGGGCGCTGGCCAGGGTGCGGTAGCGGAGCGCGCCGCGCTCAGCCACCGAGTCTGCCGCAGGCCGCGACGTTGTTGTGGCTGCAGCTCATCCCGGGCGGGGCAGCAGGGCATCCGGGGTCACCGACAGCGGCGCAGAGCGGGGTGAAGGCCTCGTTGGCCGGGGCCCACTGCTGACCGCCAATGGGCGCGGCGAGGGAGGCCATGGCCTCGGTGCTGGTGCGCAGGGTGAGGCGGTGGCGGTAGGTGGCGATGACCTCGGCGACGGCGTCCAGCTCGCCGATCGGGGAGGAGTCGAGGGCGGCGGCCAGGTCCCGCTCGAACAGGTCGCGGTCGCCGGGCAGGCCGTAGCGGGACAGCGCGGTGCGCAGCTCGTGCAGGGTGGCTGGCCGAGGCGCGGCCGCGTCCTGGTGGTCGGGCTGGGTGGTTACCAGGTCCTCCTCGGTGGTGGCGGCCGCCGTGGTGGCGGGCCGCAGGGTCGGGGCGCCGTGGTGAGCGGCGCGGCCGCCCGGCCGACACCCGGCCCCGGAGGTACCTCATGAGCAGCACCCGCGCCGCCCGCTTCGCCGCCGCCTAAGCCCTGCTCCGCGCCGGGGCGGACGTCGACCACCTCGTCCAGAGCGATTTCTGTGCCCGCACCAAGGGAGCCACCGACGCGGCCCCCCGTCACCGGCGACGACGGCACCGTCCACGGCACCGCCGTCGGCCGCTGCGCCTGCGCCCTGCACTGCCCTTCGCCTGGGGTAGGCGGTTCAGGAAGGACGATCCGAGCAGGTCAAAAGCGGGTTGCTGTCCGCAACATGTGTCGCGGACGACAACCCCCTCGGCGCTCAGATAGGGAAGTGCCGGAGAAGGAACTGCGCGAGACCGGTGATCAGCTGCATGCGAATACGCGCCTCCTGCGCGTCCGACAGCCCTGGGTGCGAGCCGTTCGAGTGCGAGATGTCCCAGATCCCCTGAAGCATGGCTCCGCCGTCGCGTTCCGGCAGCGGCTGGCCGAGGGCAGCGGGCGGTCTTCCGCCCGGAGTGTAGAGACTCTTGATCGCGACGCCGCCCTGGTTGGCCTTGCCGTTGTCGGTGTAGCCAGCGTGGTCGACGGCGAGGCTGACGATCAAGCCTTCTAGGGCTGCCCTGAGCTGCCCGTTCGAGGATGCGTGGTCCTGTTCGGCGAAGTGCTTCACGGCCAGCTGGTAGTGGCCGAGCGCCTGGGTGTAGCCGCGCGCCTTCAGCTCCGCCTCCAGCGCGGTGATCTCCGGGTTGAGAGGGGCGACTGTGGGTTCGTTGGGCAGCACTCGGCAGGTGAGCTTCGAGTTGTTCCGGGTGATCTGGAGCTCGAAGCCATCGCCCGACATCGCTTCTGTCAGAGCTGGGAGCTTGTCGCGGTAGAACGGGTTGAGGCTCTCGACGAGGAGTCGGACGAACTCCAGCAGAGCCTTGTGCGCGTTCGCGTTGTCCCCCTGTGTAGCGGAGCGCTGGGCCCTCAGCAGAGCCGGCCGCAGCATTTCGGCCTTGCTGGTGAACTTGGGCGGATCACCGTCACCCAGCTCGGTCATCATCAGCATGTTCTTCAGCTCAGTCCCGCTGCAGCTGTCGACCGCGGTCTCGATGATCAGGCCCAGTGTCCTGATCGACAGGGTGTTCATGGTGACCAGTTTCAGAGGTCGGCCTCCGCCGGCGCGAGCGGTTTCCGAAGGTCGACCGCTACATCAACGGGCTGGTGCCTGGCATCCGTTGAGCTTCGTCATAAGCTCGCGGTTCGCTGCGCGGGCGGCGGCCAAGTCTTCGTCTCGGTCGATGAACTCGGGCGGAGGTCGAGGAGCTGCTGTTCCAGCTCGGCGACCCTGCGGTTGAGCGTCTCGCCGTCGGCGAGGGCGCCCAGGCCGGATGCTTCCCAGGCGGCCTGACCGAGTGCCTCGGAGAGGCGTCGTTCGAGCCGGGTGATGTGCGCGGCCAGTCGCCTGTTGCGGGCGGTGAGGTTCGCGACGTCGGTCAGCAGAGACTTGCGACTGACCTATGCTCCAGTGGTCGCGCCGGGTGGGGGCCGGCTCGCGCGGGCGATGACGGGCGCATGCAGGTCTCCGTGACGGTGAATCAGGCTGCGGTGGACGCCGGCGGCGCGGGCGACCGACGAGACGCTGATCTCCTCGCCAGCGGCGACTTGCTCCACCGCGCTGTTCACCCTCACAACCGAGCTCCCAGCCGCGATCCTTGCCCGAATGCTCGGCGTCCACATCCACGTGGCCGTCCAGTGGCAGAAGGCGGCCGCCGGCGACTGGGCCACCTACGCCGCGCAGGTCAGCCACCGCATCAAGCATCCCCACCGACACGGAGACGATGGCCATGCCCCTCGATGACCAGCACATCTGGGCTCTGCTGAGGGACCTCGACGATCCCGACCGCATGGAGTTCCCTGCGAGCTACGACCACGTCGCGACCCGAGCGCGATTCGATCAGCTCGCCAACAGGCTGGATCAGCGGTTCCGCTGCACCTGCACCGTCGATCGAGGCGTCCAGGACGCGAACCATCACGGCACCATCGTCATCCCCGCCGGTGCGACGGTCAGCGGCGACCACCTCACCATCACGGTCAGCAACTACGGCAACCTCGTCGCCGTGACGCTGGGGAACCCCGGCAGCTACGACGAGGAAGAGGAGAACGTCCTCTTCGACACCGCCGACCGTCGCCCCATCGACGACGAACTCGAAGCACTCGGCTACATCGCCGTCTCCGAGCACTTGCTCTGGAACCGATACGACGGCGTCAGCAACCTCGGTACGTACTTCGAGCCACGAACCTGGTGGGACCGCTTCTTTGACTACATCTGAGCCCGCCCCAACGGCTCTGCACCGCAGGCATTGCCGGGTAGGAGCGGCGGGTTACCCCGCCGCTCCCCCCTCAGAACCGTGCGTGCCACTCATCGCGGCACACGGCTCATGCAAGCCCCACAGGACGATTCAGGAGAGCTGTGTTGTGCTCCTGCGTTGGCGGATGAGATATCCGCGGCGACAGGAAGCGTGTACGAGCCGGGTCCCATCATCGTTTGACCGCGAGCCTGGTCTCCCATGGTGAACGAGGTAGTCGGCCGTGATCGCCTGGCGGGCGATCCGCAGCCACCATCGCTCCCATTGCTCAGGAGACTCAGGGGGTTGTTCGGCGAAGAGAAGTTGGTCGCCGCACAGTGGACAACGCGCTTCCTGCTTGGTGAGCAGGCGGAGCGTGTACTTGTCGAGCGGCGGCTTGACCTTCTTGCGCCGAGTTGCCCAATAGTCAGTCAGGGAGGGGTCATCGGGTGATGCCTTCCCCCTTGACCATTGCGTGCCGGACGATGTCAGTCCAGGAGAACTTCGTGACGTAGGCAGGGGTGCCAGGGGCACCGAACACCCATCGGTCATTCCTGAACTTGTTGCGTTTACCGAAGTA
>NZ_JBVISA010000045.1:0-60407 GCF_055575755.1 Kitasatospora sp. NPDC034035 | reverse complement strand
AGGGCCTAGACAATCCTTATTCTCGCTGGTCAGAGGCACTTTTCGCCTATCTGATCACCTGCCGGACAGCCCGCTTCATGAAAGCGCGAGGTTAGGAGAAGAGCTCGTCCACGTTCAGTGCCACCGACGTCCCGGGCAGGGTGAACGACTGCCCGGGCATGCCGCCCGTCCGGCAACGGGTCGACCGACACCTCACCACCCAGCACCTCCACCCGGTGCTCGGGGAACCGCTCGAAGAGAGCCTCGGCCATACCGAGCACGGAGTACGGCACTACTTCTTGGCAGTCAGCACGTCGTCCACCGACAGCGTCACCGACGCGCCGATCGACTCCGGCAACGTGAACGACTGGCCCGGGTGGTGGACGGCATGCACCCGGTACTCGCCATCTCGTGGCTCGGTAAGAACCATGACCTTCAGGTTCTTACGGTCGACGATGACGTAAACGGGCACTCCCGCTTCGGCATAGATTCCCGGCTTGATCTTGACATCAGATAGATGGTTGGAGGACGTGACCTCTACGACCAACCGAAAGACCGCCGGATCATAGCAATTATGCTCGATCAGATGGTCCCGATAGTCGGCATCGACAAGAGACAGGTCGGGAATCGCGTAATCGGACGGGCCTCCTGGCAGCCACATACCCATCCCCTGGACCACTCGAGATGTGTCACCGTGAAGCCCTGCAGCCCACAACGGGATCATGAGGTCCGTGAGCGTTTCCCCGTGCGGCCCGTCGGGAGGCGGCGTCACTGTGATCTGTCCTCCGAGGATCTCGACCCGGTGCCCCACGAACTGCTTGGAGATCAGCTCGGCGGTTTCGAGCAGCGTCTGCTGCTCGAACGGCTCTTCCACTGCTGCGGCGGACATGGAATTCCTCCTGGCTGCCGATGTCGAGAGCATCATCGTAGAGCCCGGGCGCCCCCCGACGCCCGATCCTCAGTCTTCACCCGAACGGGCGGTTTAGCCCCTACCGGGCCCGCAGGCGCAGCGCCGGCCGCTCCGGCTCCGCCGCCTCGTCCTGGCCGGCCCACAGGGAGCGGACGTGGCTGAGGTGGCGGGTCATGCAGGCCTCCGCCGCCGCCACGTCGCCCGCGATCATCAGGTCGAGCAGTTCCAGGTGCTCCTCCGCCGAGGAGACCAGCTCGCCGCGCTCGTCGAGCCGGTTGAGCCCGTACAGGCGCGAGCGCTTGCGCAGGTCGCCGACGACGTCGACCAGCCGCGCGTTGCCCGCGAGCCCCAGCAGGTCGAGGTGGAACTGCCGGTCGGCCTCCAGGTAGCCGATCAGGTCGTGCTTGCGTGCGGCCGCGACGATCGCCTCCGCCTGCGGGCGCAGCCGCTCCAGCTGCTCCTTCGTCGCCGTCTGCGTGACCCGGCCGACGGTCGGGACCTCGATCAGGGCGCGGATCTCGGTGTAGTCGTCCAGGTCGCGTTCGGTGAGTTCGGTGACCCGGAAGCCCTTGTTGCGGACGGCCTCGACGAGACCCTCGCGGGCGAGGTCGAGCATGGCCTCGCGGACGGGGGTGGCGGAGACGCCGAAGTCGGCGGCGAGGGCGGGCGCGGAGTAGACGACGCCGGGGCGCAGTTCGCCGGAGATCAGAGCCGCCCGGAGTGCGTGGGCGACCTGGTCGCGAAGCCGCTCCTGGACGGAGATCAGGGTGCGGGGTTTGAGGTCGGCCATGGTGTTCCTCCGGGTGGGTGCAGAACACCAGTGTACAATGTCACGTTACGTTGAGTACGCAACAGTCCGCGATTCAAACAACCCGTCAGCCGCCGAAACCCATGGTGGCAGCGGCCGCCGACCGTGACAACGGCCGACGGCACACGATCTGCCGTACGGGACCGGGCTACGCCCGGCGGAACTGCCCGACCAGCGCGGTCAGGCTCGCCGCGCCGTTGCCGCTCTCGACGCCGCGCCGGAACGCCTCCGCCAGCAGCGCCGGCAGTGCGCCGTCCACTCCGGAGGCCTCCGCGGTGTGCCGGACGTGCTCGATGCTGGCGAGCGCCATCGCCATCCGGTCGACGTCCCCGCGGTGGTCCCCGGCGGTGATCCGCGGCGCGTAGAACGCCTGGAAGCCGGGGAGCGAGGCGGCCGTCGAGCTCAGGTACGGCAGGAACTCCTCGGCCGAGATGCCGTTGGCTTCGGCGATCGCCGTGGCATGCAGGTAGCCGACCATGGAGGTCCAGAACAGGTCCATCTGGATCTGGTAGTACAACTGTGCCAGCCCGGGGTCGTCGCCCCGGTAGTCGGCCCCGGTGAGGACCTCCAGGGCGGCCCGGTGCCGCTGGAACAGCTCGACCGGGCCGCTGTAGAAGGTGGACGACTCGGGGCTGCCGATGCCGGACGGCGGCGTCTGCACCCCGCCGGTCAGGTGTCCGGCCCCGTGCTCGGCGAGCCGGCGGGCGGCCTCGCGGGCCCGCTCGGGGGTGTCGGAGCTGAGGTTGACGACGGCCTTGCCCTTGAGCACGGCCGGGTCCAGCGACTCCAGCACGGTGAACACCGCGTCGTAGTCGGTGAGGCTGAGGACCACCAGCTCGTTCGCCGCCACCGCCGCTTCCGCACTCGACGCCAACTCCGCACCCCTGGCGACCGGTTCATCGGCCCGCGCGGCCGTACGGTTCCACACGGTGACGGCGTACCCGGCGTCCAGGAACGCCCCGGCCATGGCCTGCCCCATCGGGCCGAGCCCGATCACCGTCACCGATCGCTCCGGCTGCTGCTCCGGCCGCTGCTCCGACTGCTTCTCGACGGACATACGTCTACCCCTCCGCTGGAACGAACGCTCTATCCAGAGCGATGGAGCTGACGCTAACACAGCTCTGGAACGAACGCTCTATTCATATTTCGGCTAGGATCACGCCGTGAAGACGTCCGAGACGCCCGAGAAGACCACCACCGTCGGCACCCGCGAGCGGATCGTCCGGGCCACCTCCCGGCTGCTGCAGCGCCAGGGGTACGAGGGCACCGGGATCAAGCAGATCTCCCGCGAGGCCGAGGCCACCCTCGGCTCCGTCTACCACTTCTTCCCTGGCGGCAAGCAGGAGTTGGCCGCCGAGGCGATCCGGCACGGGGACAAGGAGTTCGCCGTCCTGCTGCGCGCCGGACTGGACTCCTCGGCGGACCTCGGCGAGGCGATGACCGCCTGTACCCGGATGCTGGCCACCGAACTGCGTGCCTCCGACTGGCAGGACGGCTGCCCGATCACCACCACCGCCCTGGAGACGGTCGGCCGGGTACCGGTGATCGAGCAGGCCGTGACCGAGGCCTTCGCCAACTGGCGGGCCATCGTGGAGGAACGGCTGCGCGCCGCCGGCATCGACGCGCAGGACGCCCGCGAACTGGCCGGCACGGTGATCAACATCCTCGAGGGCGCCGAGCTCGCCGCGCAGGTCGCCCGCAGCGAGGAGCCCCTGCTGGTCACCGGCAAGCACCTGGCCCGCCTGCTCGCCACCTACACCCGCGACCAGGGCTGAAACGCGAAGAAGTCGGCCCGGCGGGGGATCCCTTCCCGCCGGGCCGACTTCAGCTTCACAACTCCCGACCAGCGTCAGGAGCAACGGACTTGCCGATCGAGGCAGCGCCGCACGACGGCCGTCCGAACAACCGGACCGCCACGACCGGGCCGCAGCGGCCGACCAGCTGCGGCCGGGCCGCCTCGACCGACCCGCTACGACGCCTGGCCGCCGCCCGCCCGGTACACCTCCGCCGCGACCGCGAGGTCCTCCCACGCCATCCCGACGCTCTTGAAGAACCGCGGCCGCCCGGTCGGCACCAGCGCGTCGCCGCGCACCAGTTCGGCGAGGTTCCACACCTGCCGCCCGGCCACGCCCGCCATCAGCAGGTCCCCGGCTTCCCGGGCCGCGACCGACCGGGCTTCGACGTACAGCTCGGCGCGTCCGACGAGCGCCTCGTCGACCTCCCGCGCGTCCGGCTCGTGTGAGCCGACGGCCGCCACCGCCGCGTGCGCGGGCACCAGCGCGCCGTCGAACAGCGGCGTGCGCGCGGTGGTGCAGCAGACCACCAGGTCCGCCTCCGCGACCGCCTCCGGCCCGCCGACGGCGGCCGTCAGCCCGAGCCGCTGCCCGTACGCGACCAGCGCCGCGGCCCCCTCGGCCCGGCGTGCGACCACCGTGAGCCGGGTCAGCGGCCGGACGGCCAGCAGCGCGTCCAGATGCCCGTACGCCTGCGGCCCGGAGCCGAACAGCACCAGGTGTTCGGCCTCCGGCACCGCCAGCCGTCGCAGCGCGGCGGCGGTGACGGCCGGCGTGCGCAGTGCGGTGAGCGCGGCGCCGTCCAGCAGCGCGAGCGGTTGCAGGGTGGGCCCGTCCAGCAGCAGGTAGCTGCCGGTGATGCGGGGCAGCCCCCGTTCCGGGTTGGCGGGGGCGACCCCGGCGATCTTCACGCCCGCGTACGGTCCGGCGGCGGCCGGCATCAGCAGCAACTCGCCGGCCGGCACCGGTACGGCGGACCGGGCGGGTGCGGCCTCCGGGTCGAACCCGTCCAGCAGCACCCGCTCGATCGCCCCCACCGCCCCGGCGGGCCCGACTCCGCCGGTGCCCGGTACGGCGTACTGGAGCGGCACAACCGCCCTACCGGGACTTGCAGTTGGACTCACAGGAGGAACCCCGTCCCCAGTTCGTCGCCCGGCTCCAGGACGAAGCCGTGCTCGCCGGTGCGGCAGGCCGTCCCGCCGACCTCGGTGACGACGCCCTCGCCCAGCGGGTCACCGCCCGGGAGCACCCGGCCGGTGAACACCGTGCCGATGACGGACTCGTGCCGCAGCGGCTCCCCCGGCGCCAGCCGTCCCTCGGCGGCGAGCACCGCGAGCCGGGCGGAGGTGCCGGAGCCGCAGGGCGAGCGGTCGATCTGCCCGTCCGCGAAGACGGTGACGTTCCGCTGGTTCAACACCCCTTCCAGCGAGGGGAGTTCGCCCGGCGGGAGTTCGTCGTACAGGATCACCCCGTACACCCCCGACAGCCGGGGGTCGGTGGGGTGCGCCACGGCCTCCGCGCCGGCCAGCGCCGCCCTGATCTCCCGCCCCAAGGCGGTGAGTTCGGGTAGCTGAGCGGGTTCCACGGCCAGCCCCAGCGAAGCGGCCGGCACCGAGGCGTAGCAGGCGCCGGAGTGCGCGACCGCGACCTCCACCGTTCCGCGCGAGGTCTCCACCGGCAGTTTCAGCGCGCTCACCCGGGTGGGCACGTTGCGGAAGGTGACGCCGGTGGTCCGCCCGCCGGCCCGGTGCACCAGCGCGGTGACCCGGCCGGAGGGCACGTCGATCCGCACCCGCGCCACGCCGTCCTCGGGGGCGGCCACCAGTCCGGAGTCGACCGCCCAGGCGCCGAGCGCGATGGTGCCGTGCCCGCAGGCCGTCGAGTAGCCGTCCTTGTGCCAGAACAGCACGCCCAGGTGCGCCTCGTCGTCGTCCGGCGGCACCAGGAATCCGCCGTACATCCCGGCGTGGCCGCGCGGCTCGCGGGTGAGCAGCTGCCGGACCTCGTCCAGCGCGCTGGGGCGGGGCGCGGTGGCGCTGCCGCCGGCGCCGAGCGCGATGGCCCGCCGTTCGGCGACGGTGTCGCCGGGGATCACGGGCGCGCCGTCCAGCACGATCCGGAACGGCTCGCCGGCGGTGTGGTAGTCGACGGTGCGGACGTACATCAGGCGCCTCCGCCGGGCAGCACGCTGACGGTCCGGCTGACGGTGTAGAAGTCCAGTGCGGCCTGGCCCTGTTCGCGTTCGCCGTGGCTCGCGCCCTTGGCCCCGCCGAAGGGCAGGTGGAAGTCGACGCCGCTGGAGGGGGCGTTGACCCGGATCATCCCCGCGTCCAGCCGGTCGGCGGCGGCCAGCGCCACGTCCAGGCTGCCGGTGTGCACCGAGGTGGAGAGGCTGTGCGGGGTGTCGTTGGCGAGCGCGATCGCCGCGTCCAGGTCGGCGGCGGCGTGCAGCACGGCGATCGGGCCGAAGAACTCCTCGCGGGCCAGCGGGTGTTCGGCCGGCACGTCGGCGAGCAGGGTGGGCTCGACGTACCAGCCGGCCCGCTCGGGCACCCCGCCGCCGGTGAGCACGTTCGCCCCGGCTTCGACGGCCGAGCCGACGGCGCGGGTGAGCCGGTCCCGGGCGCCGGAGTTGACCACCGGCCCGCACACCGAGTCGTCGACCGCCGCCAGCGCCTTGACGAGGGCCTCGCGCAGCGGCTCGTACGCGGCGCCGACCGCGATCACCCGGCTGGTGGCGGTGCACTTCTGCCCGGCGTACCCGGCGATGGCAGCCGCGATGTGGCCGGCGGCCTGGGCGATGTCGGCGTCGGGAAGCACCAACGCGGCGTTCAGTCCGCCGAGTTCGGCCTGCACCGGCACCCCGCGCTCGGTCGCGGCGCGCACCACGGCGCGGCCGACCCCGGTCGAGCCGGTGAAGGAGACCACGTCCGCCGCGTCGACCAGCGCCGTGCCCTCCTCCGCCCCGCCGGGCACCACCGTGAACACCTCGGCGGGCAGCCCGGCGGCGAGAGCCAGCTCGGCGAGCCGCAGCGCGCACGCCGTCGCCTCGGGGGCCGGCTTGAGGACCACCGTATTGCCCACCGCCAGCGCCGGAGCGGCCTTCCAACTCGGGATCGCCAGCGGGAAGTTCCACGGCGCGATCAGCCCGGCCACCCCGTACGGGCGGCGCCGGGTGAGCAGCAGGCCGGGCCCGGCGGCGGTCTCGTGCACCGCCCCGGAGGGCGCGTACGGCGCCTGCGCGTAGTAGCGCCAGATCGCGGCGGTCCGGGCGACCTCGCCGCGCGCCTCGGCGAGCGGCTTGCCGACCTCGCGCACGATCAGCGCGGTGAGTTCCTCCGCGTGCGCCTCGACCGCGTCGGCGATCCGGCCGAGTGCCGCCGACCGGGCGCCCGCGCCGGCCGCGAGCCAGCCGGCCTGCGCCGTCCGGGCCCGCCCGACGGCGGCCCGTACGGCCTCGGCGCCGGGTTCCTCGACGGCGACCACGAGGTCGTCCGGGTCGGCGGGGTTGTACGAGGTGATGGTCACGACTAGCAGCCCTTCAGGGGGGGGTCAGAGCGGGAAGCCCGCCGGGTCGGAGCAGGCGGGGCTTACAGCAGGAACCCCGCCGGGAAAGGGTCGCTCGGGTCGAGGAAGTACTGGGCGGTGCCGGTGACCCAGGCCCGCCCGGTGACGGTGGGCACCACGGCGGGCCGCCCGGCCACCTCGGTGCCCTCGACCAGCCGCCCGACGAAGGTCGTGCCGATGAAGGAGTCGTTGCGGAAGTCCTGCCCGAGCGGCAGTTCCCCGCGCGCGTGCAGCTGGGCCATCCGCGCCGAGGTGCCGGTGCCGCAGGGCGAGCGGTCGAACCAGCCGGGGTGGATGGCCATGGCGTGCCGGGAGTGCTCGGCGGTGGAGCCGGGGGCGAGCAGCTGGACGTGGTGGCAGCTGTGGATGGACGGGTCCTCCGGGTGGACCGGCCGGTCGGGGCCGGCGTTGATCGCGTCCATCATCGCGAGGCCCGCGTCCAGGATCTCCTGCTTGCGCTCGCGCTCGAAGGGCAGCCCGAACTCGGCGAGCGGCAGGATGGCGTAGAAGTTGCCGCCGTACGCGAGGTCGTAGGTCACGGTGCCGTAGCCGGGCACCTCGATCTTGCGGTCCAGCGCGACCGAGTAGGAGGGCACGTTGCGGATGGTCACCGCCTTGGCGGCGCCGTCCTCGACGTGCACCTCGGCGATCACCAGCCCGGCCGGGGTGTCCAGCCGTACGGTGGTGACCGGCTCGACGACCGGCACCATCCCGGTCTCGACCAGCACGGTGGCGACCCCGATGGTGCCGTGCCCGCACATCGGCAGCAGCCCGGAGACCTCGATGTAGAGCACGCCGAAGTCGGCGTCCGGCCGGGTGGGCGGCTGGAGGATGGCGCCGCTCATCGCCGCGTGGCCGCGCGGCTCGTACATCAGCAGGGTGCGGAAGCGGTCCAGGTGCTGCTGGAAGTGCACCCGGCGCTCGGCCATGGTGGCGCCCGGGATGACGCCGAAGCCGCCGGTGATCACCCGGGTCGGCATGCCCTCGGTGTGCGAGTCGACGGCGTGGAACACGTGACGGCTGCGCATGGGTCACAACTCCCGTACAGGTTCTGGTGGTTGATGGGGGCCTGGCCGGCTGCCCCCGCAGCCGGCCGGGAAGTCCGGGGTCACCGGACCGAGCGGCAACCTCAGTCCGAGGCCACCGGACCGAGGGCAGCCTCAGGCGAGGCCCTCGGCGAGCGCCTTCTCGGTGGCCGCGCGCACGGCCGCCTCGACCTCCGGGGTGAGCGGCTGGCGCGGGGCCCGGACCGGACCGCCGGGGCGCCCGGCGAGGTCCATCGAGAGCTTGATCGCCTGGACGAACTCGGTCTTGGAGTCCCAGCGCAGCAGCGAGTGCAGCGACTTGTACAGCGGCAGCGCGGTCTCCAGGTCGTGCTTGACGGCGGCGTCGTAGAGCGCCACGGAGGCCTCCGGCAGCGCGTTCGGGTAGCCGGCGATCCAGCCGACCGCGCCGGCCAGCGCCAGCTCCAGCAGCACGTCGTCGGCGCCGATCAGCAGGTCCAGCCCGGGGGCCAGCTCGGCGATCTCGTACGCCCGGCGGACGTCCCCGCTGAACTCCTTGACCGCGACGATCGAGCCCTCGCCGTGCAGCTGGGCGAGCAGCGCGGGGACGAGGTCCACCTTGGTGTCGATCGGGTTGTTGTACGCGACGATCGGCAGGCCTGCCTTGGCGACCTCGGCGTAGTGCGCGCGCACCGAGGCGTGGTCGGCCCGGTAGGCGTTCGGCGGCAGCAGCAGGACGGAGCCGGCGCCGGCCTCGGCGGCCTGTTCGGCCCAGCGGCGGGACTCGGCGCTGCCGTACGCGGCCACACCGGGCATGACCCGCGAGCCGTCGCCGGCCGCCTCGACGGCCACCTCGACGACCCGGGCGCGCTCCTCGGCGGTGAGCGTCTGGTACTCGCCCAGCGAGCCGTTGGGGACGACGCCCTGGCAACCGGAGTCGATCAGCCAGCGGACGTGCTCGGCGTACGCGTCGTAGTCGACGGAGTGGTCCGGGCGCAGCGGGATCGTGGTGGCGACCATGATGCCGCGCCAGGGACGGGTGGTGTCGTGCGGGGTGATGGACACGGTGAACTCCTTGGTGAGGTGTGACATTTTATAAGAGCGGACAGGCCGGAGACAAGGTCCCCGGCCCGTCACGTTCGACAACGGGCCCGTTACGACTCCGGGGAGGGCCCCGCCGCCAACTGCGAGAGCGGCACCGGGCAGCCCAGCGGCCGTCGGTCCGGTCCGGGCTCACCCGAGCCGGCCAGGCAGGCCACGGCCGGACCGCACATCCGCCCCTGGCACCAGCCCATCCCGGCCCGGGTGAGCAGCTTGACGGTGCGCGGATCGCCCGCGCCCAGCTCGTCCACGGCCTCCCGGATCGCCGCGACCGGCACCTCCTCGCACCGGCAGACGTCGGTGTCCGGGCGCAGCCACCCGGTCCAGCCGGGGCCCGGCCGGTGGGCGGCGGCCATCAGCTCGGCGAAGGCCCGCAGCCGCGAGCGGCGGCGCAGCAGCGCGGCCGTCGGCAGCGCCCCGGCCACCGCGTACGCGGCCAGCTCGCCCTCGGCGAGCGCGAGGTCGGCGCCGCCGACGCCGTTGGTCTCCCCCGCCGACCAGAGGCCGGGCACGCTGGTACGCAGCCGGGCGTCGACCGCCAGTGCGACCGCGCCGTCCGGCCCGGTACGGGTCCGTGCGCCCAGTTCGGTGGCCAGGTCGATCTGCGGCAGCAGGCCGTGGCCGACGGCTAGGGCGTCGCAGTCGATCCGCCGCTCGGTGCCGGGCACCGGCCGCCACTCGGCGTCCAGCCGGGCCACCGTGACGCCGGTGACCCGGTCCGTCCCGTGAGCCTCGACCACCGCGCTGCGCGGGCGCAGCCGGACACCGTGCCGCAGCAGCGCGCCGCCGTGCCCGGCGCCCTCGACCAGCTTGCCGGGGACGCCCGCCAGCACGCCCGGCCGCCGCGCGTACCCGAGGTAGGCGGTGGCCTCGACCACCGCGGGCACCTCGGCCCCGGCGGTGACCAGCGAGGACGCCGCCGCGAGCAGCAGCGGCCCGCTCCCGGCGACCACGATCCGTCGCCCGGGCAGCACCAGCCCGGCCTTGAGCATCGCCTGCGCGCCGCCCGCGGTGACCACCCCGGGCAGGGTCCAGCCGGGGAACGGCAGCTGCCGCTCGTACGCGCCGGTGGCGAGCAGCACCGACCGGGACCGGACGGTGGCCCGGTCGTTGCTCTCGGGCCCGCGGGTGACGTGCGCCGCGAAGCCGTCCCCGGAGCGCTCCAGCGCCCAGACCTGGTGCCCGGCCCGGAAGGCGGCCCGCCCGGCCCGTTCGTGGGCGGCGAGCCGGTCGGCCAGGCCGGTGTAGGCGGACCAGTGGTGGTGCAGCCGGTCCGGCCGGGCCGCGCCGAGGCCGGGCGCCGGGTGGCGGTAGTACTGCCCGCCGGTGTGCTGCCCGCCGTCCAGCAGGACGCAGCGCAGCCCGAGGTCGGCGGCGGTGACGGCGGCGGCGAGCCCGGCCGGGCCGGCCCCGACCACCGCGAGGTCGAACGGCAGGGGGTCGAACGGCGAGGGGTCGAACGACGAGGAGTCAGACGGCGAGGTCGGCACGGCCGTGGCCCTCCTGGGTGGTGACGGTGGTGCCGGGCTCGGCGGGGAGCAGGCAGGTGCGCTGGTTGGGTCGGCCGTCCACGGTGGCCAGGCAGTCGAAGCAGCTGCCGATCCCGCAGAACGCCCCGCGCGGCTTCCCGCCGACCCGGGTGGTGCGCCAGGCGAGCACGCCGTCGGCCCAGAGCGCGGCGGCGATCGACTGCCCGGGCAGCGCGGGGACGGGCCGCCCGTCGAACTCGATGTGGTGGGCGGGCCCGGGCTCGGCCTCGACCAGCCCGGCGGGGGTGCGGCGGCGCATCGGCGGCTTCTCCAATCCAGGACGGAATCTCATGCGGGACGGAATCTCCTACGGGCCCGAGCTATGCGGAGCCCCGAGCTATGCCGGGCCCCGAGCTCACGCGGGGGCCCGAGCTCACGCGGGGTCGGTCTCAGACCGCCGGGAACCGGTCCGCGCGGAACGGCGCGAGGTCCAGCTCCGGCTGCTTGCCGGTGAGCTGTTCGCTGATCAGCAGCCCGGTCGCCGGGGCCAGCCCGATGCCGGCCCCCTCGTGCCCGCAGGCGTGGTAGAGCCCGGGCACCCGGGGGTCCGCGCCGATGGCCGGCAGGTGGTCCGGCAGGTACGGGCGGAAGCCCCGGTAGGCGCGTAGCACGGCGACGTCGGCGAGCAGCGGGAAGAGTTCCGCCGCCTGGCCGGCCAGGCGGCGCAGCACTTCCTGGGAGAGCGTGCGGTCGAAGCCGACCCGCTCCCGGCTGGCGCCGATCAGCACCGGTCCGCCCGGGGTGCCCTCGATCACGGCGGAGGTCTCCAGCCCGGCCGATCCGCTGGCCACGTTGGCCACGTAGTCAGCGGCGTAGACCTTGTGCCGGACGACCCGCGGCAGCGGCTCGGTGACCAGGACGAAGCCGCGCCGGGGCATCACCGGCAGGTGCACTCCGGCCAGCGCGGCCAGTTCGCCGCCCCAGGTGCCGGCCGCGTTCACCACGGCGGGCGCGGCCAGTCGGCGGCGGTCGGTCCGTACGCCGCGCACGGCGCCGTCCGGCCCCCGGTCGACGGCGGTCACGGTCTCCCCGGTGATCAGCTCGGCGCCGGCCCGGCGGGCCTCGCGCAGCAGGTGGGCGGCGGCCAGGGCGGGCTGGACCTGGGCGTCCTGCGGGTAGTGGAAGCCGCCGGCCAGGCCGGGGGCGAGGTGCGGTTCCAGTTCTCGCAGCCGCTCGCCGGGCACCTCCTCGGCGACCACTCCGACGGCGCGCTGCCCGGCGGCGAAGGCCCGCAGCGCGTCCTGTCCGGCGGCGGTGGAGGCGACCACCACGCCGCCCTTGGGCTCGTACTCGACGGCCGCGCCGAGGTCCTCGGCGAGCTCGCCCCAGAGCCGGGTGCTGAGCAGGGCGAGGTCGAGTTCGGGCCCGGGCTCCTTGTCGGAGACCAGCAGGTTGCCCTCGCCCGCGCCGGTGGTGCCGCCGGCCACCGGCCCGCGGTCCACGACGGCGACGGCGAGCCCGGCGCGGGCGGCGTAGTAGGCGCAGGCGGCGCCGACCACACCGGCGCCGACCACGACGACATCCAGGGGAGGTCTCTCGGTCTTCAGCACGTCAGTAATATGTCACATGCCATCCACCCTGCCAAGACCGCGCGGCCGAAACCCCCGCTAGCGCCCGGCCGGCACCCGGAAGGCCCCGGAAAGGGCCCCGACCAGCGGAAAGCCCCGGCGCGCCGCTCGCGAGCGACGGGCCGGGGCTCCCTCAGGACAGGTCGGCTCAGGTGATGTCGTCCATCTGCTCGTGGCGCGCGGCCGGCACCGGGGCGGCGGTGGCCGCCGGAGCCGCCGAGGCCTCGACGGTCTCCGCACCGGCCACCGGCTGGACGGTGAGGTCCAGGTGCGAGGCCTCCTCGTCGTCCAGCCCGGCGTCCGGGTTGCGGCGCGCCTTCCGCCGGTCGTTGAGCAGCGAGATGGTGACCGCGAGGAAGTACAGCGCCCAGATCGGCGCGGCCAGCAGCAGCATGCTGAACGGGTCGGCACCCGGCGTGGCGAACGCGGCGAACACGGTGATGCCCATGACCATCCCGCGCCACCAGCTGAGCAGCCGCTTGCCCGTCACGATGCCGACCTGGTTCAGCATCACCAGCAGCAGCGGGAACTCGAAGGCCAGGCCGAAGACCAGCACCATCCGGGTGGCGATGTCGAGGTAGTCCTCGGGCGGCAGGATCGGCGTGGTGTTGTTCGGCGTGAACGAGAGCAGCACGTCGACCGTGACCGGCAGCACCATGATCGCGGCGCCCACGCCGGCCAGGAAGAGCGGGGCCCCGCAGGCGATGAAGACGGCCGCGTACTTCTTCTCGTGCCGGTGCAGGCCGGGCGCCACGAAGGCCCAGACCTGGTAGAGCCAGACCGGCACGGCCCCGACCACGCCGGCGGTCAGCGAGACCTTCAGCATCCAGGTGAAACCGGCGGTCAGACCGATGTTGGAAACGAGGGCGCACTTGCCGTGGAACTGGTCGGCGGTGTCCTTCGTGCAGCGCGGCAGCGGCTTCAGCAGGAATTCCTCGAGCTGCTTGTGGTAGACCGCCGCGACGATCGTGATCACCAGGATGGCCAGGACCGACTTGACCACGCGGTTGCGCAGTTCCCGCAGATGGTCGGCGAGGGCCATCCGCCCCTCAGGGTCCTTCGACGCCTTGGACGCCGTCGGCGCCTTGGAGAGCTTGCTCAACCCCGGTCCTCACATCGTGCGTCGAGGCCCGCCGGTCGACGGGCCTCCATGGATAGTCGCGTGCGTCACGTGCGCCGTGTGCGCCGCGTTCAGTGCGGGCGGTCGCCGTCGGACGCCGACGGCCCGGCGCCGGGCTCCGCCACCGGACGGGCCGTGGCCGACGCGCCCGGAGCGGCCTGGACGGTCCTGACCGCGCCGCCGTCCACCTGCCCGGGAGCAGCCGGCGCCGCCGGGGCGCTCCCCTCGGACTCGCCGTCCGTGCGCATCGCCTTGGCCTCGCTCTTCAGGATCCGCAGCGACTGTCCCAGCGACCGCGCCAGCTCCGGCAGCCGCTTGGCTCCGAACAGCACGATGGCGAGGACCACGATCACCACGATCCCGGTCATCGAGATACGCATGCGCGACCACCTTCAGTCATGGCGGCCCGACGGGCCGTCCGCTGCGGATGGTAACCGCTGCGGATGACGCCACGACGACGGCCGCCCGAACAGGACAGCGACCCCCGGTACACGGTTTCAGGAGCCATCTGAGAGCGTAACCCGCCCCTGCCCGCGCGCAGCAGCCCCCGTACCGCCGACGCCCCGGCCGGGCCGGACCGCGGAGGCGCTACGACCGGCTCGGCACCGCGTCCGCCAGCTCTTCCGCCGCCGTGGCCAGCGCCCGCGAGGCGGTGTCCACGCCCTTGGCGAGCGCCCGCACGTCCAGCCACAGCCGGATCGCGAGGATCCCCAGGACCAGCAGGCCCGCGGTGGCGAGCAGGACGGCGGCGACGAGCATCCAGGACATGCGCCCCACCCTATACGGGCCCTACCCCTCGGCCGGGACGAGCCGCATGGTGCGGACCCCGGCCCCGACCAGCGCCTCGACGATCTTCTCCCCGGCCGGCTTGCGCACCGCCGCCCCGCACAGCGGGCAGCCGAAGCTGTAGTGCGCCTGGGCGGGGGTGCGACCGAGGGTGAGCCGGAACTCCTCGGCCGGGAGCTCCACCTTCTCCCGGCACTCCGAGCAGTACACCTTGAATCTGGTCCCGGGTTCCACCGCTCAGACCTGCCCCTCCCCGTAGGCGGCCAGCGCCTCCCGCGCAGCCCAGCGCGCCTGCTCGGCCAGTTCGGGCGGCGAGACGATCCGGCCGTCCCGGCCCAGCCGCAGCGCCAGCGGGCGCAGCTGGGAGGGGTCGGCGCTGCGCAGGGTGATCCGCAGCCCACCGTCGGGCAGTTCCTCGGCCCGGTCGTGGGTGTAGTACTCGGCCACCCAGCGGCCACCGGAGGAGACCTCGACGACCACCTCGGGGTCGTCCGCCGCCGGGTTGACCAGCCCGCCGCTCAGGTCGCGCGGCTCGCGCCGGGGCGGGTCGGCCGGGACGTCCAGGACGCGGATCTCGGCAACCCGGTCCAGCCGGAACATCCGGTGGTCCTCGGAGGTGCGGCACCAGGCCTCGAGGTAGGTGTGGCCCTCGGTGAGCAGCCGGATCGGGTCGACCTCGCGCTCGGTCATCCCGCCGCGCCCGTGCGAGTAGTAGCGCAGCCAGAGCCGGCGGCCCTCGCTGAGCGCGCGGTCGATGTCGGCGAAGACGTGGCTCTCCGCCTCGAAGGTCACGCCGACCCGGGCGCTGCCCTCGGCGCTCTCCCCCGCCGCGTTCTCGATCTTGGCGACGGCCCGGGTGAGCGCCTCCCGGTCCCCGGCCCGCAGCCCGGGCAGCCCGGCCACCGCGCGGGCGGCCACCAGCAGCGCGGTCGCCTCGTCGGCGGCCAGCCGCAGCGGCTGGGCCACGTCGTCGACGTTGTGCCACCAGATCCGCTCGCCGTCGGTGTCGATGTCGAGCAGGTCGCCGCCGCGGAAGCTGGTGCCGCACATCGGCAGCACGTTGAGGTCCCCGATCAGCTCGCGCTCGCTGATCCCGAAGGCCCGGGCCACCTCGGCGACCTCGGCCCCCGGCCGCTCACGCAGATAGGTGACCAGTGACAGCATCCGTCGCGTCTGGTCAATGGCGTTGCTCATGCGTCCACCTCGATACCCGCGACCGCCCGCAGCCGGTCGACCACATCCGCCCGGAGCTCCTCCGGCCCGAGCACCAGCACGTCCGGCCCGAACTCCGCCAGGTCGGCGCCCAGCCCGTTGCCGTACGGGATCTCCAGCTCGTCCCAGACCTCGTCCACCCGGGTGCTGTTCAGCGCCTTGGTGCGCAGCGGGAAGCCGGCGCCCCGGCGGACCCGGACGGTCGCGGTGGCGGTGGCGCCCTCCCCCGCGAACTTCGCCACGGTGGCCCGGACGTCCACGTGCTCGGGCACGGTGCCGAGGAAGGCCCCGTTCTTGGCCCGCACCTTGCCGGTGATCCGGCTGAGCCGGAACACCCGGGCGTCGCCGCGGTCGCGGTCGTACCCGGCCAGGTACCAGTGCCCGCGCCAGCACTCCAGCGCCCACGGCTCGACGCTGCGCTGCTCGACGGCGGCGGCGCCGGCCTTGCGGTACTCGAAGGTGACCGGACGGCGGTCCCGGGCGGCGGTGAGCAGCGGCTCGAACGCGGCCTCCCGGGCGGGGATGCGCGGCTCCAGGGCGGTACGGCCCTCGGGCTCGGCGAACGGCACCCCGGCCGCGCGCAGCTTCTGCAGCGCGCCGCTGGCCGCGCCGGACATCTTGGCCTGCTGCCAGACCCGGGCGGCCAGGGTCAGCGCGGCCGCCTCCTCGGCGTCCAGCGCGATCTCGGGCAGCCGGTTGCGGTCGGCGCGGGCCAGGTAGCCCAGCTCGCCGTCCAGGGCGCTCTCGTCGACGTCGATCACCAGGCCGAGCTCGCGCAGGTCGTCCTTGTCCCGCTCGAACATCCGGTTGAAGGCGTCCTCGCTGCTGCCCTGCCAGGCCTCGCGGTACGCCTCGATGGATTCCCGCAGCTCCTTCTTGGAGAGCGGACGTCTGGTGTTCATCAGGCACAGGGCGAGATTCATCAGCCGCTCTGCCTTGGCGATCGCCATCGCTGACCCTTCCGGTGTGCCGCGCCGCGCGCGGGGTGCGCCAACCGGGCGATCACCACCCGGCGGGACCGACCGTACCGGTAGCGGTACGCAGTGCAAAAGCGGCGTCCCACACCCGGTCCCGGAGCCGTGCCCGCCGGGCCCGGACATGCCCGTGGGCCGGGCCCCCGGAGGGGTCCGGCCCACGGCGCGAGCAGGCTCAGACAGCCAGCAGGTCGACCACGAAGATCAGGGTCGAGCCCTTCGGGATGAGCGGGGTCGGCGACTGGTCGCCGTAGGCCAGGTGCGACGGGATGGTCAGCTCGCGGCGACCGCCGACCTTCATGCCGACGACGCCCTGGTCCCAGCCCTTGATGACGCGGCCGGCACCCAGCGGGAAGCGGAACTCGTTCGGGCTCCGGTTCCAGCTGGCGTCGAACTCCTCGCCCGTCTCGAAGGTCACGCCGACGTAGCGGACGCTGACGTTCTGACCCTTCTTGGCCTCCGCGCCGTCACCGACGACGATGTCGCGGATCTGCAGCTCCGTCGGGGCGTCGCCGATCGGGAAGTCGATCTCGGGCTTCTCGTTGAGGTTGACGCTCACAGTCCCTCTTCTCACGTTTCGCGTTGCATTCCGACCCGAAGGTCACACTCCACCATTGTCACCCGAAAGTGGATCAGCCCTGACCGGCGTCCAGGATGTCCACCACGAAGACCAGCGTCGCGCCGGGCGGGATGTCGCCCTGGCCCTTGTCGCCGTAGCCCAGCGCCGCCGGGACCACCAGCTCGACGCGGCTGCCCACGGTCTGGCCCTCCAGGCCCTGGTCCCAGCCCGGGATGACCTGGCCGCCGCCGAGCGGGAAGGCGTACGCCTGGCCCTTGCCGAGCGAGGAGTCGAACATTTTGCCGTCCTTGAACAGCGCGCCGGTGTACTGGACGACGATCTTCTCGCCCTTCTCCACCTTCGGCCCGGTGCCCTTGATCAGGACGTGGCTCTTCAGCTCGGTCGGGTCCTTGGCACCGGCCACCGGCGTGATGTCGGCCGGCTTCTTGCCGTTGTCCTTGACCTGCGGGAAGTCCGCCGGCGGCGGGGTGACCGTGCCGCTGACCGTCGAGTCGGGCGCGTTGGCGTTGCGGATGTCGATCACGAAGATCAGGTTGTCCTTGGGCCCGATCGACATGTCGGCCTTGCCGTGGGAGCCGAACGCGGCGGCCGGCGGGGCCACCACCAGCAGCCGGCTGCCGGCCTTCTTCCCCATCACGGCCTGGTCCAGCGCCGGGATCAGCGAGTCGGTGCCCGCCTGGAAGATCTGCGGCTTGGCGTCCGCGTCGTACGAGCTCGGGATGTCCTTGCCGGTGTTCCAGTCCTTGGCGGTGTAGTCCACCGAGGTCCAGGAGTTCTTGTCCACCTTGGCGCCGGTGCCCTCGGAGAGCACCTTGACCACGAAGGTGCCGTCCGACGCCTCGCCCGGCACCTGGATGTCGGCCTTCTTACCGAAGTCGCCGGTGACGGTCGGCAGCACCTTGGCGCTGTCCTTGATCGGCGGCACCGGCTCGGCGCTCGGCGTGGGCGGCGCGGTCTTGGCGGCGTCCGGCTGGGCGGCGTTGGTGTCCTTGCTGCCGTCCTTGTTGACCATGTACAGCGTCACGGCGCTGCCGGCCAGCAGAACGGCCAGCACCGTGCCGAGGATCACACCGAGCCGGCCGACGCCGGGCGGGTTCTCGTCGTACCCGGCCTCGGAGGTGTCGGCCTTGCGCACGTTGGAGGCGAAGATCTGCGGGGTGTCGTCGGTCTTGGTCCCGCCCGCGGCACGCGGCGCCTCGCCGGGCTGCGCCCAGCCGGCCTGCTGCTTCAGGATCGACGGCGGGACGACGATCGACTCGCCGTCCCCCGGAAGCGGGCCGCCGGGGCGAGAGGCGGCCGGGTCACCCGCAGAGCTGTCGTTCGCCGCGGTGCCGGCCCCGCCCGGGCTCGGCGTCTTCTCAGTCATGACTCCCCATCCATCTCGCCACAGGTCTTTCAGGTCTGCGCCCGGCGTGCTGAGCGCCGGCCTGCCGCCGCACGGCCCGCCCCCGACCTGGCGCCGGGCGGCGCCTGCCACAGCGCGAGGGCAGTATGACAGCTCAGGATGAGGGCGGACGCTTCGTTGTACGAGCGTCCGCCCAAGCGTACGGAATCTTCCGGGTGACTTCCTAGACCGCTTCCAGAATGTCGATCACGAAGACCAGCGTGGAGTTCGCCGGGACCGCGCCCTGCGGCTTGTCCTGGTACCCGAGCGCGGGCGGCACCACGAGCAGGACCCGGCTGCCCACGTTCTGCCCGACCAGGCCCTTGTCCCAGCCCTCGATCACACTGCCGGTGCCGATCTGCACCGCCTGCGCGCCGCCGTGCGTCCAGGAGGAGTCGAACTGCTGGCCATTGCTCCACAGCACCCCGGTGTACTGCACCACCAGGGTCTGCCCGCTCTTGACCTGCTTGCCCTCGCCCTTGATCAGCACCGCCTGCTGCAGGTCGGTGGGCGCGGCCTGACCGGCCGGGATCGTGATCGTCACCGGCGCCTTGCCGTTGTCCTTGACCTGCGGCAGCGTCGCGGCCGGCTGGGTCATGTTCCCGGTGAGCGTGGAGTCCTGCGGCAGGCTCTCCATGATGTCCAGCACGAACACCACGGTGTCGTTCTTGTTGACGCCCAGCTGGCCGGAGCCCTGATCGCCGAAGGCCGCCGCCGGCGGGGCCACCACCAGCAGCCGGGTGCCCACCTTCTTGCCGATCACGCTCTGGTCGAACGCCGGCACCAGTTGCCCGCTGCCCGCCTGGTAGAGCTGCGGCTTCCCGCCCGGGTCGTACGAACTGGGCAGGTCCTTGCCGGTGGTCCAGTCCTTCGCGGTGTAGTTGACCGTCACCCAGTCGCCCTTGTTGACGGTCGAGCGCTCGCCCTCGCTGACCGTGTTCACCACGAACTGGCCGCTGGGCTGCTGCCCCTCGGGGATGGTGATGGTGGCCTTGCTGCCGAATCCGCCCCCCGAAAGGGTGGGCATCGGCGACGCCTCGCCGACCGGCGCCGGCACCGTCGGGGCGGCGCTCGCCGCGGACGGCGTCGCCGGACCGGCCGCCTTGGGGGTACTGCTGCAGGCGACCGCCAGCAGCAACGGCAGGGTGAGTAGCAAACCGGCGTTGCGGCGCACGGTGGTCCTAACTGTCGGTCGAAGTCGGCTCTCCTGACTCGACGGACAGCGTATGCCCGGCATGCGTCCGGCCCCGGTAGACACCACCGGGGCCGGCCGCACCGTGATCACGACGCCTTGATCACGATCGGGGCATCACATCCCCGCGATGAGCTTCTCCACCCTCTCGTCCACCGAACGGAACGGGTCCTTGCACAGCACCGTGCGCTGCGCCTGGTCGTTCAGCTTCAGGTGCACCCAGTCCACCGTGAAGTCCCGGCGCTGCTCCTGCGCCCGGCGGATGAAGTCCCCGCGCAGCCGGGCCCGGGTGGTCTGCGGCGGGATCGACTTGGCCTCGAAGGTCTTGAGGTCGGTGGTCATCCGCTGCGCCTGGCCCTTGCCCTGGAGCAGGTAGAACAGACCGCGACGGCGGTGGATGTCGTGGTAGGCGAGGTCGATCTGGGCCACCCGCGGGTTGGACATGCTCATCTGGTGCTTCTCGCGGTAGCGCTCGATGAGCTTGTACTTCATGATCCAGTCGATCTCGGTGGCGACCCCGTCCAGCCGCTCGCTGCGGACGGCCTCCAGGGTGCGGCCCCACAGGTCGAGGACCCGGGCGATCGTGCCGGTGTTGATGCCCTTGCGGTCGGCGAACTCCAGGGCCTTGCTGTAGTACTCCTCCTGGATGTCCAGCGCGCTGGCCTCGCGGCCGTTGGCGAGCCGCACCTGGTGGGTGCCGGTGAGGTCGTGGCTGACCTCGCGGATCGCCCGGATCGGGTTCTCCAGGGTGAGGTCGCGCAGCACCACGCCGGCCTCGATCAGCCGCAGCACCAGGTCGGTGGCGCCGACCTTGAGCAGCGTCGTGGTCTCGGACATGTTGGAGTCGCCGACGATCACGTGCAGCCGGCGGTAGCGCTCGGCGTCCGCGTGCGGCTCGTCCCGGGTGTTGATGATCGGCCGCGAGCGGGTGGTGGCGGAGCTGACGCCCTCCCAGATGTGCTCGGCGCGCTGGCTGACGCAGAACACCGCGCCGCGCGGGGTCTGCAGCACCTTGCCGGCGCCGCAGATCAGCTGGCGGGTGACCAGGAAGGGGATCAGCACGTCGGCCAGCCGGGAGAACTCGCCGTGCCGGGCCACCAGGTAGTTCTCGTGGCAGCCGTAGGAGTTCCCGGCGGAGTCGGTGTTGTTCTTGAAGAGGTAGACGTCCCCCGCGATGCCCTCCTCGTGCAGCCGCCGCTCGGCGTCCACCAGGAGCCCTTCGAGGATGCGCTCGCCCGCCTTGTCGTGCGTCACCAGCTCGACCACGTCGTCGCACTCGGGGGTGGCGTACTCGGGGTGGGAGCCGACGTCGAGGTAGAGCCGGGCGCCGTTGCGCAGGAACACGTTGCTGCTGCGGCCCCAGGAGACGACCCGGCGGAACAGGTACCGCGCGACCTCGTCCGGCGACAGCCGCCGCTGCCCGCGGAACGTGCAGGTCACGCCGTACTCGTTCTCCAGCCCGAAGATCCGGCGGTCCATGAGCACTCCATTCTTGTCGGAGCTGTCCGAAACCGCCTCCACGACGGCCGGGCCGTCGCAGGGGCACCGGAGTCCCGTACGACGGCGGTCCGGCCGCCGTACGGGACTCCGCAGGCACTGCTACTCCGGCGTGGTACCCGCCGGGGTGTCCTCGTCGTCCGACTCGGCGGACTGGTCTCCGTCGAGCAGTCGGCTGAGCTGGTTGCCGAGGATCCGCTTGAACTTGCGCTGCTGGAACCGCTGGCGGTCGAGGACCGCTACCTCCAGCTGCTCCGGGGTGAGGCTGCGCGGGCTGCCGCCGTTGGGGTCGCGGGCGAGCGAGTCGACCGCGACCTTGACCGCCTCGGTGAGGCTCAGGCCGACGCGGTGGCGCTGGCCGAGGTAGTTGCCGATCGAGTCGGCGTTGCCGCCGACCACCACGTAGTTCTTCTCGTCGACGACCGAGCCGTCCGGCGTCAGCCGGTAGATCTGGTCGTTGTCGGCGCCGCGGCCGACCTCGGCCACGATCAGCTCGACCTCGTACGGCTTGTCCCCGACCGAGGAGAAGATGGTGCCCAGGGTCTGGGCGTACACGTTGGCCAGGCCCCGGGCCGTGACGTCGGCCCGGTCGTAGGAGTAGCCGCGCAGGTCGGCGTAGCGGACGCCGCCGATGCGCAGGTTCTCGAACTCGTTGTAGCGCCCGACCGCCGCGAAGGCGATCTTGTCGTAGATCTCGGAGACCTTGTGGAGCGCTCTGGAGGTGTTCTCCGCGACGAAGACGATGCCGTCGGCGTAGGTGAGCACGACCACGCTGCGGCCGCGCGCGATGCCCTTGCGGGCGTACTCCGCGCGGTCCGCCATGGCCTGCTGGGGTGAGACGTAGAACGGTGTCGACACCGGCGGTCGTCCCCTTCCTGTGAGGTGATGGCTAGATCAGCGGGGCCTGCGGGCCATTGGGGTGGATCAGGCGCTCGTCGGTGATGGCGACGGCGACCTCCGCGACCTCCGCCTCGGTGAGCCGGCGGAAGCCGTCCTCGGTGATCAGCGAGACGATCGGGAAGATCTTGCGGGAGAGGTCCGGACCGCCGGTGGCGGAGTCGTCGTCCGCCGCGTCGTAGAGCGCCTGGACGACCAGGGTGACGGCCTGGTCGGCCGTCAGGCCGTCGCGGTAGAGCTTCTTCATCGAGCCGCGGGCGAAGACCGAGCCCGAGCCGGTGGCGGCGAAGCCGCGCTCCTCGGAACGCCCGCCGGTGACGTCGTAGTTGAAGATCCGGCCGCGGCCGAGGTCCAGGTCGTAGCCGGCGAACATCGGCACGACCGCGAGCCCCTGCATCGCCATGCCCAGGTTGCCCCGGATCATGCTGGTGAGGCGGTTCGCCTTGCCCTCCAGGGAGAGCGTGGTGCCCTCGATCTTCTCGTAGTGCTCCAGCTCCAGTTGGAAGAGCCGGACCATCTCGACCGCGAGGCCGGCGGTGCCGGCGATGCCGACCGCGCTGTACTCGTCGGCCGGGAAGACCTTCTCGATGTCGCGCTGGGCGATGACGTTGCCCATCGTCGCCCGGCGGTCACCGGCGATCACCACGCCGCCGTCGAAGATCGCGGCCACGATCGTGGTGCCGTGCGGGGCCTCGACCACGGAGCCCTCGGGGAGCCCGCGGTGGCCGGGGATCAGCTCCGGCCTGTGCTCGGCGAGGAAGTCGAGGAACGAGGACGACCCCGGGGTCAGGAAGGCAGCCGGTAGACGCCCGGTGCCGAGAGTGTTGGCTTCCACACGATTCCTTCCAGGTAGCTTGAAGCGCGCGCTGCCCGCACCCTACCCGCCCGACGATCACTGCCCGGGCGTGGAGGTGAGGTGCCGGACGGCCGGGCGGCGAGTGCCGCCCGACCGCCCTCGACGGTCACGACGTGAATTCCCGAATACCGGGACCGGACTATTGCCCGCCCTTCTGCACGAAGCCGCGCACGAAATCTTCCGCGTTCGATTCCAGGACCTCATCGATTTCGTCCAGCACCGCGTCGACGTCGTCGCCCAGCTTTTCCTGGCGTTCCTTGAGGTCGTCGGAATTCTGCGTTTCCGCGGCCTGCTCCTCGACCTCCTCGGAGGAACGGTTTGCCCGCTGCTGGCCGCCGCCGGTGTCCTTGCTCGCCATTTCCCTCACCCCGCTCGATTCGTCTGGCACGGTTTGGTCGGTAGGGTCGTTGCCGGTTGACACCGACCCTATACACAAGGTGCGACTGCCGCTCCCGGTTTGCCGGTGGCGCTTCCTGTCCAACACCCGCTGCCACCCCGGATGATTCCCATTCGGCGGACGTTCACCCGTGGTGATCGAAAAGTTACCCGCCGGACAGCACCCGGAGCAGGTCCTCCGCCGTGCGGCAGCGGTCCAGCAGCTCCTTGACGTGGTTGCGGGTGCCGCGCAGCGGCTCCAGCGTGGGCACCCGCTGCAGCGAGTCCCGGCCGGGCAGGTCGAAGATCACCGAGTCCCAGGAGGCCGCCGCGACGTGCTCGGCGTACTGCTCCAGGCAGCGCCCGCGGAAGTACGCCCTGGTGTCCTCCGGGGGCTTGGAGACGGCCCGCTCGACCTCGTCCTCGGTCAGCAGCCGCTCGAAGCGCCCGCGGGCCACCAGGCGGTTGTAGAGGCCCTTCTCGGGCCGCACGTCGCTGTACTGGAGGTCGACCAGGTGCAGCCTCGGGTTGTCCCACTCCAGGGCGTCCCGGCTGCGGTAGCCCTCCAGGATCTCCCGCTTGGCGACCCAGTCCAGCTGCTTCGAGAGCGACATCGGGTCGCGCTCCAGCCGGCCCAGGACGTCCTCCCAGCGTGTCAGCACGTCCACCGTCTGCTCGTCCGCGTCGGTGCCGAAGCGGTCCTCGACGTACTTGCGGGCCAGTTCGAAGTACTCGAGCTGGAGCTGGACGGCGGTGAGCTTGCGCCCGTTGCGCAGGGTGATCAGGTACTTGAGCGTCGGGTCGTGGGAGACCCGGTGCAGGGTGCGCACCGGCTGGTCGACGGCGAGGTCGGAGGCGATGAAGGAGTCCTCGATCATCGACAGGACCAGCGAGGTGGTGCCCAGCTTGAGGTAGGTGGAGATCTCGGAGAGGTTGGCGTCCCCGATGATCACGTGCAGTCGGCGGTACTTCTCGGCGTCGGCGTGCGGCTCGTCCCGGGTGTTGATGATCGGGCGCTTGAGGGTGGTCTCCAGGCCGACCTCGACCTCGAAGTAGTCCGCCCGCTGGCTGAGCTGGAAGCCGTGCGCCGAGCCGTCCTGGCCGATGCCGACCCGGCCGGCCCCGGCGACCACCGGGCGGGAGACGAAGAACGGGGTCAGGTGGCGGACGATGTCGGCGAACGGCGTCGCCCGCTTCATCAGGTAGTTCTCGTGGGTGCCGTAGGAGGCGCCCTTGTTGTCGGTGTTGTTCTTGTACAGGTGGATGTTCTGCCCGTTGGGCAGCTCGAGCGCGCGCTGCGCGGCGGCCGCCATGATCCGTTCGCCGGCCTTGTCCCACAGCACGGCGTCGCGCGGGTTGGTCACCTCGGGCGAGCTGTACTCGGGATGCGCGTGGTCCACGTAGAACCGGGCCCCGTTCGTGAGGATGACGTTGGCCAGGCCGATGTCCTCGTCGGTCAGCTGGCTGGCGTCCGCCACCTCGCGCGCCAGGTCGAAGCCCCGCGCGTCGCGCAGCGGATTCTCCTCCTCGAAGTCCCAGCGGGCCCGCCGTGCCCGGTGCATCGCCGCCGCGTAGGCGTTGACGATCTGGGACGAGGTGAGCATGGCGTTGGCGTTGGGGTGCCCGGGCACGGAGATCCCGTACTCGGTCTCGATGCCCATCACGCGCCGTACGGTCATGCGGCCCTCCTTGCCCGGTGCGCCGCCCCCGGCGGGCGGAACACGCTGACGTACCGCTGGACAACACCGGCGCCGGCCATCTGACCGCGGACGGTGGGTCGAGCCTAGAACCCGGCCCCGATCGGCGGGCCCCGAGACGCGCCGTCCGGCTGCGGGGCCGCGAGGCGCCACAGCCGGACGGTGTGCGTACAGCTCCGGGGACCGCTGTCGGCCCGGGTAACCGCGTGCTTACAGGTACTGCCCCGTGTTGGCGACAGTGTCGATCGAGCGGCCGGACTCGGCGCCCTGCTTGCCGGTGACCAGCGTGCGGATGAAGACGATCCGCTCGCCCTTCTTGCCGGAGATGCGGGCCCAGTCGTCCGGGTTGGTGGTGTTCGGGAGGTCCTCGTTCTCCTTGAACTCGTCCACGCAGGCGGCGAGCAGGTGGGAGACGCGCAGACCGCGCTGACCGTGGTCGAGGAAGTCCTTGATGGCCATCTTCTTCGCGCGGTCGACGATGTTCTGGATCATCGCGCCGGAGTTGAAGTCCTTGAAGTACAGGACCTCCTTGTCACCGTTGGCGTAGGTGACCTCCAGGAAGCGGTTCTCCTCGGTCTCGGAGTACATCCGCTCCACCACCGACTGGATCATCGCGGCCACCGTGGCCCCGACGGAGCTGTCGTGCTCCTTGAGGTCGTCCGGGTGGAACGGCAGCGAGTCCTTGAGGTACTTGGAGAAGATGTCCTTCGCGGCCTCGGCGTCCGGGCGCTCGATCTTGATCTTGACGTCCAGGCGGCCGGGCCGCAGGATCGCCGGGTCGATCATGTCCTCGCGGTTGGAGGCGCCGATGACGATGACGTTCTCCAGGCCCTCCACGCCGTCGATCTCGGCGAGCAGCTGCGGGACGATGGTGTTCTCCACGTCCGAGCTGACGCCGGAACCGCGGGTGCGGAACAGCGACTCCATCTCGTCGAAGAAGACGATGACGGGCGTGCCCTCGCTCGCCTTCTCCCGGGCCCGCTGGAAGACCAGGCGGATCTGCCGCTCGGTCTCGCCGACGTACTTGTTGAGGAGCTCGGGGCCCTTGATGTTGAGGAAGTAGCTCTTCCCCTGGGGCTGGCCGGTGACCTCGGCGACCTTCTTGGCCAGCGAGTTGGCCACCGCCTTGGCGATCAGCGTCTTGCCGCAGCCGGGCGGGCCGTAGAGCAGGACGCCCTTGGGCGGGCGCAGCTCGTACTCCTTGAAGAGGTCGGCGTGCAGGTACGGCAGCTCGACCGCGTCGCGGATCAGCTCGATCTGGTTGCTCAGGCCGCCGATCTGGCGGTAGTCGATGTCCGGGACCTCTTCGAGGACCAGCTCCTCGACCTCGGCCTTCGGCACGACCTCGTACACGTAGCCGGAGCGGGGCTCCAGCAACAGGGCGTCCCCCGCCCGGATCGTGAGGTCGCGCAGCGGTTCGGCGAGGCGCACCACGCGCTCCTCGTCGGTGTGGCCGAGAACCAGGGCGCGCTCGCCGTCCTCCAGGACCTCCTTGAGGGTGACGATCTCGCCGATGCGCTCGAAGGCCATCGCGTCCACGATGTTGAGGGCCTCGTTGAGCATCACTTCCTGGCCGCGCCGCAGTTCGTCGAGTGCGACGTTGGGGCTGACGTTCACGCGGAGCTTGCGCCCGCCGGTGAAGATGTCCGCGGTCCCGTCCTCGTTCGCTTCGAGGAAGGTGCCGAAGCCGGCCGGGGGCTGTGCCAGCCGGTCCACTTCCTCCTTGAGGGCCACGATCTGGTCGCGGGCCTCACGCAGGGTGGAGGCGAGCCGTTCGTTCTGGGCGGTCACGCCGGCCAGGTTGGTCTGGAGCTCGACGATCCGCTCTTCGAGGATTCTCGAATTGCGCGGCGAGTCGGCGAGCTTGCGGCGCAGCACGGCGATTTCCTGCTCAAGGTACGAGACCTGAGCGGCCTCGTCGGAACCACGAGCGGGCCTGCCGGTGCTGCGGTTGTAGTCGTCATCGTGGGCTGCCACGGTCCTCACCTCCTCCGGGGAGCTGGACGCTTCCAGACCCTACCTGGGACCAGGGGTCCGTAAACCCCTAGATCAAGAAAGATGGAACGGGCGTGTCCGATCTTCGCCCCAGCGTGCTTCCCCTCTGCTAAGGGGATACCCACCGCGCACCGCCCAAAGCGGGCCAGATGTATCGTCGAGCGAAGTGATATCCGATCGCGACCACGACTCGAGGTCCGATCGTTGTACGAATGGCGGGATTGCTCCCAGAAATGGGCGACCCGGGACAGAAACGGCAGGGGACCATGTCGGTGACCGAGCAGACGGCGGCGACGACCGAGGAGCTGGAGGTGTGGATCGACCAGGATCTGTGCACCGGCGACGGCATCTGCGTCCAGTACGCACCGGAGGTCTTCGAGCTCGACATCGACGGCCTCGCCTACGTGAAGGGGTCGGACGACGAGCTGCGCCAGCAACCCGGGGAGACCGTCCCGGTGCCGCTGACGCTCCTTCAGGACGTGGTGGACTCGGTGAAGGACTGCCCCGGCGACTGCATCCACGTGCGCCGGGCCGCGGACCGGGTCGAGGTGTACGGACCTGACGCGGAGTGAGTAACCGCCCTCCGGCTCGGAGGCGAGCGGGCGACCCGCCCCGAGCGGCGTCACGGGCGAGCGGGCGACCCGCCCCGAGCCGAAGGGGCGCGCCGGTGCCGAAAGGGAGAAGCGAGGGAGCGAGGCACGAGCGAGGGAGCGCCGACCGTCGGCCCCGGGTCCAAGCGCCCCGGAGGCGAGCGGGCGAACTCCCGCCCCGAGCCGAAGGGGCGCGCCGGTGCCGAAAGGGAGAAGCGAGGGAGCGAGGCACGAGCGAGGGAGCGCCGACCGTCGGCACCGGGTCCAAGCGCCCCGGAGGCGAGCGGGCGAATAGCAGCCTCAGGTCTGGCTGAGCGGGGCGGTGGTCTGGGAGCGTTCCCAGCCGCCGCCCCGGTGCGTCCAGGTGAGTTCGAGTGAGATGTCGGGCCGGAAGCGCGGCACGTCCTCGCTCGAATACCCCTGCGCGCGGCCGGTGATGGCGCCGTCGGAGCGCACCGCGAGCCGGCTCACGGTGAGGTTCTCGCGCTCGGTGAGCAGGGTGGCCAGCACCGTCGGGCGGTCGCCGGGGCCGTAGCCGAGCAGGAAGACGGCGTCCGGCGGGGTGCCGGTCTCGGCGGCGCAGTGCGCGGCGACCACCGTGCCGGGGCGTCCGTCGCCCAGCTCGGCGGGCACGCTGAGCGCCGTCGTGACCGGGAACGGGCCGCAGTCGATCGGGAGTTGGGCCTTGGCCGGGTCGGGGGCCGCGCTCGCGGCGAGGGCCTTGGGGGTGCCGTGGGCGGGCACCGGGGTGCCCGTCGCCGGGGACGCGGCGAGGGCGGCGCCCACGACCGCGCCGCAGCCGGCCAGGGCGAGGGCCCAGTGCCAGGGGGCGGTGCGCACGTGCGCGGGCCGGGTGCGGCCCCGCGGTGTCTGCTGTCCAGCCGTCGCCGTCGTCCCGACCGCGGTCTCCACCAGGCGTCCCCTCCAGAGCTCCAGGAGCTGGTCTGCGTGAGCGAGCATCGTCCCACACCCGGTCGACGGAAATGCCAAGGGGTGGCACGAGATTGCTCGTGCCACCCCTGCGTGGTGTGCGGGCTCAGCCCAGGTCGGGCTGGTCGTCCTCGCCGCGCGCGGCCTTGCGGGCGGCGGCGCGCTCCTGCAGGCTCGGCTCGGGCGCCCCGCTGTCGTAGTCCTCGCCGTACGCGCCCTTGGCGGGGCGGCGGCGGCGCAGCGGCGGCTCGACGCCGTCGGCCAGGCGGCGGGCGGTGAGCAGGAAGCCGGTGTGGCCGATCATCCGGTGGTCCGGGCGGACGGCGAGGCCCTCCAGGTGCCAGGTGCGGACCATGGTCTCCCAGGCCTGCGGCTCGGTGAAGGTGCCGTGGTCGCGCAGCGCCTCGACGGTCTTGGACATCTGCGTGGTGGTGGCCACGTAGCAGCAGATGAGGCCGCCGGGGACGAGCGCCTTGGAGGCGACGTCCAGGCACTCCCAGGGGGCCAGCATGTCGAGGAGGACGCGGTCGACGTCGGACTCGACCAGGTTGTCCTGGAGGTCGCCGACGGTGAGCTTCCACGCCGGGTGCGGCCCGCCGAAGTAGCGCTCGACGTTGCCCTGGGCGATGTCGGCGAAGTCCTGCCGGCGCTCGTAGGAGGCCAGCATGCCGTGCTCGCCGACGGCGCGCAGCAGGTACATGCTGAGCGCGCCCGAGCCGACGCCGGCCTCGACCACGCGGGCACCCGCGAAGATGTCGGCCATCGCCAGGATCTGCCCCGCGTCCTTGGGGTAGATCACGGCGGCGCCGCGGGGCATGGACAGGACGTAGTCGGGGAGCAGGGGGCGCAGCGCGAGGTACGGGACGTTACCCGTGGTGCGCACGACCGTGCCTTCGGGAGCGCCGATCAGCTCGTCATGCGGGAACGCACCCTTGTGGGTGTGGAACTGGTTCCCGGCCTGGAGCGTGAACGTGTAGTGGCGACCCTTGGGGTCGGTCAGCTGGACCTGGTCCCCGACCTGGAAGGGCCCGCGTCGGCGGGCGGCACCGGTCGGTTCGGACATACGGACAATCCTAAGGGAAGCGGAGCCTCCCGCCCGACCACGGTGATCATTTCCCGGCGACGGCGGCGGTCAGCCGCCGCTCGATGTCGCTGAGCGCGGCGACGCCGTACACCCGGCCGTCCGCCTCGACCACCAGGTACTCCCCCGCCGGGGTGGTCTGGACGGCCCGCAGCAGGTCCTCGCCGTGCAGGTCGGCGTCCAGCCGCAGCCCGGGCTCGAGGTCGCGGGCGAGCGGGCCGACGGCCACCCAGGGGCGGCGGTGCTCGGGTACGGCCCGGACCGCGGACTCGCGCACGATCGCGATCGGCTCGCCCCGGCCGTCCACCACGACCACCGCGCCGGCCTCGGCCTCGCGGGCGCGGCGCATCGCCTCGCCGAGCGGGGTGTCGGCGGTGACCTCGACGGCCCGGCGGGCGAAGTCGCGCAGCCGCAGGCCGGGCAGCGCCTCCTTGAGCCGGGCGTTGCGCACGCTGCCGGTGGCGCCGTTCCAGATGATCGCGGCGAGCACGGCGGCCAGCACCGCGTCCACCAGGGTGTCGGTGGTGGTGCGCTCGACCCCGCGGGCGGCACTGACCAGCGGCAGGCCGAACAGCACGGCGACCGCCAGCACCCGGCCGACCCAGGCGGCGGCCACCGTGCCGGTCATCGGCTTGCCGGTGATCGCCCAGACGAGGGCGCGCAGCATCCGTCCGCCGTCCAGCGGCAGGCCGGGCAGCAGGTTGAAGGCGGCGACCACCAGGTTGGACACCATCAGACCGGTGAGCAGCACCCCGGGGACGGTGGACAGCTCCACGGCCCGCACCCCGAGGTAGAACAGGCCGCCGAGCGCCAGCGAGAGCAGCGGGCCGACGAAGGCCAGCCAGAACTCGCGCCAGGGCGTGGTGGCCTCGTTCTCGATCTCGGAGACGCCGCCGAAGAACTGCAGCTGGATCCGCCGCACCCCGAGCTTGTAGCGCAGCGCGACCAGGGTGTGGGCGAGTTCGTGCACCAGGACGGAGGCGTAGAAGGCGACCGCGAAGGAGAAGGCGACCAGGTAGCGGGCGCCGCCGAGGTCGGGCAGCACGTCGCCCAGCTGTCCGCCGAACACCCAGGTGATCAGCGCGGCGATGACGAACCAGGAGGGGGTGACGTAGATCGGCACGCCGAAGGGCCGGCCCATCAGGAGGCCGCCGCGGCGCTCCGGTGGCTTCCCGGCCGGGCGCCCGCGGTCGTCCTGCGGTGGCTGGTCGGAGGTCTGCTGCCCCCTGCTGTCGCTCACCGTGATCCCTTCGGTCGTCGCCCCCGTCGTGCCCCGGTGCGCCCACGCTACGTGATCGTGGCACTCCGGGGCCGCGCGCCCCTCCTGCTGCCTTCATACCCACTGCGCGGCCTGCGCGCGCCTCGGTGGCAGCACGGTGGCAGCGGGATGACAGCAAAGGGCAATAGGGTCGTAGTCATGCAGCAGACCGACACCACCAGCGTCACCGGGGCCCCGGTGCGCCCGGCGGCGGCGCCGACCGGCCTGTCCCCGTCCCGGGCGGGGGACTTCCTCACCTGTCCCCTGCTGTACCGGCTGCGGGTGATCGACCGGCTGCCCGAGCCGCCGAGCTCGGCGGCCACCAGGGGCACCCTGGTGCACGCCGTGCTGGAGCGGCTGTTCGACAGCCCGGCGGCCGAGCGCACGCCGGAACGGGCACTGGGCCTGCTGCGCCCGCAGTGGGAGCGGCTGCTGGGTGAACGGCCGGAGCTGGGCTCGTTGTTCCCGGACGACCCGGACGGCGCGGCGCTCACCCGCTGGCTGGCGGACGCCGAGAAGCTGGTCGGCCAGTGGTTCCGGCTGGAGGACCCGACCCGGCTGCATCCGGTGGAGCGGGAGCTGTACGTGGAGACGGCCCTGGACTCGGGGCTGCTGCTGCGCGGCTACATCGACCGGGTGGACGTCGCCCCGACCGGCGAGGTCCGGCTGGTGGACTACAAGACCGGCCGGGCGCCCTTGCGGGACTTCGAGGGCAAGGCGATGTTCCAGATGAAGTTCTACGCACTGGTGGTGTGGCGCTGGAAGGGCGTGATCCCCAAGCGCCTCCAGCTGGTCTACCTCGGCGGGGGCGGGGACGTGGTCAGCTACGACCCGGACCAGGCCGATCTGCTCGCGGTGGAGCGCAAGCTGCGGGCGTTGTGGGAGCGGATCGGCCACGCGGTGGCCACCGGGGACTTCCCGGCCACCCGCAACCGCCTCTGCGACTGGTGCGACCACCAGGCCAGCTGCCCGGAGTTCGGCGGTACTCCGCCGCCGTACCCCTTGCCGCTGGCCCGTACGTCTGATGAGGACGATCCCACGGGGGATCCGAGGAGCAAGGAGTCCTAGTGACGATCCGAGTGCTGCTGGTCGACGACCAGCCGCTGCTGCGCACCGGTTTCCGGATGATCCTGGAGGCCGAGTCCGACCTGGTGGTGGTCGGTGAGGCCGGCGACGGTCAGCAGGCGCTGGACCAGGTGCGGGCGCTGCAGCCCGACGTGGTGCTGATGGACATCCGGATGCCGAGGATGGACGGTGTCGAGGCGACCCGGCGGATCGCCGGCCCGGGGCGGGACGGCCCGGCCAAGGTGCTGGTGCTGACCACCTTCGACCTGGACGAGTACGTGGTGGAGGCCCTGCGCGCGGGCGCCAGCGGCTTCCTGCTGAAGGACGTCCCGGCCGAGGAGCTGGTGCAGGCGATCCGGGTGGTCGCGGACGGCGCGGCGATGCTGGCGCCGAGCATCACCCGCCGGCTGCTGGACATGTACGCCACCAAGCTGCCGTCGGGCGACGAGACGCCGCCGCAGGCGCTGGGCGCGCTGACCGACCGCGAGCTGGAGGTGCTGAAGCTGGTGGCGCGCGGGCTGTCGAACGCGGAGATCGCGGCGGAGCTGTTCGTCAGCGAGACCACGGTGAAGACCCACGTCGGCCATGTGCTGACCAAGCTCCAGCTGCGCGACCGGGTGCAGGCGGCGGTGTACGCCTACGAGAGCGGGCTGGTGCGCCCGGGCGCGCTGTAGCGGTCCCCTCCTGCGGCCCCTCCCGCACCGCGCGGTGGCCCGCAGAAACGTGACGGCGGCCCGTCCGCTCCCCGTGGTGATGTGGGGAGCGGACGGGCCGCCGTCGTCCGTGTGCTACTTGCCGGTCCGGCCGATCTCCCAGAAGCGGAAGAAGCCGGTGGTGTCGACGGTGGCCTCGACGCCGGTGACGTACGAACGCGCCGCGTAGAAGGCCTTGTTCTGGTACAGCGGGATCAGCGGCACGCTGACGGCCTCGATCTGCTGGATCTGCGCGTAGCCGGGCGCGGCGGCGCTGCGGTCGGCCTGCTTGAGGCCCTCCGGCACCAGCTTCCCGCTGATCTGCGGGTCGTCCCAACCGTGGTGGTAGGCACCGCCGTTGACCAGCAGCGGGGCGATGTAGTTGTCCGGGTCCGGGTAGTCGGCGAACCAGCCGATGACGTACGCCTGGTACTTGCTGTCGACCCAGCCCTTCTTGAAGGCCTCCCAGTCCGGCTCCTGCTGGACGGTGACCTGGAAGAGGCCGCCGGTCTCCAACTGCTTCTTCAGCGTGTCGGCCTCGTTGCTGCCGGCCCGCGAGCGGGACCAGGTGAGGGTGAGCTTGACCGGGGTCTGGACCTTGGCGTCGGTGAGGTACTTCCTGGCCTTGTTCACGTCCTGGTCGCCGTAGCGGTCGAAGAACGCGGTGGTGTGGCCGGTGACGCCGGCCGGGACCATCGCGTACAGCGGCTGGACGGTCCGGGCGAAGACGTCGCGGGCGAGCGCCTTGCGGTCCATCAGCTGCGCGGCGGCCTGGCGGACCGCGACGTTGCCGCCGACCGGGTCCTTGGTGTTGAAGACCAGCGAGCGGGTGTCGTTGCTGTCGCCCTCGGTGACCTGGAGGTCGGTCTTGCCGCCCTGCTGGTCGGAGCGGATCTGGGCGGCGGTGTTCGGCTCCAGGCTGTTGTCGGTGAGGTCGACGTCGCCCTTGTCCAGCGCGGCCTTCAGGTCCTCGGCCTTGTCGAAGTACCGCACGGTGAACTTGGTGTTGCGCAGCTTGGCGTCGCCGCCGTACTTGTCGTTGGGCGTCAGCACGACCTTGCCCAGCTGCTTGCCCGCCATCTCGACCGAGTCGATGCGGTACGGGCCGGAGCCGACCACCTTGTCGTTGGACAGGGCCTTGTCGGCCGGGAAGACCTGGTGGTCCACGATGGCGCCGGCCGGGCTGGCCAGCTTGGCCGGCAGGGTGGCGTCGGGCGTGGCGAGGTGGAACAGCACCTCGGTGTCGCCCTTGGCCTCGACGGACTTGATCGAGGAGAGCAGGGAGACCGGGCCGCCGTCGTCGTTGATCTTCTTGGTGCGCTCGATCGAGAAGACCACGTCCTCGGCGGTCAGCGGGTGACCGTTCGAGAACTTCAGCCCGGGCCGCAGGGTGCAGTGGTACTCGGTGGCATCGCCGCCGGTGAACTCGCAGGACTGCGCGGCGTCCGGGGTGGGCGTGCTGGCCGCGGCCGGGAAGGTCAGCAGCGACTGGAAGGCGTTGCGCATGACCAGCCAGGAGCCGGAGTCGTAGGAGACCGCGGGGTCCAGCACGCCGGTCAGCTGGGCGGTGCCCATGGTGATCGACTTGCCGCTGTCCCCCTTGACGGCGTCGGTCACCGATCCGCAGCCGGCCACCGTCACGGCGACCAGACCGGCACAGCCGAGTACTGCGAGGCGTTCAGCTGAAGTCTTCACGGGGCGCGTCCTTATCGGTGGCACGAAACCCGAGTAGCGTGCCATATCGAACACGCACGACCGATACCCGCGCAGATGACGTTTGGGACACGGCGGTTCAGGGCATCCCGGCGCGCTCGACGAGATGTCAGGCAATGCCCTTTTTCTCCCCCGATCCCCCCGAGTCGGAGCGCCGTCGAGCCGCTTACCGGCCGGTAGGGGCAGGCCGCAATGAGATGACAATCACACTCAAACTGGCGGTCCGTCAGACCCGCGAGGCGACCAGCGAGCGCAACAGGTCGAGGTCGACCTGCTCCAGCGAGGGCAGCACCAGCCGCCCGGGGGCCGGCTCGATCGCCGCCACCGAGGGCACCGCGATCACCGGGCAGCCGGCCGCCTCGCCCGCGCGCACCCCGGTCGGGGTGTCCTCGACGACCACGCATCGAGCCGGCTCCGCACCCAGCCGGCGGGCCGCCTCCAGGTACGGGTCCGGGAACGGCTTGGTGCGCGGCACCTCGTCCCCGCCGATGGTGAAGGCGAAGTGGTGGGCGCCCAGCGAACGGAGCACGATGTCGATCACGTGCCGGTGCGAGGCGGACACCATGGCGGCCGGGATCCCGTGCGCGGCAAGGGTGTTGAGCAGCCGCTCGGCGCCCGGCATGAGCGGTACGCCGCCGGCCAGCAGGTCCACGAAGCGCTGGTTGACCAGCACGCCCAGGTCGGCCGGGGCGATGTCCACCCCGGTCCGGGCGACCAGGTAGTCCATCACCCGGGTCATCGGGCCGCCGACCACATGGGCGCGGTCCGCCTCGTCCAGCTCGTGGCCCAGCTCGGCGAAGAGCGAGACCTCGGCCTGCCACCAGAAGTCCTCGGTGTCCACCAGCGTCCCGTCCATGTCCAGCAGCACCGCCTGCAGACCGCGGTCGTCCCCGTGGTCCAGGACACGGGTGGCGGTGGAGCTGGTGGTCATGGTGGGATCCTTCCGGCAGGCCCCGGGCGCACCCGGGGATGGCACAGGCCGGCCCGCTGGTGAGCGGACCGGCCCGTTCAGGATCATCCAGGATACGCCCGCTTCGTCCGGAAAGAGCGAACGGAGCGGGACGGAGGGATTACCGGGCGTTGAAGTACTTCGCCTCCGGGTGGTGGATCACGATCGCGTCGGTGGACTGCTCCGGGTGCAGCTGGAACTCCTCGGAGAGCACCACGCCGATCCGCTCGGGCTTCAGCAGCTCGGCGATCTTGGCGCGGTCCTCCAGCTCCGGGCAGGCCCCGTAGCCGAGGGAGAAGCGGGCGCCCCGGTACTTGAGCGCGAACATGTCCTTGACGTCCTGCGGGTCCTCGCCGGAGAAGCCCAGCTCGTAGCGGACCCGGGCGTGCCAGAACTCGGCCAGCGCCTCGGCCAGCTGCACCGACAGGCCGTGCAGCTCCAGGTAGTCGCGGTAGGAGTTCCCGGCGAACAGCTCGTTGGCCGCCTCCGAGATCCGGTTGCCCATGGTGACCACCTGCAGGCCGACCACGTCCCGCACGCCGGACTCCTCCGGGCGGAAGAAGTCGGCCAGGCAGAGCCGACGGCCGCGCCGCTGGCGCGGGAAGGTGAAGCGGGTGCGCTCGGTGCCGTCCTCGTGGAAGACGATCAGGTCGTCGCCCTTGGAGTTGGCCGGGTAGTAGCCGTAGACCACGGCCGCCTCCAGCCAGCCCTCGGTCTGCAGCCGGTCCAGCCAGGCCCGCAGCCGCGGCCGGCCCTCGGTCTCCACCAGCTCCTCGTACGACGGCCCGTCTCCGGCGCGCGCGGCCTTCAGGCCCCACTGCCCCTTGAACAGCGCGTCCTCGTCCAGCCAGGAGGCGTAGTCGGCGAACGGGATGCCCTTGACGATCCGGTCGCCCCAGAACGGCGGGGTGGGCACGGTGTTGTCGACGGTGACGTCGGAGCGGATCTGGCCGAGGTTGACCTCGGGCTCCGGTTCCTCCACCTCGACCCGGGCGTGTCGGCGCTGCTTGAGCTCGGGCAGGGTCGCGCCGGGCACGCCGCGCTTGACCGCGATCAGCGCGTCCATCAGCCGCAGGCCCTCGAAGGCGTCCCGGGCGTAGCGGACCTCGCCCTCGTAGATCTCGTGCAGGTCCTGCTCGACGTAGGCCCGGGTGAGCGCAGCGCCGCCGAGGATCACCGGGTAGCTCGCGGCCAGCTTGCGCTGGTTGAGCTCCTCCAGGTTCTCCTTCATGATCACGGTCGACTTCACCAGCAGGCCGGACATCCCGATCACGTCCGCCTTGTGCTCCTGCGCGGCGTCCAGGATCGCCGAGACCGGCTGCTTGATGCCCAGGTTGACCACGTTGTAGCCGTTGTTGGACAGGATGATGTCGACCAGGTTCTTGCCGATGTCGTGGACGTCGCCCTTGACGGTGGCCAGCACGATGGTGCCCTTGCCCTCGTTGTCGGACTTCTCCATGTGCGGCTCCAGGTGGGCCACCGCGGTCTTCATCACCTCGGCGGACTGGAGCACGAACGGCAGCTGCATCTGGCCGGAGCCGAAGAGCTCGCCGACCACCTTCATGCCGGCCAGCAGGGTGTCGTTGATGATCTCCAGTGCCGGGCGGCCGGCCAGCGCCTCGTCCAGGTCGGCCTCCAGGCCGTTCCGCTCGCCGTCGATGATCCGGCGCTGCAGCCGCTCCTCCAGCGGGAGCGCGGCCAGCTCCTCGGCCTTGGATGCCTTGACCGAGGCCGAGGAGACGCCCTCGAACAGCTCCAGCAGGCGCTGCAGCGGGTCGTAGCCGTCCCGGCGGCGGTCGTAGACCAGGTCGAGGGCGGTCTCGCGCTGGTCCTCGGGGATCCGGGAGATCGGCAGGATCTTGGAGGCGTGCACGATCGCCGAGTCCAGGCCGGCCTCCACGCACTCGTGCAGGAAGACCGAGTTGAGCACCACGCGGGCGGCCGGGTTGAGGCCGAAGGAGATGTTGGACAGGCCGAGCGTGGTCTGCACCTTCGGGTGGCGGCGCTTGAGCTCGCGGATCGCCTCGATGGTCTCGATGCCGTCCCGGCGGGACTCCTCCTGGCCGGTGGCCAGGGTGAAGGTGAGGCAGTCGACCAGGATCGAGCCCTCGTCGATGCCGTAGTCGGCGGTGAGCTCGGCGATCAGCCGCTCGGCGATCTCCACCTTGGCGTCGGCGGTGCGGGCCTGGCCCTGCTCGTCGATGGTCAGCGCGATCAGGCCGGCACCGTGCTCGCGCGCCAGCGAGGCGATCCGGCCGAAGCGCGAGTCGGGGGCGTTGCCGTCCTCGTAGTTGACCGAGTTGAGCACCGCGCGGCCGCCGAGGGCCTCCAGGCCGGCCCGCAGCACCGGCGGCTCGGTGGAGTCCAGCACGATCGGCAGGGTGGAGGCGGTGGCCAGGCGGCCGGCGATCTCCTTCATGTCGGCGACGCCGTCGCGGCCGACGTAGTCCACGCAGAGGTCCAGCAGGTGGGAGCCGTCCCGGATCTGGTCACGGGCGATCTCCACGCAGGCCTGCCAGTCGCCGGCCAGCATCGACTCGCGGAACTTCTTCGAGCCGTTGGCGTTGGTGCGCTCGCCGATCGCCAGGTACGAGGTGTCCTGGCGGAACGGCACCGCCTGGTACAGCGAGGCCGCCGAGGGCTCGGGCTGCGGATCGCGCACGGCGATCTCGCGGCCCTGGACCCGCTCGACCACGGCGCGCAGGTGCTCGGGCGTGGTGCCGCAGCAGCCGCCGACCAGCGAGAGGCCGTACTCGCGGGTGAACACGTCGTGCGCGTCGGCCAGCTCGACCGGGCTGAGCGGGTAGTGGGCGCCGTCCTTGCCGAGCACCGGCAGGCCCGCGTTCGGCATGCAGGACAGGCCGATCCGGGCGTTCTTGGCCAGGTAGCGCAGGTGCTCGCTCATCTCGGCCGGGCCGGTGGCGCAGTTGAGGCCGATGTAGTCCACGCCGAGCGGCTCCAGCGCGGTGAGCGCGGCGCCGATCTCGGAGCCGAGCAGCATGGTGCCGGTGGTCTCCACCGTCACCTGCACCAGCACCGGCAGGTCCAGCCCGGCCTCGGCCAGGGCGCGCTTGGAGCCCAGGATGGCGGCCTTGGTCTGCAGCAGGTCCTGGCTGGTCTCGACCAGCAGGGCGTCGGCGCCACCGGCGATCAGGCCGGCCGCGTTCTGCTGGAAGCCGTCGCGCAGCGTCTCGTACGGGGCGTGGCCGAGGGTCGGCAGCTTGGTGCCGGGGCCGATCGAGCCGAGCACCCAGCGGGTGCGGCCGTCCGCGGCGCTGTGCGCGTCGGCACTCTCGCGGGCGATCCGGGCGCCGGCCTCGGACAGCTCGAAGATCCGGTCGGGGATCTCGTACTCGCCGAGCGCGGAGAAGTTCGCGCCGAAGGTGTTGGTCTCCACGCAGTCCACGCCCACGCCGAAGTAGGCCTCGTGGACGGAGCGGACGATGTCGGGCCGGGTGATGTTGAGGACCTCGTTGCACCCTTCGAGGTTCTGGAAGTCCTCCAGCGTCGGGTCCTGCGCCTGGAGCATGGTGCCCATCGCACCGTCGGCGACCACCACCCTCGTGGCGAGCGCTTCACGCAGCGCGTTCGCGCGGCTCTGCGCAGTGATGGACGGATTGGCTGCAGTGGCCATGGGGCTTCTCCCTGGTGCGACGGCTGTCGGCTTTGCACCCCCGCTTGGTCGGGGAGGCACGTGGTCAGGGTATCCGGCCGACGGGTCGGTCCGGGGGCCCGTTCCGTATCCTGAGCGCTCGACCGCAAGGGGGGAGCAAGCGCATGGCCCGATTCCGGACCTGCGCGCGGCGGATCGGCGGGGCCCTGGCGGCCCCGTTCCGGGCGCTGCGCGGCCGATGGCGGGGGTGGTCCCGGTGGCGCCGGACCCTGCTGGTCCTGGCGCTGGCGGCGGCGGTGCCGGTCGCCGCGCTCGGCTCGCTGTTCGTCGCGATCCGGCTGCACTATGTGGGTGAACCGGCCGCCGAGGCCCGCACCCGGGGCCGGGACGCGGTCTGGCTCGGCCACGCCTGGGTGGACGGCCGCAAGACCGAGGCCGACGTCACGGCGCTGGTGCGGCAGCTGGCCGGCACCGGCATTCGCGACCTGTACGTGCACACCGGCCCGCTGGAGCACGACGGCTCGCTGCCGCCCGCCGTCCACCCACGGGCCCGCTGGTTCACCGACACCGTGCACCGGGCACTGCCCGACGTACGGCTGCAGAGCTGGCTGGGCGACGAGGTCAAGCCGGAGAAGGACGCCCTGGACCTCGAGTACGCCGCCACCCGGGACCGGGTCACCGGCTCCGCCCGCCAGGTGCTGGACCTCGGCTTCGACGGCGTGCACTTCGACATGGAGCCGATCCGCCCCGGTTCGGCGGGCTGGCTGGCCCTGCTCGACCAGGTCCGCCCGGTCACCGCGGCACGCGGCGCCAAGCTGTCGGTCGCGGCTCCGCAGATCGACCCGGTGCCGGGCCTGCACACGGCCGGGATCCTGCTCACCGACCACGGCAAGTGGTGGGACGCGGCGTACTTCGCCGCGACCGCCCGCCGGGTCGACCAGATCGCCGTGATGACCTACGACACCTCGATGCCGACCGAACCGCTGTACGGCGGCTACGTCGCCCGGCAGACCGAACTCGCCCTGCGGGCCACCCCGGCCGACGTGGACCTGCTGATCGGCCTGCCGTTCTACTGGGACGACAAGTGGGGCCACTGGGGCGACGCCGAGACCGTCGACGCGGCCGTCCGCGGCGTCCGGCTGGGCCTGGGCCGGGAGGACCTGCGGCGGCCGAACTTCGGCGTCGCGCTGTACGTGGACTTCGCCTCGACGCCCGAGAACTGGGCGGCGTACCGGCGCGGCTGGGTGGACGTCCGGTAGCCGCCGCCCGTCAGCCGGCCAGCCGGTGGGCCAGGGCGCCCAGGTAGCGGTGGACGGTCGCGTCCTCGCCGGTCAGGTAGTGCGAGACGGCCCGGTGGATCGGCCGGCGGACCTCGCCCCGCTCGGTGACGGTCAGCGAGCAGCCCGGCCCGGCCGGGGTGAGCACGTACGTCCAGGTGCCGCCGTACGGCAGGTCCTGGTCGGCGATGCCGGTGACCAGGCGGTGCGGGGCCTCGCTCGCCACCACCTCGTACGTGGTGTGCCCGTGCCGGTCGTACTCGCGCCAGCGCACCCGGCCGCCGGCCGCGGCGGGCAGCCGCTCGACGTGGGTGAGGCCCGGGCGCCAGGCCGGGTAGAGGTCGATGTCGGTCAGCACGTCCCAGACCGCGCCGGGCGGCTGGTGGAGCTCCAGTCCGCCCTCGGTGACGTGCTCCACCGGCAGCCGGCGCCCGGCCCGGTCCACTGCCGCCACCATCAGCGCGGCACCGGTCAGCGCGGCCGCGCCCGCGCCGGTCCACAGCCATCGGTTCATCGGTCCGGCCCCTTCCGCCCGGCCCCCGTCCGTTCGTCATCGCGCCTGTTCATCATCGCGCCGCCGGGCCGTCGCGGCACGCCCGTCGCACCGCGCCACCGGGCGGACGCGGTCCGCGCCCGCCCGTCGACTGACGGCCCGTCAGTCGGCGGGGTCCCGATATCCGCTGGATCGGGGCGGCCGGCTCCCCCAGACTGTCCCGGTGCCCGGCCGCGGTGCGCATCAAAGCCCGTAGGCTGGGCAGGTAGGGACCATGGGGCGAGGCGTTCCATGGGAGACGAGAGGTTCGACAGTCGGCAGCCGGCCCGTCGGCGCCCCGGCAAACCAGCCGGGGCGGTGCCGGCCAGGCCGCCGACCGGAGGGAGACGCTGGGTGATCGAGCTGGAAGATGTTCCCGAGTTGATCGACCCGGTGATGGTCTGCGCCTTCGAGGGCTGGAACGACGCGGGCGACGCCGCCTCCGCGGCCCTGGCGCATCTGGACGAGACCTGGGGCGGCAAGGTGATCGCCGCCCTGGACGCGGAGGACTACTACGACTTCCAGGTCAACCGGCCCACGATCTGGCTGGACGGCGGCATCCGCCGGATCACCTGGCCGACCACCCGGCTCTCGGTGATCCGGGTGACCGAGCCGACGCCCCGGGACGTCGTGCTGGTCCGCGGCATCGAGCCGAGCATGCGCTGGCGCTCGTTCTGCAACGAGCTGCTGGGCTTCGCGCACGAGCTGGGCATCGAGCTGGTGGTGATCCTGGGCGCACTGCTCGGCGACACCCCGCACAGCCGCCCGGTGCCGGTCAGCGGGGTCACCTCCGACCCGGAGCTGGCCCGCCGACTGGACCTGGAGGAGAGCCGGTACGAGGGCCCGACCGGCATCGTCGGCGTGCTCCAGGAGGCCTGCACGCACGCCGGGGTCCCGGCCGTGACGCTCTGGGCGGCGGTGCCGCACTACGTCTCGCAGCCGCCGAACCCCAAGGCGACGCTGGCCCTGCTCAACAAGCTGGAGGACCTGCTGGACCTGCGCATCCCGCCGGGCGAACTCGGCGAGGACGCCCGGGCCTGGCAGCTCGGCGTGGACCAGCTGGCCGCCGAGGACAGCGAGGTCGCCGAGTACGTCCAGCAGCTGGAGGAGGCGCAGGACACCGCGGAGCTGCCGGAGGCCTCCGGGGACGCCATCGCCCGCGAGTTCGAGCGCTACCTGCGCCGCCGGGAGAACGTCGGGCCGACCGGCGAGAAGCCGGTGTCCGGGCACGCCACGGCGGAGCGGCCGGCCGAGCCGGAGGCGCCTGGAACGGCCCGGGAGGGCCAGGACGGCGCCGAGGAGGAGTAGTCACCGGGCGTCGCCCGGAACCGCCGAAGGGGCGTCAGGACACTTGGTCCTGACGCCCCTTCGGCGTTGCGGTGCGTGACGGCAGCGGGCCTACAGCGGGACTACGGCGGGCCTACAGTGCGACGCCGAGCAGGGCGTCCACGGTGCGGGACACCAGCCCGGGTGCGCCGATGTCGGTGCCGCCCTCGGTCTCCTGCCGCTCGGCCCAGCGGTCGACGGCGGCCAGCGCGGCGGGCGCGTCCAGGTCGTTCGCGAGCGCCGTGCGGACCTCGGCGAGCAGCTGCTCGGCCGACGGGCCGTCCGGCCGGGAGACCGCGGCGCGCCAGCGGGCGAGGCGCTCGACGGCCTCGTCCAGGACGTCCTTGGTCCACTCCCAGTCCGCGCGGTAGTGGTGCGCGAGCAGCGCCAGGCGGATCGCCGCCGGGTCGACGCCATCGCGGCGCACCGCCGACACGAAGACCAGGTTGCCGCGGGACTTGGACATCTTCTGGCCGTCCAGGGCGACCATGCCGGCGTGCACGTACGCCTGGGCGTACGGGTGGGTGCCGGTGGCGACCTGGGCGTGCGCGGCGCCCATCTCGTGGTGCGGGAAGGAGAGGTCGCTGCCGCCGCCCTGGATGTCGAAGGACATGCCGAGGTACTGCAGCGCGATGGCGACGCACTCGATGTGCCAGCCGGGGCGGCCGTGGCCGAGCTCGGTGTCCCAGGCGGGCTCGCCGGGGCGGGCGGCCAGCCAGAGCAGGGCGTCCAGCGGGTTGCGCTTGCCGGGGCGGTCCGGGTCGCCGCCGCGCTCGGCGAAGACCGGGCGCATGGCCTCGCGGGTGAGGCCGGAGACCTCGCCGAAGTGCGGGTCGGCGTCGACCGAGAAGTAGATGTCGCCGTCGACCTTGTAGGCCGCGCCGGCGGCCAGCAGCTTCTGGACGATCGGGACGATCCACGGGATCGACTCGACGGCGCCGACGTAGTGGGCCGGCGGGAGCATGCGCAGTGCGGTCATGTCCTCGCGGAACAGGGCCGTCTCGCGCTCGGCCAGGGCGGTCCAGTCCTGGCCGGTCTCGACCGCGCGCTGCAGCAGCGGGTCGTCCACGTCGGTCACGTTCTGGATGTACAGGACGTCGTGGCCGGCGTCCTTCCAGACGCGCTGGACCAGGTCGAACGCGTTGTAGGTGGCGGCGTGGCCCATGTGGGTCGCGTCGTAGGGGGTGATACCGCAGACGTAGATCCGGGCGGTGCCGTCCTGCGGCACGACCTCCCGGACCGTACCCGCTGCGGTGTCGTGGATACGGAGGGGGAGACCCTGACCAGGCAGGGCGGGAACCTCGGAGGCGGGCCAGGCATGCATGGAAACAACTTTAACCTTGCGAACATTTGAAAGCCTAACCAGTGCGCAAGATCGACTGGATTCGCTTCCTGCCGTTGCTTGACCGCTTCCCGACTGGTATTGCACGGATTTTCGACCCCGCCAGGACGCCCGCCAGGGAGCCTGCCCGGGTCCGGGCAGGGTTGAGCGCCCGGCCGGCCCTGCCGCCGACCGGGCGCCCGGCTCCCCGGGGGACGCGGCCGGAGCCGCTACGACCGCTGCCAGAGGGCCGGCACGTTCGGCGGTTCCCAGCCGACCATGGCGGTGTGTGCCTGGAGGCAGACGTAGGAGACGCCGGAGTAGGTGACGCGGTCGCCCGCGCGGTAGGAGGTGCCCGGGGCCCAGCTGCCGCTCGGCGGCGTGGTGGGCGTCCCGGTGGGAGTGGGCGTGGACGTCGGGCTCGGCGTGCCGGGGGTCTGCGGCACGTCCAGCACGAAGTCGTAGCTGCCCTCGCGGACGTTGCCGTTCTGCCGGACGTTCATCAGCAGCCGGGCGTCGTAGATGGTGTCGGTGCTGTTGCGCGGCTCACCCGGGAAGTACAGCTGGGTGGTGACGACCGGGCGGCCGGGGGCCTGGAGCTTGACGTGGATGTGCCGGGTGCGGCCCGGGTAGAGCCCGGGCACGATGGTGTCCAGCTTGAACGCGCCGCCCGCGTCGCTGAACTGGTGGCCTCGGAAGGTGTAGCCGGCGTTGTCGTAGGCGCCGTTGTCGTCGGCCTGCCAGAAGTCCAGCAGCACGCCGGAGACGGGCCGGCAGGCGCGGCCGAAGACGTAGCCGCTGACGACCAACCGGGTGCCGGGGCCGTCGTCGACCATGGAGCTGCGCAGCGGGGAGTTCGGCTTGAAGTAGGGGCCTTCGGTCTGCTCGCGGGCCAGTGCGGCCCCGCCGCCGACCAGCAGCGGGGCGGCCCCGAGCGCGGCGGCGGCCTTCAGGACGGTCTTGCGGCTGATCATGCCGTCGGGCGTGGGCATGCGCCGTCTCCTTCTCGTGAGGCGGGGGTCTCGCGAGGCCGGGGTTCTCGTGAGACGGGGTGCTCGTAAGGGGGGCGGCCCTTGCCATGGTGGGGGCATGACAAGGACCTGACCGGTCGCCCATCCGAGGGCCCCGGGCCGGCCACCGGTGGCCAGCAGTAAAGTTACGGGCCGTCCGGCGCGACCGCGATGGACATGATCCGGGGATCGTGGTGATTTCCGTCGACCCGCGCCCGGAACTCCCCCGGGGTCATCCCGGTCTCCCGGCGGAAGAAGCGGCAGAAGTACGCCGGGTCCGCGAAGCCCGCCTCCTTGGCTACCTGACGGATCGTCAAATCCGTGCAGGCGAGCAGCCGTTTGGCTTCCAGGGTCTGCTGGCGACGGATCAGCCCGCCCGGCGTGCGGCCGGTGGCCTGCTTGACCAGGGTCTGCAAGTGACCCGGGGAGACGCCGATCACGCACAACTGCGGTGGCGCCAGCGGCCGGTGGACCAGGTCCAGGACGTGGGCGCCGCGGCCGCCGGTGACGTGGACGATCTCGTGGAACGAGTGCCGGTGGGGGAAGCCCGCCCGGGAGAGCGGGCCGATCGTGTCGAAGCTGCCGATGGCGAACGGGAGCAGCTGGGGCAGCGGGACCTGCAGGCGGTGCAACGGCAGGTCCGGCGAGCTGCGGGGGGTGGGGGTGGTCCGTCGCGCGTCCATCGGAGCAGTGTGCGACCTGTTCCGGAGACAGGTCCAGACCATCGACCGGCAGGCTCCGGACCGTCCCTACACCGGCGGCCAGGGGATCGCGGGCCAGTCCTCGGAGGGCAGCGGATGGCGGCCGGAGCCGCGCAGCTCGGCCACCCGGGACCGGGTCGCGTCCAGCTCCGCCCCCGTCAGGTGCGGGGCGAGGCGCTCGGCGAGCTCGCCGTCCAGCTGCTCGGCGAGCCGGGCCAGCACCTCCAGCGCCTCGACGGGCAGCGGGTCCCCCGCCCAACCCCAGAGCAGGGTGCGCAGCTTGCCCTCGGTGTTGAAGGTGACGCCGTGGTCGATGCCGTACACCCGGCCGTCGGCGGCCGGGATCAGGTGGCCGCCCTTGCGGTCGGCGTTGTTGAGCACCGCGTCCAGTACGGCGAGCCGGCGCAGCTGCCGGTCGTCGTGGTGCACCAGCAGCGCGGTGCGCCCGCCCTCCACCTCGGCCCGGACGATCGGCAGCCAGCCCTCCTCCGGGCCGCGCGGGTCCTGCAGCGCGAGCAGCGGCTCGGCCTGCGGGTCAGGCTCGACCCACAGCTGCACCATGCCGGGTCCGTGCGGGCCGTCGCGCAGGACGGTGGGCGGGATCAGCGCCCAGCCGGTCGCGGCGGACAGTTCGTACGCGGCGACCTCGCGGCCGGCCAGCGTGCCGTCCGGGAAGTCCCAGAGCGGGCGCTCGCCGGCCACCGGCTTGTAGACGGCCTGCGCGCTGAGCGAGCCGTGGGCGACCGTGCAGTACAGCGCGGCGTTGGAGGCGTCGGTGAGCCGGCCGTGCACGGTCAGCTCGCCCTGGCGCAGCAGCGCGAGGGCGGTGGGCACGTCGGCGGCCAGCGCGGCGGCGGCCGTCGGGTCGGCCTGCGGCGGGGTCTCGGTGTTCAGCGCCGGTAGCCGTTCGCGCGCGGGCACAGGTGGCCCTCCGGGTCGAGCGGCAGGTTGCAGAACGGGCAGGGCTTGCGGCCGGCCGCGACCAGGTCCAGCGCGCGTTTGGCGAACACCCGGGCCATCGCGCCGGTCAGCCGCACCCGCAGCATGTCCGGGCCGGTGTCGTCGTCGGTGAAGACCGCCTCGGCGGCGTCCTCCTCCTCTTCCTCCTCCTCGACCAGCGCCTGCGCCTCGACGACCAGGCAGCCGTCCACGCTGTCCCAGGCCAGGGCCATCGTGCCGACCCGGAACTCCTGCTCCAGCGGCAGGTCGAGCGGGGCGGTGTCGAGCAGGTCCTTCGGGGCGGCGGCCGGGATGGAGGCGTCGCCGCCGCTGCGCCGCAGCGCCTCGTCCAGGACCTCCTCGATGCGCTCGGCGAGCGCCGCGACCTGGGTCTTCTCCAGCAGCACGCTGGTGATCCGGCCCCGGGCGCTGGCCTGCAGGTAGAACGCCCTGGCGCCGGGCTGGCCGACGGTGCCGGCCACGAACCGTTCGGGCTGGTCGTAGAAGTAGACCTGACGGGTCACGCTCTCGCTCCGGATCGTGTCGGTCGGCGCGAATCCGCCGTGGGGGATCGCGGGTGTTCGGACTCGTTAGTCACCCTACGACCTTCGGGCTTCGGCCGGGGAGCCGAGCCGACGGCCGCGGGCGGGGTGACACGCGGGCGCCCGGGCGGTGCCGCTCGGACGGGTGCCGCGGGCTTGCGCCACGGGTCGGGCAGTGTGAGTCGGCACTGGGGGGGGCGGCGCCGCGGGCTCGTGCCACCGGCGGCGCCGCGGGCTCGTGCCACCGGCGGCGCCGCTCAGGCGGTGCCGCCGACCACCGCGTCGCCGGCCGGGGTGGCCGGGGCGGGGCCGGTCCTCGGCGCCAGCGAGGCGAGGTCGCCGGTGTCGCCCATCCTCAGCACGAAGGGCCGGTGCGGGGTGTAGCGGATCGCGGTGACCGAGCAGGGCTCGACGCTGATGCGCTGGAAGTGGTCCAGGTGCAGGCCGAGCGCGTCGGCCACCACCGCCTTGATCACGTCGCCGTGCGAGCAGGCGATCCAGACCGCGTCCTCGCCGTGCTCGGCGGCGACCTTCCCGTTCCACTCGCGCACCGCGCTCACCGTGCGGTGGCTCAGCTCGCGCAGCGACTCTCCGCCGGGGAAGGCCGCGGCGGCCGCGTGGTCCTGGACGGTGCGCCAGAGCGGCTCCTTGGCCAGCTCGGCCAGCGGACGACCGGTCCACTCGCCGTAGTGGCACTCCCCCAGCCGCTCGTCCTCGGTCGGCTCGGCCAGCTCGGGCCGGGCGGCCAGCAGCGGCTCCAGGGTCTGCCGACAGCGCTCCAGCGGGCTGCTGACGGCCTGCGCCAGCGGGATGCCGGCCAGCCGGTCGGCCAGCGCGGCGGCCTGCGCGCGCCCGGTGTCGTCGAGATCCACGCCGGGGGTCCAACCGGCCAGGATTCCGGCGGTGTTCGCGGTGGAGCGGCCGTGACGGACGAGCAGCAGGGTGGGCATGGGGCTCAGCCTACGGCCTCCGGGCAGGGCCGTGGGGGCCGGTTACCGTCCGGTTATCTGCCCGGTCGCGGGTCCGGCGGGCCGGGCGGTGGGGCCGTTCCGCCCCGGCTCCGGGGTGGATCAGGGGTGGATCCGGGGTGGATCCGCTCCGGATCCGTGCCGGACGGCCGCGATCGGGTGACAATGGCCCGCATGATCGTCCACTGCGCCGCCTACTGCGACGGCCACCGGATCGAGGCCCCCGACGACCTGGCCGGCGCGCTCGCCGCCGCCCGCGCGGCCGGTCCGGACGGCTTCGTCTGGATAGGCCTCTTCGAGCCGACCGCCGAGGAACTCGACCACGTCGGCCGGCAGTTCGCACTGCACCCGCTGGCCGTCGAGGACGCCGTCAGCGCCCACCAGCGCCCCAAGGCCGAGGCCTACCAGGGCTCGCTTCTCCTCACCCTGAAGACCCTCGGCTACGCCCCCGGCGCGCACGTCGTCACGATCGGCGAGGTGATGGTCTTCCTCGGCCGCGACTTCGTGATGACCGTCCGGCACGGCGAGGACAGCCCGCTCGGCGACCTGCGGGCCCGGCTGGAGAAGGAGCCCGAACTGCTCCGCTACGGGCCCAGTTCGGTGCTGCACTCGGTCGCCGACACCATCGTGGACGGCTACGTGGAGGTGGCCACCGCGCTGCAGACCGACCTGGACGAGCTGGAGTCGGACATCTTCACCCCCGGCCGGGTCGGCCGCGACACCGCCGGGCGGATCTACGGCTACAAGCGCCAGGTGATGTCCGTGCGCCGCGCCACCGGCCCGCTGCTGGAGCCGATGCTGACGCTGGAGCGCGGTGCCCGCTTCGTCCGCCCCGAGACGGCGCCCTACCTGCGGGACGTCGCCGACCACCTGGCCCGGGTCAACGACCAGGTGGACGGCATGGACCGGCTGCTGTCCGACATCCTCAACGCCAACCTGGCGCAGGTCAGCGTGCAGCAGAACAACGACATGCGGAAGATCTCGGCCTGGGCGGCGCTGGCCGCCGTGCCGACGATGATCGCGGGCATCTACGGCATGAACTTCGACGACATGCCGGAACTGCACCAGCCCTGGGGGTACCCGGCGGTGCTGGCGCTGATGGCCGTGGTCTGCGTGGCCCTGCACCGGGTGTTCAAGCGGCACGACTGGCTGTAGTGCCGCCCGTTCCCCGGCGCGTCCTAAGCCAGGCCGGCGCGCTCCAGTGCCTCGACGCCCGTGCGCAGCGCCCGGATCCGCTCGTCCAGGGTGAAGCCGGAGGGCGCCAGGGTGAGCGTGGTGACGCCCGCGTCGGCGTAGGCCTGCATCCGGTCGGCGATCCGGGCGGTGTCGCCGATCAGCGAGGTGGCGTCGATCAGGTCGTGCGGGACGGCGGCCGCGGCGCCCGCGTAGTCCCTGGCCAGGTACTTCTCCTGGATCTCGTCGGCGGCCTGCTCGAAGCCCATCCGCCGGGTCAGCTGGTTGTAGAAGTTCTTCTCCTTGCTGCCCATGCCGCCGATGTAGAGCGCGGCGTACGAGCGCAGGCCGTCGACCCCGGCCTTGATGTCCTCGCCGACCGCCAGGTTCACGGTCGGGCAGAGGTCGAAGCCGTCCAGCGTCTTCCCGGCCTTGGCGCGGCCGGCCGTCAGCGGGTCGAGGGACATCGCGGCGTGCTCGGGCGAGAAGAAGATGCCGAGCCAGCCGTCGGCGATCTCGCCGGTCAGCTCCAGGTTCTTCGGGCCGATCGCGGCGATGTACAGCGGGATGTGCTCGCGCACCGGGTGCACGGTGAGCTTGATCGGCTTGCCCGGGCCACCGGGCAGCGGCAGCGTCCAGTTCGCGCCCTCGTGGACCAGGCGCTCGCGGGACATCGCCTTGCGGATGATCTCCACGTACTCGCGGGTGCGGGCCAGCGGCTTGTCGAACTTCACGCCGTACCAGCCCTCGGAGACCTGCGGGCCGGAGACGCCGAGGCCCAGGCGGAACCGGCCGCCGGAGAGGGTGTCCAGGGTCGCGGCGGTCATCGCCGTCATCGCCGGCGTGCGGGCCGGGATCTGGAAGATGGCCGAACCGACGTCGATCCGCTCGGTCTTCGCGGCGACGTAGCTGAGCACCGTCGCGGCGTCCGAGCCGTACGCCTCCGCCGCCCAGCAGACCGCGTAGCCGAGCCGGTCCGCCTCCTGGGCCACGGCGATGTTGTCGGCGTCCATGCCGAGTCCCCAGTAGCCGAGGTTGATACCGAGTCGCATCTGCCGCACCTTCCAGTGGGTTGGGGTCGGGCCGAGGGTAACCGCGCCCGCGCCGGACATGCTACTGACGAGTAGTGGTGGTCTGGGTCACACGCGCCCCGGCCGCACCGGCCGTCGACGTCCTGCGGGTCTTCGCCCCCGCCCGGGCACCGGCCGCTACGCTCAGCCGACGTGGGGAGCGCACGCCCCACCTGCGCGTTTACACGGCTACCGGAACCGCCCGGGGCCACCGGCCAGTGAAAGGCCCGCCCGATGGAACAGCGTCACCTGGGCCGTACCGGCCTACAGGTCTCCCGGCTCGGCCTCGGCACCATGACCTGGGGCCGCGACACCGACGAGCACGAGGCCGCCGAGCAGCTCAAGGAGTTCGTCGACGCCGGCGGCAACCTGGTCGACACCGCCGACGTGTACGCCGACGGCGGCGCCGAATACCTGATCTCCCGGCTCACCGACAACCTCATCCCCCGCTCCGAACTCGTCATCGCCACCAAGGCCGGCAGCGTCCCCGAGAGCGCCCGCCGCTTCGACGGCTCGCGCGGCCACCTGCTCGCCGCCCTGGACGCCTCGCTGCACCGCCTCGGCACCGACTACGTCGACCTGTGGCAGGTGCACTCCTTCGACCCGACGACCCCGGTCGAGGAGACCCTCAGCGCCCTCGACATCGCCGTCTCCTCCGGGCGCGCCCGTTACGTCGGGGTCTGCGACTTCAGCGGCTGGCAGCTTGCCAAGGCCGCCACCTGGCAGCACGCCCACCACGGACGGGGGGCGCTGGCCGGGGCACAGCTGGAGTACTCGCTGCTGCAGCGCGGGATCGAACGCGAGGCCCTGCCCGCCGCCCTGGACGCCGGGATCGGCGTGCTGGCCGGCTCGCCGCTCGGCCGCGGGGTGCTCACCGGCAAGTACCGGCACGGCGTCCCGCAGGACTCGCGCGGCGCCTCGCCGTACCTGACCGGCTTCGTCCAGCCGTACCTCGGGGAGCGCTCGCGGCGGATCGTGGACGCCCTCGCCACCGCCGCCGACGGGCTCGCCAGCAGCCCGCTGGAGGTCGCACTCGCCTGGGTCCGGGACCGGCCCGGAGTCGCGAGCGCGCTGGTCGGGGCGCGGACCGTGGCACAGCTGCAGGCGGCGTTGTCGGTGGAGGCGCTTACGCTTCCGGGTGAGATCCGCAGCGCGCTGGACGACATCTCGTCGCCCGTGCACCGCTACCCGGACCAGGGGTGGACCGAGCTGTGACGCCCGGGCCGGATCGTCGAGTGGAACGTGTAGTGGAGTGACCTTTGGAGCGGACGACGATGAGTGACACGGGGAACGGCGCTCCGGAGGCGACGGCCGGGGCCCAGCTGACCCCCGAGGAGAAGGCGGCGAAGGTCGCGGAACTGGCGCAGCGGATGCGGGAGATCGCCGCGCAGGGGTCGGCGCCCCGAGCCTCGGCTCCGCAGGGACCGGTCCGGCAGCCGCCGTCGGGGCCCAAGGCTCCCGTTGCGGACGCTGCGGGCGGGAGCGGTCCGGCCGCTCCCGCTGCCCCGGCTGCCCCGGCTGCGGTGGTGCCCGGCCTTCATCCCGGTGACGCGCTCGGCGCCACCGCCGCAGTGCTGACCGCCGGCGGCGCCCCGGCCGAACTGGCGGCCGCCGCCGTGGCCGAGCTCGGCGACGACGCCGCCGAGCGGCTGCGCGAGGACCCGTGGGCGGTGCTGGGCCTGCCCGGTGTCCGTCCCGAGCAGGCGGACGGCTTCGCCCGCGGACTGCTCGGCCCCGACGCCGAGCCGGGCGACCCTCGCCGCGCCCAGGCACTGGTGCAGTGGCTGCTGGAGCAGGCGGCGCTGCGCGGGCACTCGGCCCTGGAACTGGCCGAGGTGACCGCCGGGCTCGACCGGCTCCGGATGCCGGACCCGGTCGCCGCGGTCCAGGCCGCCGTCGAGGACGGGCGGGTGCTGCCCTCCCAGGAGGAGCTCACCGGGGCCGAGGCGCACGCGGCGGGCGGCGAGGACGACGAGCCGCCGACCCGGACGCTGCTCGCGCTGGAGGGGCCGGCGATGGCGGAGGTCAGCCTCGCGGAGAAGCTGCTCCAGCTGATGGCCACCTTCGTGCCCGGCGAGGACACCGCCGAGCCCGACGCGGAGGCCGAGGCCGAGGCCGAGACGGAGGATGAGGCCGAGACCGACACGGAGACCGAGGCCGACGCGGAGACCGGAGCTGCCCCCGGCCCGGCCGCCTGGGAAGCGGCGGCCGAGGCCGCGCCCTCCTCTTCCGCGACCGCCCTCATCCGCGCCGTCGCCGACAGCGCCCTGGTGCTGCACACCGGCGGCGAGGCGGCCCGCGCCGAACCGGTGGCGCTGATCGCCGCCGCCCGGGGTCTCGGGCTGCGGGCCTGGGCCGCCACCTGGACCGACCAGGGCCGGGACTCCTTCCTCGCGCTCGCGGGGAGCGGGGCGGCCGGACTCCCCGTGGTCACCCTCGCCGACCTGCTCTCCGGCGCGGCCGGCCCCGGCCGCGCCCCGGACGGCACGCTCGCCCTGGACCTGCTGGTCGTCCTGGACGCCCCGCTGCTGGACGTCGAACTGGCCGCGACCGTCCTGGAGTCGCTCGCCGACGGCACCCGGCTGGTGCTCAGCGGCGACCCGGGCCAGCTCTGGTCGGCCGGCCCCGGCCGCTTCTTCGCCGACCTGCTGGCCGCCAAGGTCTGCCCGGCGGTCGCCTCCCGCACCCCGGACTTCGGCCCGATCGGCGAGCTGGTCTCCGGCATCGGCATCGGCGAACTCCAGCCGGTCGAGGCGCCGGACAAGGAGGTGGTCATCCTGACCGCCAAGGACGCCGGCGAGGCCGTCCACCGAGCCATCCAGCTGCTCACCGACTCCATCCCGCGCGCCCTCGGCATCCCCGCCGAGCAGGTGGTGCTGCTCACCCCCGGCCACGGCGGTGCGGCCGGCACCCGGACGCTGAACGCCGCCGCCAAGGCGCGGCTCAACCCCGGCCCCGGCCGGTTCGGCGGCTTCGACCCGGGCGACCGGGTGGTCGACTCCCCCGCACCCGGTATCACCCGCCCGGCCCGGGTGCTGGACGGCGACGCGACCGGCCTGCACCTGGAGTACGCGGACGGCTCGCGCCGGACCGTCCCGCCCGCCGAGGCCGCCCGGCTGCGGCACGGCTGGGCGCTGACGGTCCACCAGGCGCTCGGCCGTCGCTGGCCGGGCGCGGTGGTCGTGCTCCCGGAGGACGCCGCTCCGGCGCTCACCCGGCAGTGGGTCTACACCGCCTTCGGCCGGGCCGAGCGGCACCTGTCCGTGGTGCACGCGGCGGGCCCGGCCCTCGCCCAGGCCGTCGCCGAGCGCCCGGCGCAGCCGCGTACCACCCGGCTGCGGGCGGTCCTCGCCGAGAACGCCGCCCCGGAGGCCTGAGGCCGATGCACTGAGACTCGGTGCGCTGGAACCCGGTGCGCTGGAACCCGGTGCGCCTAGGCGCGGACAGGCTCAGCCGCAGAAGCGCGACGGGCGGGCCCCCGGTGGTGGGGGCCCGCCCGTCGTCCGTCCCGGACGGAGTCAGTCGTCCGGGTCCTCGTCGTCGTAGACCTCGCTCACGTCGAACCGGCAGATCAGCAGCTGCGGGTCGGCGTGCTCGAAGGGCTCCGGCAGCCACTCCCCCGGCTCGGTCGGCTCGGCCGCCGCGACCCAGAGCGTCGAGTCCCCCTCCTCCAGGCCGAACTCCTCGCTGCGGGCGGCGATCTCGTCCGGCTCGTACTCGCCGAACAGCACGCCGATCGCGGCGTTCACCCCGCCCGCACCGGCACCGCCCGGGGTCAGCGACTCGTCCAGGCGCTCGGCCTGGGCGCGCAACCGCTTCGGGTCGACGACGTGGTAGTCACGGCGGATCAGCACGCTGATCGCCTCGGGCTGTTCGGGGCCGTGGTACCCGCCGGGCCCCTCGTCCCCGGGGATCTCGAAGGGCGTGACCTCGTCGTAGGCCTCGTACAGGAGTTGGTCGTAGGCGATGGCCGCCGTCGCGAGCTGCTCGTAGGCGGCGGACACGGCGGGATCATCCGCTGCGTTGGGGCTTGACACCGCTTCCAGATGACGGTCGATGGCGGCCTTGACCGCCTCAGCGGCGGCGCGTACCTCGGCAATGGTTGGCTGCGCGGCATCAGACATGGTGCAGACGCTATCTCCCCGCGGTGTCGGTACGCACAGCGGTTGTCACCTACACCCGCGATTTCACCGCAACTTCCGCCCTGATGTCCGATCTGCACAGGTACGTCCCCCCGTGGTACCGGCGTGGGACGGGCGTAGAGGGCGCGCGGCGGGTCGGGCGGGGCCGCCCTGGCCTCGCTTCCCGCGCCGGGATCGGGGTATCCCCTCCACAGGTGCAACAGAACTGATGCACTGTCAGTCGACCGTTCAGGCCGCGAGCCCTCGGGCCGCCGCTTTCGCACCGGAGGACGGCCGGAAATACCCGGGCCGACTGTCCGGGGCAGGCCGTAGGCTTGCCCGCAGGTGATCCCCAGGAGGAGCGTTTTGATCCCAAGCAAGCCGGTCCGGCAGCCGGAGTACGAGTACCAGTCGCTGCGCATGCCGCGTGGCACCACGCGGAACGCGGCACGCCAACTGCTCACCGAGCATGCCGAGTACGGGCACTGGGAGCTCGACCGGCTGAGGCTGTTCCCCGACGGCAGCCGGACGGTCCGGCTCAAGCGGAGGATCATCCGCCAGGTCCGGAACTGGTGACGGGCGGGTCGCCTTGCCCCGGGCGGGAGCCGGCACGAAACCTTCGCGCACCCGCGGTCGCCGGATCATCCGGCGACCGCGGGTGCGTCGTTTCCGCGGCGGGTGCGCGCAGCCGCGCGTGAGGAGGCCCGGGTCCGCGATCCACCGGGTCCACGGCCTACCGGGCCCGAGGACTTACCGGCTCCACGGCCTACCGGGGCCGCGGACTACCGGTTCAGCGGGCCCCGGCGCGGGCGCGGCGGTAGAGCACGCCACCGCCGAGCAGCAGCGCCAGCCCGGCCGCGCCGAGCATCTCGACGCCGCCGGCGCCGGTGGAGGCCAGCTGGCTGTCGACGGGGGCGCCGGGCGCGGTGGCGGCCGGGGCCGACGTACGGGCGGCGGCCGGGACGGCCTGGACGCTCGGGCCGCCGTTGGCGGTGGGCGCGGCGGGGGTCGTGGTGGACGAGCCGCCGTTGCGCGGGTTGCCCGGGGGGGTCTCGCCCCCGGGCTGCGGCGGGGCCGGGTGGCTGCTCTCGGAGCAGTCGTCGCTCGGCTTCGGGGCGGGGGCCGGGGCGGGCTTCGCCACGTTGCCGCAGTCGTTGCCGAAGGCCGGGTTGCCGACGCCGGCCACGTTGACGGAGTTGCCGCAGGCGTTGACCGGGACGTGCACGGGGGCCTGGATGCTGTTGCCGGAGGCGACGCCGGGCGATCCCGCGGCGGTGCCGGAGGCGGAGGAGCCCGAGGCGGTGGTGCCCCGGTTCCCGCCGGTGCCGGAGCTCGCGGTGCCGCCGCCGGACTGACCGGGCTGACCGCCCTGGGGCGCCGCGTGACGGCCGCTGCCGGCATTGGCGCAGCGGTTGCCGAACGACGGGTTCAGCGCACCGATCACGTCGACCGTGTTGCCACAGGCGTTGATCGGCACCTCGACCGGCACCTGCACCGAGTTGCCCGAGGCGACGCCGGGTGACCCGACGGCACCCCCCTGTGCCTCGGCGCCCGCGTAGGCGTAGCCGGCGGTCGAGGCCAGCACACTGCCGGTGGCCACGGCCGTGAGGATCCCCTTCTTGGCTACATTCCTCATGTTTTCCCCTGACGTTTTCGGGACGTTTTCGAGACGACGCGTCGACGTTGACGTGAACCTTATGAAAGTCGGAATTTTGGTCTATCCATAAATCACGCAAGGTCTTCGACTGCACAGGAGTTAACGACAGGCGAACGACGAGGTTGAGCCGAACGCTGTGGCTTCACTCGATCGAGCGATCATGTCGTCGGTCGTGTATCACGGCCCCCGCGCACGCGAACGCCCCCGGTGCGGCGCGTCCGCCGCCCGGGGGCCGGGTCGAGTCCACTCAACAGGCCTCAGCGGCCCGGACGTCGGCTCAGATGTTGGCGCAGTGGTTGCCGAACGCCGGGTTCAGCACGCCGATCACGCTGACGGTGTTGCCACAGACGTTCACCGGGATGTGCACCGGAACCTGGATCTGGTTGCCCGAGGCGACACCCGGGGAACCGGCGGCCACACCCTCGGCACCCGCGTGAGCGGATGCGACACCGGCGGCGGCGAGCACCAGGCCGCCGGTGGCGGCGGCGACAGCGGCGATCTTCTTGACCTTCATCATTCCTCCTGTATGGACAGCGCAACCCGTTCGGCGGGCTGCACAGGGATGAACGACGCTGCGGCAAACGGGGTACGGAACAGATTTCCCATTCACTCGCAACGGTGAGGTCTCGCACACATGATCGGCAAGCATTTCTCGGCAGAATCGTTTCTGTCGATCTCCCCGAACCCGTCCCACAATCATCAGCTCCGACAATGCGGTCGGCCCGCCCCCGGCATCCCGGGAGCGGGCCGACCCAGTCGTCTGATCAGCAGGCGCGACGCGGTGGGCGCGATCAGCAGGCGTCGATGAACCGGTCGAGCACCCGGACACCGAACTTCAGGCCGTCCACCGGCACCCGCTCGTCCACGCCGTGGAACATCCCCGCGAAGTCCAGCTCCGGCGGCAGCTGCAGCGGCGCGAAGCCGAAGCAGCGGATCCCCAGGTCCTGGAAGGACTTGGCGTCCGTTCCGCCCGACAGGCAGTACGGCACCGCGCGGGCGATCGGGTCCTCGGCCCGCAGCGCGGTCTGCATCGCCTCGACCAGCGCCCCGTCGAAGCCGGTCTCGATCGCCTTGTCCGAGTGCAGGCTCTCGCGCTTCACCCGCGGGCCGAGCACGCTGTCCAGCTCGGCCAGGAACTCCTCCTCGTAGCCGGGCAGGAAGCGCCCGTCCACGTGCGCGGTGGCCTGACCGGGGATCACGTTCACCTTGTACCCGGCGCCGAGCATGGTCGGCTGGGCGGTGTTGCGCAGCGTGGTGCCGATCATCTTGGCGATGCCGCCGAGGACGCGCAGCGTCTCGTCCATGTTCTCCGGGTCCAGCTCGACCCCGAGCGCGTCCGACAGCTCGTCCAGGAAGGCCCGGACGGTCTTGGTGATCCGCAACGGGAACTGGTGCCGGCCGAGCCGGGCGACCGCCTCGCACAGCTCGGTGATCGCGTTGTCGTCGTTCTCCATCGAGCCGTGGCCGGCCCGGCCCTCGACCGTCAGGCGCATCCAGTGCATGCCCTTCTCGGCCGTCTCCACCAGGTAGAGGCGGACCTGATCGTTGACCGTGAAGGAGAAGCCGCCGACCTCGCCGATCGCCTCGGTCACACCCTCGAACAGCCCCGGGTGCTTGTCCACCAGGTAGCGCGCCCCGTACGTACCGCCGGCCTCCTCGTCGGCGAGGAAGGCCAGCACGATGTCACGCGGGGGCTTGCGCCCGGTGCGCAGCCGGTCCCGGATGACCGCCAGGGTCATCGCGTCCATGTCCTTCATGTCGACCGCGCCGCGGCCCCAGACGCAGCCGTCGGCGATCTCGCCGCCGAACGGGTCGTACGTCCAGTCCGCCGCGTTGGCCGGCACCACGTCGGTGTGGCCGTGGATCAGCAGGCCCGGGCGGGAACGGTCCTCGCCCTCGATCCGGACCACCGTCGAGGCGCGGCCCTTGGCCGACTCGAAGATCTTCGGCTCGATCCCGAACTCGGCGAGCTGCTCGGCCACGTACTCGGCCGCCTTGCGCTCGCCCGGGCCGGAGCCGTCGCCGTAGTTGCTGGTGTCGATCCGGATCAGATCGCGACAGATCCCGGCGACTTCCGACTCAGCCGTCACCTTCGGCGCCGCCGACTCGCTCCGCTCGCTCACGGTCACTCCTCGTCTCTGGCCCGCACCGACGCACCAGCGCGCCATCCCCAGGACCTGCACCCGGGCCGTACGAGCACGTCCGTCCATCCTCCCCCAGCCCCCGACCCGGATCCACCCCCCGTACGTCCTCGAAACCCCCTGGTCACGCCCCCGCCACACGCGACCCCTTGTTCCCGCCACCCGCCCCGTACCCCGGTCCGGAACCGTTTTGGGAGCCCAAGCCGATCTTTGCTACAGTTACATCTGTCAGCGCGACGGACGAGAGATCGGAAGCCGCGAGGGCGACACCTAGTCCGGGTGGCGGAATGGCAGACGCGCTAGCTTGAGGTGCTAGTGCCCTTTATCGGGCGTGGGGGTTCAAGTCCCCCCTCGGACACCAGCAGGAACCCCAGAATCTTCTGGGGTTCTTTTGCGTTTCCCGGGGAATCCCGGAGCATCCCGAAGAATCCCGGAACGCCCCGCCGCCGCCCGGCCCGATCACCGGGCCGGGCGGCGGCGGGGTCGGCCTCAGTGCTGCCGGTCGGCGGGCTGGTGGTGCCGGGTGGGGTGCGGGACGGGGGTGCGGGTGGGGATGGTGTGGCCGGTGCGGTCGTCGGTGTGCCAGGACTGGGACTGGGAGGCGAGGAAGATCGCGGTCCAGCGGTCCAGGGCGGGCAGGTGGATGAGCAGGCCGCCGTCCTGGTAGACGCCGTCGTCGCTCGTGAAGCGGCCGCTGTTGCCCTGGTTCAGGTGGATGTCGTGGACGCCGTTGCCGGGGAGGTAGCCGAACAGCTTGTCGGGAACGGCCGGTTCGGGGCCGAAGCGCTGGCCGAAGACGTAGAGGGTGGCGGCCGGGTCGGCGGTGGCCTGCTGGACGTGGTGGTCGAGCAGGTCGGCGAGGTCGTTGTCCGCGCCCGGGGTGTCGGGCGGCAGGACGCGCATCGCGGCGGGGTCGAAGAGGTGCCCGCGGACGAAGTCCAGGCTCGCCGTGCCGGGCCGGGAGGGCAGCGGGTTCCAGCCGCTGCCGGCCGGCGGGAGGAGTTCGGTGACGGGGTGCCGGAAGTTCTCGGCGACGATGTAGAGCAGGTCCGAAGGGGCCTGCTGGGAGAGGACGTTGACCGCCGCGCGGTAGTCGGTGCCCTGCCCGTCGCGCAGGTGGATCTGGTAGTGCGGGGTGTCGGTGCCGCCTTCGCGGCGCCGGTCGACGGCGGTGGCGGCGAGCACGCCGTAGTTGCTGATCGGCATGGGTGGGGTCCTCGGAGTCGGAGCCGGTGGGGCAGGGATGGGGCAGGGACCCTCCGTTATGGCGCATGCGGCGGCGCGGCCACCCACGAATCGACGGATGTTCACTTCCTGTCCCCCGCAGGGGTTTCCAGCGCACCGAACATGTTGGCGCGGGCCGGCGGGTGGTTCGCGCAATGTCACCGGCCTGGTGGACACCCTGGAACGGGAGGGCCCGGCCCGTCCTGGTCCGCGCCACCCCTGAGGGCCTGGCCTGGCTGGATGCCTTCCGGGTGCCGACCGAGCGTGCGATGGCCGCCGTCTTCCGTGGCTTCGACCCGGACGAGCTGACCCAACTACGCCACCTCTGCCTGCGGCTGGTGGAGAACCAGCAGCAGATCGAGCGCCACCTCGGGTCGGCCCCCGAAGGCTCGGAGGTCAGCTGACCCCGGCCACCGCCGTACGGTCGTCCGGGGCGGTGTCACGTCTCGGCCGGCTCCGGAGCGCCTCGCCGGTGATGAACGCCGTCACCGTGGCGACGATCAGCAGCGGCATCGCGTTCGCCGCCTCGCCGCCGAACAGGGCGGTGGCGAGGACGGCGCTGGTGACCGGCAGGCGGCGGCGGAGGCCGCCGGCCCGACGGCGAGGGCGGGTGCGGTGCCGAAGCCGGGCAGCGGCGCGCAGGCGATGCGCGCGGGCCGTCAACCGGGCCCGGCCCGAGCGCAGTTGCGGCGTACGGGTGAGCCGAGGCACGGCCCGTCGAGCCCGCCGGTCAGGCGTGCCCGGTAAGGCCACGTCGGTCGGGCCTGCCGGTCAGGCCTGCCGGGTGTCGCCGCCGAGGGCGCTCTCGATGCCCTGGACCATGCGCCACAGCGGGGCCCGCCGACTGGCGACCAGGACCACGACCTCGTCGGACTCGCCCTCGCCGGCGGTCTCGGACGGCCGGTCGCTCCAGGTGCCGGTGACGAAGGCCATCGCCGCGTCCACCTCTGCCACCCAGTCGCTCTCCCCGCCCGACCGCAGCCAGGTGCGCAGGGCGTGGTTGTGCGCGGCGACGACCGCGGCGGCGATCACGTCCGCGCGCAGTGGGCCGTCCGGGCGGTCGGCGTAGCGGTCGCGGAGGTAGGCGGCGAGGGTGTGCTCGTAGCGCCAGACCACGGACAGCTCGTACGCCCGCAGGCCGGGCACCTTGCGGGTCAGCCGGTAGCGCTGCACGGAGAAGGAGGGCTGCTCGGCGTACATCCGCAGGACCAGACGGGCGGCGTCGCAGGCGTGCTTGACCGGGTCCTCCTCGCCGCTGCCGGAGTCCAGGAACTCGGTCATCTCGGCGAGGCTGCGCTCGTGGTCGGGGAAGACCACGTCCTCCTTCGCCGGGAAGTAGCGGAAGAAGGAGCGCCGGCCGACGCCGGCCAGCGAGACGATGTCGTCGACGGTGGTCTGCTCGAAGCCGCGCTCCAGGAAGAGCTCGAAGGCCGCGGCGACCAGCGCCTCGCGCATCGCGGGCTTGGCGGGCCCGTCGTTCATGGGCAGGTCCTGCTCTTCCTTCTCGCTCATTCTCCGGAACCTAGCATCGGCGCACCGCCGTGGGCGCCGACGGCCGGGCCGCGCTGCGGTCCGGCCGTCGGTGCAGGTCAGGCCCGGATTACGGGAGGTTGCGGGCCATGACGATGCGCTGGACCTGGTTGGTGCCCTCGTAGATCTGCGTGATCTTCGCGTCCCGCATCATCCGCTC
>NZ_JBVISA010000044.1:39367-65834 GCF_055575755.1 Kitasatospora sp. NPDC034035 | reverse complement strand
CCGGCGCCACCGTCGCCACCCACCTCTTCAACGCCATGCCCGGCATCGCCCACCGCGCCCCCGGCCCCATCGTCGCCCTCCTCGAGGACGAGCGGATCACCGTCGAACTCATCAACGACGGCGTCCACCTGCACCCCTCCGTCCTCGACCTCGCCTACGGCACCGCCGGCCCCGCCCGCGTCGCCCTGATCACCGACGCCATGGGCGCCGCCGGCATGGGCGACGGCCTCTACCCCCTCGGCCCCCTCCAGGTCGAAGTCAAGGACGGCGTCGCCCGGCTGGTCGAGGGCGGCTCGATCGCCGGCTCGACCCTCACCCTGGACGTGGCGTTCAAGCGCTCGGTGACGGTCAACGGCCTGACCCTCCGCCAGGCCGTCGAGTCGCTGTCCGCCACCCCGGCCCGGCTGCTCGGCTTGAGCGACTCCATCGGCACGCTGGAGACCGGCAAGCTCGCCGACCTCGTCGTGGTCGACTCCGAGAGCCTCGACCTGGTCGCCGTGATGCGCCGCGGCCGCTGGGTCCTCGGCGGCGAGAGGTTCTCCACCGTCAAGCCCGCCTGAGCGACGCCGACGGCCGCCCTCCCCGACGGGGACGGGCGGCCGTGGTGTGTCCTGCGGAAGGCCGGATCAGCCGTTGGGCTCGATGATGATCTGGTCGATCAGGATGGGCCCGGAGGGCGCCGTGAAGGTGACCGAGTTCGCCCCGGCCTGGAACTGCGGGAGTATCCAGGTGGTGAACCAGTTCGACGACGGGTCCTTGCTGCCGGGCGCCCAGTTCTTGTACCCCAGCCCGCTCGGCCAGTCCTTGCCGTTCACCGAGGCCGCGCCCTGCACGAGCGCACCGGTGTTGTTGTAGCGCACGGTCAGCTTGTACGTCCCGGCCGTGGCGACCTCGCCGTTCCAGGTCACCGAGCCGCCCTGCTGGAGCGTCAGGTAGTTGCCGTCCGCCGACTTGGCGCCCTTGACGCTGTTGCCGGACGGCGCGTTCTGCCCCTGCAGCTGGCTCGCGTCCACGGTCGACGGGCCGGAGACGACGGTGGCGCTCGCCGAGGGGGAGCCGCTCGCGGTCGAGGCGGTCGGCCCCGGGGTGGTGGGGCCCGGCGGGGCGGTGGTGGCGGTGCCGCCCTTGGCGGTCTTGTCGCCGTCCGGGTCGCCCGTGGAGAGCGCTATCCCGGCGCCGATCGCGATGGCCGCGACCACCGCGACCGCGCCGATCACCGCGCCCTTGCTCCGGCCACTGCTCGGCCGCTCGTCCCCCGGCTGCGGCCGGGAGTGCTCGGCGTAGCGGGTCTGCTGGGTGGGCGCGGCGCCGTACTCGGGCTGCTGCGGCACGCCGGGCTGACCGTACGGGGCCTGCGGCTGACCGCCCGGGTACCCCTGCTGCGGCATACCCGGCTGGCCGTACGGCTGCTGCTGTTGCTGCTGCTGTGCTCGGGGCGGGTAGCCGTAGCCGTACTGTGCGCGCCCGACCTCCATCGGGCGGTTGTACGACGTCCGGGGAACCCCCTGCTGCGGCTCGGCCGGCTGCCCGGTGGAGCCGTCGGCCGGGCGGTAGAGGTAGCCGAACGGGTCGTCGTCCTGCGGGGCACCGCCCCCCTGGCCCTCGGGCACTCCGTTGCTGCCGGCGGTCGTCACGGTGGTCTGTTCCCCCATCCGGGTGCGCGCCGCCGGGCTGCGGCGCAGATCATGGACGCTGTCGTACCGGGCACCCTACCTGCCGTACCTGACAGCGGGAAAAGAACCCTTGACAACTCGCGGGTAACCCGGCACCCGGGCCGCGCGCGACCGGCGCCAACCGCGTGCGGTCTCAGCCCGCGCGCCGGTGCGAACGCTCGCCGCGCGCCCCGCGCACCGCCCCGCCGCGGGCGCGCTTCTCGTCGTACATCCGCTCGTCGGCGGTGTGCAGCACCTCCTCGATGCTCATCCCGCAGCCGGCCCAGCCGATCCCGAGACTCACCCCGACCCGCATCGCCCGCCCGTCGATCCGCATCGGCGGGATGATCGCGTTGCGCAGCCGGTGGGCGAGGTCCTTGCCCTCCTCCCGGCCGATGCCGTCGGCCAGCACCACGAACTCGTCGCCGCCGAGCCGGGCCACCGTGTCGCCGTCCCGGACGGCCTGGCTCAGCCGCCGGGCGACCTCGACCAGCACCGCGTCGCCCGCGTTGTGGCCGAACCGGTCGTTGATCGACTTGAAGCCGTCCAGGTCGCAGAAGAGCACCGCGAGGCCCTTGTCGGACGCGGCCGCGCCGCCGGAGCGGAACGGGGCGGACCAGACGTCGCCGCCCGGCCCGTGGTCGGCCGGGACCACCGCGTGCACGTGCTCCCCGTAGCCCGGGCCGAGGCCGGGCGGCAGGCCGCCCTCGGGCAGCCCGTAGCCGTGCACCGCCGCAGCGTACGGGTCCGCGCCCTCCAGCCCGTCGTGGGCCGCGTGCGCGCTGTAGGAGTCGGCCGGGTAGCCGTACGGCGGCGGGTAGGCCGCCTCGGCCGGGCCGGCGGCGGCGCCGACCGGCTGCGGCTGGGAGCAGAGCCGGCGGGCCAGCCGGGCCTTGAGCTCGGCGCCGTTGGGCAGGCCGGTGAGCGCGTCGTGGCTGGCCCGGTGGGCGAGCTGGAACTCGTGCCGCTTGCGGTCCTCGATGTCCTCGACGTGGGTGAGCAGGAAGCTGGGCCCCTCGGCCGCGTCCGCCACGATCGAGTTGCGCAGGCAGACCCACTGGTAGCCGCCGTCGCGCCGGGACAGCCGCAGTTCCGCCCGGCCGCTCTCGGCGCTGGTGCGCTCCAGCAGGGCGCGGTCGTCGGGGTGGACGAGGTCGGCGAAGCTCTGCTGGCGCAGCACCGCGCGGGGGCGGCCGAGCAGCCGGCAGAGCGCGTCGTTGACCCGGGTCAGCTGGCCGCGCCCGGCGCCGTGCAGTTCGGTGATGGCCATCCCGCTGGGCGCGTACTCGAAGGCCTGGCGGAAGCTCTCCTCGCTGGCCCGCAGCGCCTGCTGCTCCTTCTCCAGGCGGGCCAGGGCGCGCTGCATCTCGGCCCGCAGCCGGGCGTTGCCGATCGCGATCGAGGCCTGCAGCGAGAACATCTCCAGGGCCTCGCGGGTCCAGGCCCCGGGCCGCTTGCCGCTGCGCGGGCGGTCCACCGAGAGGACGCCGAGCAGGTCGCCGCCGGCGCTGTACATCGGGGCGAGCAGCCCGTCGGCGGGGTGCCAGTCGTTGGCGTACACGGGCAGCGGACTGTCCCCGATCCAGCGCGGGATGTCGCTGGCGACGGCCCAGCCGCGGTCGTACGGCAGGAAGCGCAGGGTGCCCCAGTGGTCGCTGACGCCGAGCAGCCGGTCCCAGGACTCCCGGGAGCCGACCTGGCCGAGCAGCACGGAGGGGCCGCCCATCGGGCTCTCCTCCAGCTCCCAGACGGCCGCCACCACGAGGTCGCCGTCCGGGCGGACCAGACTGACCGCGGCGGCGTCGAAGCCGAGCCCGTGCACCGCGCCCTCGACGACGGCCTGCAGCGTGCCCGCGAGGCTGCGGGCAGCGTTGAGGTCCGCCACGACCCGGTGCAAGGTGCGGAGGGTCGCGAGACGGACGTACGGCTCCGACTCGGCTTCCATGCGGGGGCTCCCCGGCTGCTTCGGATAGTTCTTGATTGGTTATCGTCCGATTGCCAGAAGAACTGAATCACAGGGAGCACAGCGTTCGGCACGCTCGGTCAGCAATAGGCCGCCACTTGTGACTTAAATCACACGACACTAATGCGCCCTTAATCAGTTCATCCGCCCCATAGCTGGACATCAAGCGCTATCGGAACATTTCCCCTGGTCGACCGCATCGGCCGCCGACTGAAGCCGACTGCATCCGGCGGTCCGCCCGCTTCACTCCTGAGGGTGAGTCCGGATCGCGACCGCAACTCCGCCGGTGCGTCGCCGGTCCTACGACCAAGGCCCGATGCCGTTTCCCGCGGGTGACGACTACCGTGCGGTACGTGCACCCGTCCCCGCAGCCCGAAGCTGCCCCCCACGCCACGCCCGACGAGTTCCGGGCAGCACTCTCCCAGCTCGCCGCCGGCGTGAGCCTGGTGACCGTCCACGACCCGGAGGACGGCGAGGACATCGGCATGACCGCCACGTCCTTCCTCTCCGTGTCGCTGGAGCCGCCGCTGGTGCTGATCTCGGTCCGCGAGGACTCCCGGATGGACGAGGTGCTCTCCCGGATCGACACCTGGGCGGTCTCGGTACTGACCGAGGGACAGAGGACGATCGGCTCGCGCTTCGCCATGAAGGGCCGGCTCAGCGACCGGCTGCTGTTCGCGGACACCGCGCACCACCGCGGCCCGCGCACCGGCGCCCCGCTGGTCGAGGGCGCGCTGGCCACCGTCGAGTGCCGCACCGAACAGCGGATACCCGCGGGCGACCACACCCTGCTGCTCGGCCGCGTCCTGGAGGCCGTGGTGCCCGACCCCGGCGGCCGTCCGCTGCTCTACTTCCACGGCGGCTACCGCACCCTGGGCTGAGCTGCCGGCTCCTCGCCACCCCGGGCGGAGCCACTCGCCACCCTGGAGCGGAGCTACTCGCCGCCCCGCGGCGCCCGGCGGCCCTGCTTCACCTCGGAGCGCTGACGCTTGTTGGACAGCCGGCGCTCGACCATCCCCCGGCTCGGCTTCGTCGCCCGCCGGGACTTCGGCGGCGGCGCGCACGCCTCGGTCAGCAGCGCCGACAGCCGGGCCGCGGCCGCCTCCCGGTTGCGCCACTGCGAGCGGAACTCCGAGGCCTGGACCACCAGCACCCGCCCGTCCACCAGCCGCCCGGCCAGCCGCTCCAGGGCACGCTCGCGCCACACCTCGGGCAGCGCCCGGGTGGAGGCCAGGTCGAAGCGCAGCTCGACCTTGGAGTCGGAGGTGTTGACGTGCTGGCCACCGGGGCCGGAGGAACGCGAGAAGCGCCAGACGAGTTCGGCGTCGGGGACGACCACCGACCCCCGTACGCGGATGGGCTCGGGCATGCGCCCATCATCCCGCGCCCGGCCCGCCCGGTCACGCAGTTATTCGCCCCCTCGCCTCCGGGGCGCTCGGACCCGACGTGGGCGGGGGCCGCTCGGGGCGGGGTGGGCCGGTTACCGCCACGCGCCCGGACCCCCGACAATGGCGTACGTGATCGAGCTCGGCTACTCCCTCTCCAACCGCTTCCCCGACCCCCCGCAGACGGACTACCGCACCGCGTCCGTGCACGCCCTGCGGTACGACCTGTTCTGCGGCGACGTCTACCTGGACGCCGAGGGCGCCGAGCTGTCCACCGCCTGGGGCTGGGTGCCGGTGCTCGACTTCGCCTGGGCGCTGTGCGACATCGCCGAGGAGCTGGACCGCGACCCGGACGGCAGCCGGGCCGCCCGGGTGCAGACCGCCGACCTCGACTTCACCCAGAACACCGAGCTGCTGCGCTTCGCCCGCCGCTTCAACTGGGTCGAGGTCACCGCGACCTGGCTGCCGGACGAGCCGCCGGCCGTGATCCGCCACAGCGACCTGCGGCGCGAGGCCCGGGACTTCCTCCAGGACACCCTCGCGGACCTGTTCGACATGCACCCCGACCTGGCCGACAACCCGAACGTCTGGTCGCTGCAGGGCCGGTTCCGCCGGATCTGATGCCTCTCTTTGCCCGGTCTTTGCCCCGGCATTCGCGCCCACGAAGAATTCACTGACCCTACGGAACCAAGCCGCCCCGGTATTGCGTTGTCCCGGGGAAATGCGCAAAGCGAAAGCGCAAGCGAACGAAGGGACAGCAATCGCCATGCCAGTGAGCCTCTCCAAGGGTGGCAACGTCTCGCTGACCAAGGAGGCCCCCGGCCTGTCCGCGGTCACCGTCGGCCTGGGCTGGGACGTCCGCACCACGACCGGCGCCGAATTCGACCTGGACGCCAGCGCGATCGTCCTGAACGCGGACGGCAAGGTGCTGTCCAACGCCCACTTCGTCTTCTTCAACAACACCAGCACGCCGGACAACACCGTCGTGCACACCGGTGACAACCGCACCGGCGAGGGCGCCGGCGACGACGAGTCGATCAACGTCAACCTGGCCGGCCTGCCCGCCGAGGCCGTCAAGATCACCTTCCCGGTCACCATCTACGACGGCACCGCCCGCGGCCAGAGCTTCGGCCAGGTCCGCAACGCCTACATCCGCGTGGTGAACGCCGCCGGCGGCGCCGAGATCGCCCGCTACGACCTCTCCGAGGACGCCGCCACCGAGACCGCGATGATCTTCGGCGAGCTCTACCGCAACGGCGCCGAGTGGAAGTTCCGCGCCGTCGGCCAGGGCTACGCCTCCGGCCTGGCGGGCATCGCCCAGGACTTCGGCGTCCAGATCTGACGCACCCCGCACAGATCTGACGCACCCCCCTGACAGATCTGCCGCACCCTGACAACGCCGCGGCGCGGGAAGTCGGTCCGTCCGACTTCCCGCGCCGCGGCTTTCGTCCACCCGTCTCAGCGCGAGGCGCGCAGCTCCGGCAGCTGGATCAGCTCGGTCTCGTCCTCCGGCGTCAGGTCCACCACGGTCGGCGCGCCCTGCTGCGACACGTTCTGCTGCGGCCGCTCGGCCTGCTGCGGCGCCCGCGCGTCGTCCCGCGCCACGGCCGGCTCCGCCGCCAGGGCCTCGGCCCGGGCCTTCGCGGCCACCGCCTCGTCACCCACCACGTCCGCCAGGTCGGTCCGCTCCCCCAGCTCGGCGACGCTGCCCACCGCCGGCGCCGGGGCCGTCGGGGCCGCCGGGCGGGCCGACGCACCCGCGCCGCGCCCGAAGAAGCTGAACCCCTGCCCGCGCGCCTGCCCGGACTGCGCCGGCCGCGGCCGCTGCCGCTCCGCCGGTGCGGGCGCAGCGGCCCGGACGGCCGGCGTCCCCCCGAGCTGACCGACCGTCGCCGTCAGCGCCGGGCGCACCGGGGCAGGCCGCACCGGCGGCTGGGCCTCCGAGGACCGGGCCTCCGGCGCCGGCACCGCGGGCGCCACCGGGGCGGGCACAGCCACCGGCACGGGCGCCGGCGCGGCCTGGGCGGCCGGGGCGGTACGCGCCCGCAGCGCGACCGCCGCGCCTGCCGTACGCGCCCGCCGTGCCTCCTGCTCCGCCGCACGGCGCTCCAGCAGCCGCAGCACGGCCGCCGCCCGCACGTACGCGGCCGGACTGGCCGGATACTTGGGACGGCTCGCGGCGAGGGCCCGCTGGGCCGCCTCGGCCTCCTTGAGCGCCTGCTCGGCCACCGTGACGGCCCGCTCCCGCAGCAGCCGGGCGATCTCGGTCTCGGCCTTCGCCAGCCGCGACTTCTCCGCTGTCAGCCGCCGCCCGAACCGGGTGGCCCGCTCCTCGGCGACCTCCGCCGCGTACTCGGCCTCTGCCAGCTGCTCCTCGAACCGCTCCTCGGCCCGCATCCGCTGCGCCGCGGACATCTCGGCGGCCGCCCGGGCCGCCTTGTCCCGCTGGCGCAGCAGCAGCGCGAAGCCGAGCGTCGCGATCAGCGCCGCGATGCCCACCGAGCGCACCAGGATGGTGTCCTGACTGAAGAGCAGAGCGGCCAGAGCGGCTACCAGCAGTACGCCGGCGGCGGTGGGGGGAAAGACCCGGCCGAGGACCGAGGAATGACGGTGGCGTCCGCGAGACATGCCAAGAAACTAGCGTGCGAATTGGGGCCCTGTCAGCCCAGGGTCCCCTTCTGCCCTTGACAGGGGGCGGTTTTTACCGCACGTGCCCGGATTCTCACTCAAGATCACGAGGAAGGCCCTGCTCAACGGTGGGACGCCGCCGGGCCGCTCGGACCGTCGTGGTTCTCCGGCAACTTGCAGACGTGCTGGACCCAGAGCGCCGCGGCGATCACCGCGGCCCCCGCCAGCACCGCGAACCCGGCCGTGACGGCCTGATCCTTGCGGGCCGACACGTCCAGTTCCCCCAGCAGGTAGATCCCGGCGCCCGCGTAGATGCCGGTGACCACCGCGGAGACCAGCGCACTGGCCTGCCCCAGCACGAGCGCCCGGGCCGCGAGCAGCGGGTCGACGCCCTTCGCGCCGTGCTGCCGCTCGCGCACCGCCTTCAGCCGGGACCGCAACGACAGCGCGGTCGCCAGCAGGATCACCGCCACCGCCGCCAGCACCACCGGCGCCGCACCCGGCACCGCCGGCAGCGTGCCCAGGGAGGCCCACAGCTTGGAGCCGGCCCAGGACAGCGCCGTCGTGGCGGCGGTGATGCCGATCAGCAGGCGGAGGCGAAGCAGCTTCACTCGGAGGAGGTCCTTCCCGGGGTACCAGAGCCGGCCGCCCGCCCGGTGACCCGACGCGGCGGCGCCAGGCCACCGTACCGGGCCCAGCCGGGCGGACACCCGCGCGAACAGCGGACACCTACTGGTACGGCCGGGCCCCCGATCGAGTTCCGCTGTTGCTCGCCCAGTCGCCAACTCGCCCGCTCGCCAACTCGCCCACTCGCCTCCGAGACGCTCCGACCCGGCGCCGACGGTCGTCGCTCCAAGCCCCTCGTCCCTCGGGCCCCCTCGCTTCTCCCTTTCGACACCGGCGCGCCCCTTCGGCTCGGGGCGGGGAACTCGCCTCCGAGACGCTCCGGGCTGGGTGGCGCCACGAGGCCTACTCCGGCAGCGTCAGCCGGATGTCCTCGCGGCGCTTGACGCCCTGCGCGTCCGGGCCGCCGAGGCCCGCCAGCAGCGCGTCGACCCGCCCGTGCCCGGGCAGCTCGGCCTCCGGCTGCGCGTCCAGCCAGGGGGCGAGCACGAAGGCCCGCTCGTGCGAGCGCGGGTGCGGCAGCAGCAGCTGGGGGTCGTCGCTGAGCTCGCCCTCGTAGGCCAGGATGTCGACGTCCAGGGTGCGCGGGCCCCAGTGGACGGTCCGCACCCGCCCGAAGGCGTCCTCGATCGCGTTGCCGCGCTCCAGCAGGTCCCGCGGGGGAAGCGAGGTGCGCAGCACGACGACCGCGTTGTAGTAGTTGGGCTGCTCCTCGGGGCCGCCGACGGCCTCGGTCTCGTAGACCGCCGAGACGGCCTTGATCCGCAGCCCCGGGGTGTCGGCGAGCGCGTCGACGGCGCCCTGCAGGGTGTCCAGCCGGTTGCCCAGGTTGCTGCCGAGCGCGATCACCGCGCAGCGCTGGCTGTGCAGGGTGGTGTCGGCGGAGTCCACCCGGCTCTCCAGGTCGAACGCGTTCGGCGTGGCGGTCGGGTCGCTGGTGCTCATCGATAGTCCTCTACATCGAGTGCCGGGCGCGCAGCGGCAGTCATGCGCGGCCCCGGTGGATGGTCACGGTCACGTCGTCGAACGGCACGGTGATCGGGGCGTCCGGCTTGTGCACGGTGACCTCGACCTCCTCGACCGCTTCGTGCTTGAGGCACTGGTCGGCGATGCGCTGGGCCAGGGTCTCGATCAGGTCGACCGGTTCCCCGGCGATGATCGCGGTGACCTCCTCGGCCACGATGCCGTAGTGCGCCGTGCGGGTGAGGTCGTCTCCGGACGCGGCGGGGCGGGTGTCCAGGTACAGCACGAGGTCGACCACGAAGGTCTGGCCCTCGACGCGCTCGCGCTCGAAGACGCCGTGGTGGCCCCGGGCACGCAGCCCCCGCAGGGTGACGCGGTCCAGCAAACGAATCACTGCTCCCAGTCGGACGGGCCCCGCCCGGAGAAAGGCATGGACGGGCAGGGCGAAGGCAGGCAGCACGCCCGCCACTCCGTTTCGAATCTACCCGCGAGCACGGACAACGCCTGACCGTCCTACCCGGCGCGAAACGACGCCACGCGCGCCGGAATGGCGATTGACGTGAACGTTCGGTGACCGCTCGGGAATTCCCGGGCGGTGTCCCGCCACGACATTTCCGCAGCCGTCGGAATCAGTCCTCGTCGTCCTCGTCACCGCTGGTCAGAACGGGTGAACCGTGGTGCGACCAGAGCTTCCACCCGGCCGGGGTACGGCGGAACAGATTCGTCGACACGACCTTTCCGCCGACCAGCGGTCCGAGCTCGCCCTCCTCCTCCGCCTCGCCGCCGGACAGAATGTTCTCGGTGCACGTGACAAGGGCCACATCACCGTGGACCTCGGCCTCGACATCGGTCAGGAAGAACTGGATGTACTCCGTGTTCATCATGATCAACATGTACGAACGGGTCACCTGCGCCCGGCCGCGCAGCACCGGCCAGCCGGGGTGCACACAGACCACCCCGCCCTTGTCGTCGGCGTCCGCGGCGCCCAGCCAGGCCTCCTCGACCGCCTCCAGGTCCCCCCGTTCCAGCGCCTCGTAGAGCCTTCGGTTCGCCGCCAGCACGGCCTCCAGGTCCGCCTCGCGGGCCCGCCCGGCCGTTCCGCCGCTCAACCTGCCGTCACCTGTCACAGACCCTCCCTCACCCCAGCCGCGCCGCGCGCTGCCAGGCCGCGACCACCCGGACGGCGTCCGCCGTGCCGGACACGTCGTGCACCCGCACCGCCCAGGCTCCGGCCTGGGCCGACAGCACCGACACCGCGGCCGTCGCGTCGTCGCGCTCCCGGGCCGGGCGCAGTTCCCCGGTTGCCGGGTCGGCGAGCAGCGTACCCAGGAACCGCTTGCGCGAAGCGGCCACGAGGACGGGACGGCCGAGCGCGGTGAGCGCGTCGAGCCGGCCGAGCAGCGCCCAGTTGTGCTCGGCGGTCTTGGCGAAGCCGAGCCCCGGGTCGAGGATCAGCTGGTCCTCCTTGACCCCGGCCGCCAGCAGCGCGTCCACCCGGCCGGCCAGCTCGGCGACCACGTCCCGCACCACGTCGCCGTAGACGGCCAGCCGGTCCATGTCGGCGGACTGCCCGCGCCAGTGCATCACCACGAAGGGCGCGCCGGTCTCGGCGACCACCCGGGCCATCGCCGGGTCGGCCAGCCCGCCGGAGACGTCGTTGACGATCGCGGCACCGGCCTCGACGGCCCGCTCGGCGACCGAGGCGCGCATGGTGTCGACGGAGACCATCACCCCGGCGTCGGCGAGCTCGCGCACCACCGGGATCACCCGGCGCAGCTCCTCCTCCTCGGGCACCCGCTGCGAGCCCGGCCGGGTGGACTCTCCGCCGACGTCCACCAGGTCCGCGCCGCGGGCCCGCAGGGCGAGCCCGTGGGCGATCGCCTTGGCGGGGTCGTGCCAGAGCCCGCCGTCCGAGAAGGAGTCGGGCGTGACGTTGACCACGCCCATCACGGCGCAGCGCTCGAGTCGCGGCAGACCGGCCGGAAGCGAGAAGGACGGCGAATTGCTCATGCCCCCCATTATCGAACAGGGCCGTTGTCGCACGAGGCCCCCGCCGGGGATTCCCGGCGGGGGCCTCGTGCGGCGGCCTCGGCGCCCTCAGGCGGCCTGCGTGGTGCCTCAGGCGGCCTCGGTGACCCCGCGGGTCGACGGGACCGGCATCAGGCCCTCGCGCTGGCGCTTGCGGCCGAAGCGCGGCATGCCGAGGGTGATGAAGGCCTCCGCCTGCATCGCTGCGAAGCCGATCCGCGGCAGGTCCCGGGTGTTCGGGAAGACCAGGAAGCGCGGCTCCCACTCGGGCTGGAACTTGGCGTTGAACTTGTACAGCGACTCGATCTGGAACCAGCGCGACAGGAACACCAGCAGTCCGCGCCAGGCGCGCAGCACCGGGCCGGCGCCGATCCGCTCGCCGCGGGCCAGCGCCGAGCGGAACATCGCGAAGTTGAGCGACACGCGGCGGACGCCCATCGCGGGCACCGCCTGCAGCGCGGCGACGATCAGCAGCTCGTTCAGGCCCGGGTCGGCGGCGCGGTCGCGGCGCATCAGCTCCAGCGAGATGCCGTCCGGCCCCCAGGGCACGAAGTGCAGCACGGCCTTCAGGTCGTCGCCGCTCTCGCCCTCCTCGGGGTCCTTGTGGGCGGTGACCACCACGCAGTCGTCGTCCAGCGGGTCGCCGAAGCGGCCCAGCGCCATCGAGAAGCCGCGCTCGGTGTCCGTGCCGCGCCAGCGGGCGGCGGCGTCGGCGATCCGGTACTTCTCCTCCGAGGTGAGGTCGGAGACCCGGCGCACCTTGCAGGAGTAGCCGTTGCGCTCGATGCGCTTGACCATCTGGCGGACGTTGCGCATGGCCCGGCCGGCGAGCGAGAAGGTGGCGGTGTCGACGATCGCCTCGTCGCCCAGTTCCAGCGCGTCCAGGCCCGCCTCGCGGGTCCAGACCTCGCCGCCGACCTCGCTGCAGCCCATCACGGCGGGCACCCAGGCGTGCTCGCGGGCCTCGGCCATGAACACCTTGATCGCGCCCGGCCAGGCCTCGACGTCGCCGACCGGGTCGCCGGAGGCGAGCATCACACCGGAGACCACCCGGTAGGAGATCGCGGCCTTGCCGGTGGGGGAGAACAGCACGCTCTTGTCGCGGCGCAGCGCGAAGTAGCCGAGCGAGTCGCGCTCGCCGTGCCGCGCCAGCAGCTCGCGGACCTTCTCCTCGTCCTCGGCGGTGAGCTCGGGCTTCGGCTTGCCCGGGCGCAGCGCCAGGTAGGCCGTGGTGAAGGCGGTCAGCAGCCCGAGCCCGCCGAGCAGGTAGGCGACCAGGTCGGACATCCGGATGTTGGTGTAGCGGATCGGGCCCTCGAAGCCGAACAGCCCGTACCCGACGTGCTGAAGGCGCTCGATCAGGCCCGGGTGGCCGATCTCGTACTTGGTCCGGGTGCTCACGATCAGCAGGCCGAGCAGCACGCTGAGGACGCCCATGACGACCAGGTTGACCACCGCCCGCCAGCGGGTGCGCGGGTCGGCCTTGGCGTAGAACTCGCGCTGGTGGACCAGCATCACGGCGAGGACGACCAGCGAGACGACCGCCGGGCCGATCTGGTGCCAGCGCACGATGTGCAGCGCGGCGCTGAGCGGCAGCAGCACGCAGACCACCCGCCAGGCCCGCCGCTTGCGCCGGCGCAGCGCGTGGGCGAGCGGCACCAGCAGGATGCCGACCATCAGCGTGCCGACCGCGGCCAGGCTGGTGGTGCCGCCCGGCAGCTGCCCGGCGAAGGAGTGCATCTTGGTGTGCCTGAGCTTGGGGAACACCGCGCTGGCGATGTTGACCAGCCCGATCAGCAGACAGGCGTAGCCGACCGCCCCCGGGAGCCAGGCCCTCGGAACAGCGGCCGCCTGGGAACGCAGCGTCTGCAGGCCACGGCGACGGCGCGGCGGCTGCTCGGGGCTCGGCTCAACGGACACGGGAACGCTCATGGAAGCTCAGCGTAGAGGCTGCGGGGCGGTGTCCGGTCCCTCCGGGGGAGGACGCGTGATGGACCTTCATGCCTATTCCTTCATCAGGCAATGCGCATACCAAGGACCCGGAAACGGTCGGTAAACCGGGGCCGTGGACGCGCTGCGGGTTGAGCCGGCGGTGGGAGCCGGGGGGCCGCCGCAGCGTGGCACGGCAGGACCCTCCGGGACGCGATACGTACGGTGGACGCCGCATTCTAGGGCGCCGGTTGCCTGCGACTCCCCCCGCCCTTCCGGCTCCGGCCCGGGCGTCCGGACAGCCTAGCTGCGGTGGCCCGACCTGACGGACCGCCAGACGATGAAGCCTGCCCGACAGTGTCCCACCGGAAGGCCGACCACATGGAACTGACCAGCGACGCGCTGGTGAACTCGCTGCTCGCACTCGGCGCAGCGGCCCTGGTCACCACCCTGTGGATCTGGCCCCGGCTGGCACGGCAGCGCCCGCTTCCGGTGCTCGGCCGGCTCGGCCTGCTGACAGTCGTTCAAGCCTCGATCGTGGCCGTGCTCGCGCTGTCGGTGAACAACTCCTTCGGGTTCTACACGTCCTGGAACGACCTGCTCGGCCACAGCGGCGCCAAGCTCGCGCTGACCAGTAACGAGAACCACAAGGGCGGCACCCCGGTCGCCGACGCGCTGATCCAGCCCACCAACGAGGGCGGCCTGGAGACCGTCACCAACCTGCCGAAGGGCACGCCCGAGGAGGTCGGCAAGATCGAGTCGGTCCAGGTCAGCGGCAAGGAGACGGGTTTCTCCGACCAGATGTTCGTCTACCTGCCGCCCGAGTACTTCGACCCGAAGTTCGCCCTGGTCCGCTTCCCCGTCCTGCTGGCCATCGCCGGCTACCCGGGCACGGCGCTGAACCTGGTCAAGGACCTGTCCCTCCCCCAGACCGCGTACGAGCTGCAGCGCTCCGGCAAGATGCCGCCGACCGTCCTGGTGATGGTCCGCCCGGGGGTGGTCCCGTCCCGGGACACCGAGTGCGTGGACGTCCCCGGCGGGCCGCGCACCGAGTCCTGGTTCGCCAAGGACGTGCCCGAGGCCGTCCTCGGCACCTACCGGGTCGGCCGCACGGCCGGCTCCTGGGCCACCTTCGGCTACTCCACCGGGGGCAGCTGCGCGCTGCGCCTGGCGATGCGCTTCCCGAACGTCTTCGGCAGCGCGACCAGCCTGCACGGCGACTTCACCGTGCGCCAGGACGGCTACACCGGCGGCGACCTCTTCAACGGCGACAAGGCGCTGACCCAGCAGCACGACCTCGGCTGGCGGCTGCAGAACCTGCCGGTGCCGACGCTCAACCTGCTGGTGGTCTCCACCCGCAAGGAGTCGGACTATCCGCAGACCGTCCAGTTCGTCGACCAGGCCACCCGGGTCGCGGCGGCCAACCCGCAGTTCAAGGTCGAGTCGCTCTACCTGGACGACGGCGGGCACAACGTCGACAGCTGGATCAAGGAGCTGCCGGCCTCGCTCGAATGGCTGGGCACGCACCTCGGCTAACGCGTGGGAGTGATTACCCGCCGGTCGGCCCGGTCGGCCCGCGGCTCGGGGGAACGTATCGCGGCCGTCCGCCCGCCGCTCCCGGCGGGCGCCGCCCCGGATCCGCACAGGAGGCGCCGTGCTGAGCACCCGCTCGCTCTTCAACGAGATCTACCGGAACGACCAGGCGTACCAGCTGTTCTGCAGCATCGCGGCCGGCGGCGAGGACCAGGGCGGCTGGGAGAACGAGCGGATCACCGCGCTCACCCGGGATCCGGTCCTCGCCCCGAAGGTCGCCCGGCACGGCGCCGACGAGCGCAAGCACGGCCGGATCTTCACCCGGCTGCTGACCAAGCGCGGCCTGCCCAAGGTGGCGGTCCCGGAGGAGGCCGACTACTGCATGCTGCTGGAGCGCCAGGGCATCGGCCTCTCCCACGAACGGCTGAACAGCGACGTCCCGCTGACCGACCGCGAGATCATCACCTACCTCGCGCACAGCCGGGTCACCGAGCAGCGCGCCGCCGAGCAGATGCGCCAGCTGGTCAAGGTGTACGGGGACAACCCCGAGCTCGGCCGGGCGATGCGGATGATCTCCGCCGACGAGGACAACCACCTCGCGTACTGCCACGAGGAGCTGCTGCGGCTGCGGGCCGAGGGCCACGGCCCGTACATCCGGCACACCCTGGAGACCAGCGCCCGGGGCGAGATCCGCACCCACCGGGACGTCGGCCTCGCGGTCACCGCCCGGATGGCCCGGATCCTGCGCTGGCCGCGCTGGCAGCTGGCCCTGGTCACCCTCGGGGTGCACGCGCTCTACCTGTACGACCGCGCCTACGGCTGGCGCCGGATGGTCACGCTACGGATGCCCGAGCGCCGCAACGCACTGGGCACCCCGGCTCCGCAGCACGCGGAGCACGAGGTGCCCTGAGTCGTTTCGCTACCGACCGATGCCCCTGCCGGCCGATGGCCCTATCGACAGATGCCCCTATCGACCGATGATGAGGCTCATCGCCTCGGCCCGGGTGGCCGGGTCGCGCAGCTGGCCGCGCACGCATGAAGTGATCGTCTTGGCGCCGGGCTTGCGGATGCCGCGCATCGACATGCACATGTGCTCGCACTCGATCACCACGATCGCCCCGCGCGGCTCCAGGATCCGCATCAGCGCGTCGGCCACCTGGCTGGTCAACCGTTCCTGCACCTGCGGCCGGCGGGCGTAGACGTCGACCAGCCGAGCGAGCTTGGACAGCCCGGTGATCTTGCCGCTCAGGGACGGGATGTACCCGACGTGCGCCACACCGCGGAACGGCACCAGGTGGTGCTCGCAGACCGAGGTCAGCTCGATGTCCTTGACCAGCACCATCTCGTCGTGGCCGAGGTCGAAGGTGGTGGTGAGGACGTCCTCGGGCTCCTGCCAGAGGCCCGCGAATATCTCCTTGTAGGCACGCGCCACCCGGGCCGGGGTCTCCAGCAGGCCTTCGCGGTCCGGGTCCTCCCCCACGGCCAGCAGCAGCTCGCGGATGGCGTTCTCGGCCCGCTTCTGGTCGAAGGTCCCGACGGCGGGCGGACCGTCGAGCGTCACCGGGTCGATCATGCGGGCCTCGCTTACATATGGGAAGACTCTGGCTGAACAGCACGGATGCCGCGCCTCCAGGGTACAAACCCTGGTGACGCGGCATCCATTCCCTTCCCTACGGGACCGGGATCAGCTCTCGGCCGACGGCTCGGCGGCCGGCAGCGGCGGAAGCTTCACGACGTCCACCGGAGCGGTGTCCCCCACGGCGGCGGCGGCACCGTTGGTGAGCGCCAGCTCCTTCGGGGACTGCACCGGCGGCCGGGTGGACGGCGTGCGGCGGGTGGAACCCGTCCAGGCCGGCCGGGCCGGGCGCTTGACGATCGGCGCGAAGATCTCGGCGATCTGCTCCTTGTTCAGGGTCTCCTTCTCGAGGAGCTCCAGCACCAGGTTGTCGAGCACGTCGCGGTTCTCGACCAGGATCTCCCAGGCCTCGTTGTGCGCGCTCTCGATGAGCTTCTTGACCTCTTCGTCGACCAGCGCGGCGACCTCTTCCGAGTAGTCGCGCTGGTGGCCCATCTCACGGCCCAGGAACGGCTCCGCGTTGTCGGAGCCGAACTTGATCGCGCCCAGACGCTCGGTCATGCCGTACTGGGTGACCATGGCCCGCGCCGTGGCGGTGGCCTTCTCGATGTCGTTCGAGGCGCCGGTGGTCGGGTCGTGGAAGACCAGTTCCTCCGCCGCACGCCCGCCCAGCATGTAGGCCAGCTGGTCGAGCATCTCGTTGCGGGTGGTGGAGTACTTGTCCTCCTCCGGCAGCACCATGGTGTAGCCGAGGGCCCGGCCGCGGGACAGGATGGTGATCTTGTGCACCGGGTCGCTGTACTGGCAGGCCGCCGCGACCAGGGCGTGACCGCCCTCGTGGTACGCGGTGATCTTCTTCTCCTTGTCGGACATGATCCGCGTGCGCTTCTGCGGACCCGCCACGACGCGGTCGATCGCCTCGTCCAGGATGTTGTTGTCGATCAGCTTCTTGTCCGAACGGGCGGTCAGCAGCGCCGCCTCGTTGAGGACGTTCGACAGGTCGGCGCCGGTGAAGCCGGGGGTGCGCTTGGCGACGGCCGACAGGTCGACGTCGGGCGCGATCGGCTTGCCCTTCTGGTGCACCTTGAGGATGTCCAGCCGGCCCTGGAGGTCGGGACGCTCCACCGCGATCTGGCGGTCGAAGCGGCCCGGGCGCAGCAGCGCCGGGTCCAGGATGTCGGGGCGGTTGGTCGCGGCGATCAGGATCACGCCGCCCTTGACGTCGAAGCCGTCCATCTCGACCAGCAGCTGGTTGAGGGTCTGCTCGCGCTCGTCGTGGCCGCCGCCGAGGCCCGCACCGCGGTGCCGGCCGACGGCGTCGATCTCGTCGACGAAGACGATCGCCGGGGCGTTCGCCTTGGCCTGCTCGAAGAGGTCGCGGACGCGGCTGGCGCCGACACCCACGAACATCTCGACGAAGTCCGAGCCGGAGATGGAGTAGAACGGCACCCCGGCCTCGCCCGCGACGGCACGCGCCAGCAGGGTCTTGCCGGTACCGGGCGGGCCGTAGAGCAGCACACCCTTGGGGATCTTGGCGCCGACGGCCTGGAACTTGGCCGGCTCCTGCAGGAACTCCTTGATCTCGTGGAGCTCCTCGACCGCCTCGTCGGCGCCCGCGACGTCGGAGAAGGTGGTCTTCGGGGTGTCCTTGGTGAGCAGCTTGGCCTTGGACTTGCCGAACTGCATGACGCGGGAGCCGCCGCCCTGCATCTGGTTCATCAGGAACAGGAAGACCAGGACGATGATCACGATCGGCAGCATCGACAGCAGCAGGCTGACGAAGGTGCTCTGCTTCTCCGGGCTGACGGTGTAGCCCTCGGCGAGCGTGCTCGAGTCCTTGTCGTTGATCTGGGCCTGAAGCTTGTCGGCGATCGCGACACCCTGGTCGCCGATGTACGAGGCCTGGAACTTGGCACCGGACGGGGTCTTGCCCGTACCGGCGTTGGGCAGCGTTGCGCCGTCCTTCAGCTGGATCTTGATCGTGTTCGAGTCACCGGTGGTGATCTGCGCCGACTTGACGTTGTGCGCGTCGATCGCTGCGACGACCTGACCGGTGTCCACCGTCTTGTAGCCGTTCGAGTCCGAAACGACCTGCATCAACACGATGACGGCGAGGACGGCCAGCACGATCCACATGATCGGCGCACGGAAGTATCGCTTGACGTCCATCCATGCGGGGCGTTGCCGCCCCGTCCCTCCTGCCACTCAACGGCGCCGCGTGGCTGTGGGCCGCCGGCGCATCCGAATTGGTGCTCATGTGAAGAGCGGTTTAATGGACCGTACCGCAGTCGGACCCACCCATGGCGGGAGCACGGCGACACGGCTGTTGTTCTTTGTCCCCCCGGTCCAACGGGCGGGAACGGCCTACTGTTCCCGCCCATAGCCCGAACGGCGCTCTCAGCCGCCGTAGACGTGCGGAGCGAGGGTGCCGATGAAGGGGAGGTTACGCAGCTTCTCCGCGTAGTCCAGGCCGTAGCCGACCACGAACTCGTTCGGAATGTCGAAGCCGACGTACTTCACGTCGATCTCGACCTTGGCCGCGTCCGGCTTGCGCAGCAGGGTGCAGACCTCGAGCGAGGCCGGGCCGCGCGAACCCAGGTTGCCCAGCAGCCAGGACAGCGTCAGGCCGGAGTCGATGATGTCCTCGACGATCAGGACGTCACGGCCGGCGATGTCGGTGTCCAGGTCCTTCAGGATCCGCACCACGCCGGAGGACTTGGTGCCCATCCCGTAGGACGAGACGGCCATCCAGTCCATGGTGACCTGCGAGTGCAGGGCCCGGGCCAGGTCGGCCATGACCATCACGGCACCCTTGAGGACGCCGACGATCAGCAGATCCTTGCCTGCGTAGTCCCGGTCGATACGCTCTGCCAGCTCGAGGAGCTTGGCATCGATCTCGTCCTTGCTGATGAGCACCTTCGCGAGGTCAGCGCCCATGTCGTTCTGGTCCACCGGGGATACGTCCTCAAACGTTCGGGGTCTGTGTGGCCGGCGGCCGGCTGCCCCGAGGCATGCCCAGCCCGTCAGTCGCCCTGCCGCCGAAAGACCAGCGTGCCACACCTGCGGGTGGCCTCGACGCCCCCGGGTAGGTGCAGCGGCCCCTGGCCGCGCCATCCGGTGACCAGCAGGTCGATCGTCTCCAGGTGCCGGGCGAACAGGTCCCCGGCCGGACAGCCCGCGCGCAGCGCGGCCCGGCGCAGCACCCGACGGCGCACGGCCGACGGCAGTTCGGCCAGTTTCACGGCGTCCAGGGCGCCCTCGCCCGTACGGAGGTCGCGTTCCGCCAAAGAGGCCCACTGGTCGAGGGCGTCGGCGTCGTCGCGGAACAGCCGGGCGGTACGGGCCAGCGCCTCGACCACGCCGCCGCCCAGGTGCTTCTCCAGCACCGGCAGCACCTCGTGGCGGACCCGGGAGCGGGTGTAGGCGGGATCACAGTTGTGCGGGTCGTCCCAGACCGGGATCGACTGGGCGGAACAGGCCTGCCGGGTGGCAGCCCGGTCCAGTTCCAGCAGCGGACGGCGGTAGCGGCCCTTCTGGGCCGGCATCCCGGCCAGCGAACGGGCGCCCGAACCGCGGGCCAGGCCCAGCAGCACGGTCTCGGCCTGGTCGTCCCGGGTGTGGCCGAGCAGCACGGCGATGGCGCCGTGGCGCTCGGCGGCCTCGTCCAGGGCCGCGTAGCGGGCGTCCCGGGCGGCCGCCTCCGGGCCGCCGGCGCGCCCGACGCGCACCGGGACCGCCTCGACCGGGTCGAGGCCGAGCGAGCGCAGCCGGTCGGCCACCTGGTCGGCGCGCTCGGCGGAGCCGGGCTGCAGGCCGTGGTCGACGGTGACGGCGCCGACCCGCAGGCCGATCTTGGGGGCCTCGAAGGCGGCGGCGATGGCCAGCGCCATCGAGTCCGCGCCGCCGCTGACGGCGACCAGGACCAGCGGCGAACCGGGCGCGGCCGGGGTGCGGGGCAGTCCGGACGGGTGGCGCGCGGCGTTGCCGATCAGGGTGGTGCCGACGGCGGCACCCACCAGCGGCGCACCGGCGGGGCGCTCGCGGGGCTGGCGCACCGGCGCGGTGAAGGTGGAACCGGCCTCGGCGGCGAGGTCGGAGAGCGTGCGGCGAACGGCCAGGCGTATCGCGGCGACGGCGGGGTGAGGGCCCACGGCGGACGACTCCTCGACAGGGGGGACAGGACTGCGGCGGGCGGCGGGAACCGCACACCATCTGTGATCGCCCTGTTACCGGGCGCTCACAGATGGTGGCAGAAAGGAGCGACCCGCTACGCCACCCGCGCCACCGGTACGACCACCGTCCCACGTTCGGGTGAATGAAGAAACGCTTCTTCACTCGCCATTTGCCCGATTGGACCACTCGTACGAGCGGGTTTGACCGCCGCGCGCCGCTTGCCGCCCGGCTCGCGGCGCGTCCGCGTCACGCTGCGGCCGCTCAGCGGGCCACCCGGGCCACCCACGCGGCCGGGTCGTGGATCTCCTCCTTGGTCGGCAGGGTGTTCGGGGAGGTCCACACCCGGTTGAACCCCTCCATGCCGACCTGCTCCACCACCCCGCGCACGAACACCGCGCCGTCCTGGTACTGGCGCAGCTTGGCGTCCATGCCCAGCAGCCGGCGCAGCAGCAGGTCCAGGCGGTTCGCACCGCGGTCCCGGCGCTGCTGGAACTTCTCCCGGATCTCCGCGACCGTCGGCACCACGGCCGGGCCCACGCCGTCCATCACCACGTCCGCGTGGCCCTCCAGCAGCGACATCACGGCCGTCAACCGGCCGAGGATCTCGCGCTGCGCGGGCGACTGGACGATCTCCAGCAGATTCGACGAGGACGAACCCTCCCGGCCGCCGACACCCGGCAGCCCGCCGAGCGAACCCGCCGCCTCCCGCAACCGGTCCAGCAGCGCGCCCGGGTCGACGTCCGTCTCCGCGAGGAAGGCCTGCACCTCGGACTGGATGTGGTCACGCAGCCACGGCACCGCCGTGAACTGCGTCCGGTGCGTCTCCTCGTGCAGACAGACCCAGAGCCGGAAGTCGGACGGATCGACGTCCAGCTCCCGCTCGACGTGCACGATGTTCGGCGCCACCAGCAGCAGCCGGCCCGGCCCGGGGCCCTCCGGCCCCAGCCGCGGCTTGTCGAACAACGCCGCCGGACTGTCCGGCGCCTCCAGCGAAGGCTCCGCCGGGGCGAAGGTCTCGTACTGGCCCAGCACCTTGGTCGCCAGGAACGCCAGCAGCGCCCCGACCTCGATGCCGGTCGCCTTCTCCCCCACCGTGCCGAGCATCCCGGCCGCCGCGCTGTTCGCCCGGCGCGCCTGCAACTTCTCCACCAGCGGCTGGACCACCGTACGGAAGCCCGCCACATTGGCCCGCACCCACCCGGGGCGGTCCACCACCAGCACCGGCGTCGCCGCGGCCTGGGCCAGGCTCGACGACCGCATACCGGTGAACGCCCGTACGTGCTCCTCCGCCGCCAAGGCGTGCCGGCGCAGCTCGGCGACCACCGCCGCCGCCTCCGCCCGGCTCACCTCCGGCCCCGGCCGGACCAGCCTGGTCGCAGTTGCGACCGCGAGGTTCCAGTCGACCATGTCAGCACCGCCACTCGCGCTCGTCATGCCCTCACCGTACGTGCTGCCCCCCACCAACGGCAGCCACCCGCACGGAACACCTCTCCCCCGGCATCCCGCGAAACGACCTCCCCGCACCGGCCCCGACCCCACCGGCACCCCGCGACACGGCTTCCCCGCATCGTCGCCGTCCACACCGGCACCCCAACTCCGCTGCGGCCGGGGACCCGTGGCGCTCCAGCGGCAGCCGCGGATGCCGGACCGGCCACGGCGGCGCCGGGGACGGCCGGGTCAGTGGCAGCCGCAGCCGGCGAGGCGGGCGGCGATGCGGTCCATGGCGGCGCGGGCCGTGTCGGCGGGGGCGGGGGTGCGGGTCATGACGGCGAAGACGAGGAGGCGGCCGTCGGCGTCGACGACGGTGCCGGCGAGGGTGTTGACGCCGCTGAGGGTGCCGGTCTTGGCGCGGATCAGGCCGGCCGCGTCGGCGGCGCCGGAGCCGGCGCCGTAGCGCTTGCCGAGGGTGCCGGTGAAGCCGGCGACCGGGAGGCCGGTGAGGACCGGGCGCAGGGCGGGGTGCTGCTCGGAGGCGGCCAGGCAGAGGAGGCGGACCAGGACGGCGGGCGGGATCGCATTGCCCAGGTGCAGGCCGCTGCCGTCGTTGAGGACCACGTCACCCGTCGGCACGCCGAGCCGGGTGAGCTCCTGGGTGACGGCGGCGGCCGCCCCCTCGAAGCTGGCCGACTGGTGGGCGGCGAGGGCGGCCTGGCGGGCGACCGCCTCGGCGAGCTGGTTGTCGGAGGTGGTCAGCAGGCGCTCGACCAGCCGGTCGATCGTGGGCGAGTCGACCCGGCCGAGGACGGGCGCGTCGGCGGCGGCCGGGGCGGCGGCGGGCGTGGCCTTGCCCTCCACGGTGACGCCCTGGGCCTTGAGCAGGGCGGCGAAGGCCTCGGCGGCCGCGCCGGCCGGGTCGGCGACGCGGTTCGGCGCGTCGTCCCGGCTCTTCGGGTCCACCTTGGCCTCGTCCAGCATCAGCGGGACGACCAGGGCGATGTTCTGCCCGTCGTGGTTCCTGTGCCGCGGGTCGCCCGCGTACATCGACAGGTCGTAGTCCAGCTTGACCGTGGTGGTGCCGGCGGCCGCGAGGGCGGCGGCGGTCTGCCGGGCCAGGGCGTCCAGGGAGGCGGGGGCGGTGTCGGCGTCGGCGGGCTGTCCGCCGATCTGCACCTGGTCGGCGGGCAGCGCGGTGAGCGTCGGGTCGCCGCCGCCGACCAGGGTGATCGTGCCCGGGTCGGCGCCGCGGACCACCCTGGTGCTCAGCCGGGTGTCGCCGGGGATCAGGGACAGGGCCGCGATCGAGGTGGCCAGTTTGGTGGTGGAGGCGGGGGTGGCCGGGGTGTTCTCCCCGGAGCCGTACAGGAGTCGGCCGGCGGCAGCGTCCGCGACGGCGAAGGTGACATCGCCGAGGTTGCGGTCGGCGAGAGCGGCGACGAGGGCCTGCTGGAGGCCCTGGGTGGTGGGGACGGCGGCTTCCGGGCCGTCCTCGGCGGCGGCCAGGACGGCGCCCGGCGCGGGGACCGGGCGTGCGGCGGGCGAGTCGCTGCCGCCGGTGGCGGTCGGGGCGGCGGCGGGCGGCCCGGACCGGCGGGTGGGCGTGGCGTTCGGGCTGTCACCCGGCTTGGGCGTGGCGACGCCCTTCCCGTGGTCGTCCTTCTTGGCGTCGTGGCCGTCCCGGCCGCCGTCGCGGTCGTCGCCCTCGCCGTGCCCGGTGCTGTGCCCGCCCGGGGTCGGGGATGGCTGCGCATACGCACCATCCGGGGTCAGCACCGTTCCGGCGACCAGCAGCGCCACGCCGAGCAGCCCCGCGGCCGTCCCCCTGCGGCGGCGAGCCGCCCCTCCCCCAGCTCCCACCGACCGGCCCCTTTCCGAAGCACTCACTCCCGTAGGAGACACTTGGATTCTGTCAGTCCCTACCTTGGAGGAACCGTTGGAGTTCGACGTCCTTATCGAAATCCCTAAGGGCTCTCGTAACAAGTACGAGGTCGACCACGAGACCGGTCGTCTGCGGCTCGACCGGATGCTCTTCACCTCGACCCGCTACCCGGCCGACTACGGCTACGTCGAGGGCACGCTCGGCGAGGACGGCGACCCGCTGGACGCCCTGGTCATCCTGGACGAGCCGACCTTCCCGGGCTGCCTCATCAAGTGCCGCGCCATCGGCATGTTCCACATGACCGACGAGGCCGGCGGCGACGACAAGCTGCTCTGCGTCCCGGCGACCGACCCGCGCTGGGAGCACCTGCGCGACATCCACCACGTGTCGGAGTTCGACCGCCTGGAGATCCAGCACTTCTTCGAGGTCTACAAGGACCTGGAGCCCGGCAAGTCCGTCGAGGGCGCCGACTGGGTCGGCCGCGCCGAGGCCGAGGCCGAGGTCACCGCTTCGATCAAGCGCCTGGCGGAGCAGGGCGGCCACTGAGCCGTCGTTCCGATCTCGTTCGATCAGGGTGGTTCGAGGTAGGTCGGGACAGCCTGGGGCCGGGGTTCGCGGATTCGTCCGCGGGCCCCGGCCTCTGTCGTGCGGCGGTCCCTTCGTGCAGCGACCTCTGTCGTGCAGCCGGTCAGTCCTCCAGCCGGAAGCCGAGCTTGATGCAGACCTGGTAGTGCTTGATCCGGCCGTCCTCCAGATGCCCCCGGACCTGCGACACCTCGAACCAGTCGAGGTTGCGCAGCGTCCGGGCCGCCCGCTCCACCCCGTTGCGGATCGCGGCGTCGACGCTCTCGGTCGAGGACCCGACGATCTCGGTCACCCGGTACACATGGTCGGTCATGGCGGACTCCCTCAGCTGTGCGACGGCCCCCGGTCCACCGTGCACCGCCCCCGCGCCGACCGCACCCCGAGCAACGGCCGGCGGCCGCCCGACGAGGGCCTAGAACACCGCCCGCACCTGCCCGACCGGTGCGCCACCGCCGAGCAGGGGGACCGTGCCGATCCGCTCGACGGTCTCGTCCGCTCCGGTCACCCCGAGCCGGCGCAGGGCGGCCGCCAGGACCGGGCCGCGGGCGCGCTCGCCGCCGTCGTCGATCTTGAAGGCCAGCGCCCGCCCGTCCGGCAGCGCCACGACCTGGACGGCCTCGGCGCCCATCTTGGACAGTGCGCCCGGGATCGCCCGCATCAGCCAGGTGTCGGCCCGGCGGGTGCCGGCCACGTACTCGGGGTGGGCGCGCATCGCGTCGGCCACCCGGCGCGGCGCGGTCGCCGTGGCGGCCAGCACCAGGCCGCGGTAGCCGCGGGCCAGGCCGGTCAGGGTGACGGCAAGCAGCGGGGCTCCGCAGCCGTCGACGCCGGCGTGCGCGGGGGTCTCGCCGGTGCCCTCCTCCAGGGCCTCGCGGGCCAGCCGCTGGATCGGGTGGGCGGGGTCGAGGTAGCTCGCGGTGTCCCAGCCGTTGGCCACGCAGGCGGCGAGCCAGCCGGCGTGCTTGCCGGAGCAGTCCATCAGGATCGGGGCGCGGTGGCCGCCGGAGCCGAGCAGCAGCTCGGCCTCGGTCTCGTCCAGCGGCAGGTCGGCCGGGGTGCGCAGGGCCGCCTCGTCGAGCCCGGCGGAGCCGAGGATGGCCCGCACACCGGCGAGGTGAAACGATTCTGCGGAGTGACTGGAGGCCGCCAGCGCCAGCAGCTCGCCCTCCAACGCCAGCCCGGCCCGCAGCGTGGCCACCGCCTGGAACGGCTTGGCGGTCGACCGCGGGAAGACCGGCGCGTCCGGATCGCCCAGCGCGAACTCGACCGAGCCGTCGGCGGCGAGCAGCACCAGGGAACCGTGGTGGTGGCCCTCGACGAAGCCGGATCGTATGACCTCGGCGAGCACGGGCACGGTGGCGAGCTGGGACATCGGGGTTGAGCCTTCCGGGGCGAGGGTGAGCCGGGAACGAACCCGGGCCCACACCCGCCCGCAGCGACTCACCCGGTCAGAGCGGCCCCCCTGCGAGCAGGTCGTCGACCCGTGCTTCCCCATCACGGTACCTGCGGGTGATCTCGGCATTGCAACCGTCGGCCGTGCGCAGCAGCCGCTGGCGCCGCCCGGACACCTCCCGCTCGTGCGCCCGCAGCCGCTCCAGGGCGGCCAGCAACTCCTCGGCCGGGTGCGCGGCCAGGTCGGCCAGCTGGACGTCTCCCATCAGCGCGTCCGCCTCCAGGCCGGACTCCCGGGTGCTCGGCGGGCCGAGGGTGACGTGCCGGGCCGAGCGCCGCACCGTGGAGGGCGCGTCGGTCAGGATGGCCGGGAGCCGGTCCAGCAGGTCGCCGGAGACCAGGTCGGGGCCGGACACACCGACCGCCCGGACCGGGCCCACGCCGGGGCGCCGGTCGAGCTCGGCGCGCAGGATGTCCATCCGCCCGTGCAGCAGCCGCCGCAGGTAGGACAGGTCGGCCTCCTGCTCCAGGGTCTCCCGGCGCAGCACCCGCAGCTGATCCAGGCCCAGCCGCTCCAGATCGGGCTCGCCCTCCGCGCCCGCCACCGGACCGTGGGGGGGCCCGGGGGGCCGCCCCCCCCGACCCGGGCCGTGCCACGCGGCGCTGACCACGTTCACCCACCAAAAAACCGCCAGCGGTCGCCGCTCGCCGCTTGGGGGT
>NZ_JBVISA010000044.1:0-39357 GCF_055575755.1 Kitasatospora sp. NPDC034035 | reverse complement strand
GGGAGGATGGGTGTCTTTTTTTGTGAGGTTTCGCCGGGCAAAACACCAGCGTCTAGTCGAGGCCCAGCCCCAGCGGGTCGTTCTCCCCCTCCCCCCCCACCGTGGCCCCGTGCGGCCCTGCGGCCCCCCCCACCACCGGACCGGACCGGTCCCGCGCCGCGCTGCTCGCGTCCATCACCCAACCACCTGACGTCGTCCGATCCCGCCCGCTCGCGGCACCCCGTCCCTGCCGCCGGTCCGACCCGTCCCCCGACGGGCTCGGCGTTCCGTTCGTCGGCACGCCCGGGAGACCCCCGGAGGTTCCGCTCCCCGGCCGCAACCACCCGTCGGGGCGACACCGCCAGAACGCCTGACCTACCGGCTCGACCGTCCGGCCGAACCCGGGCCCGGCGCGGCGGACCTCATGGCGCCCCGGACCCTTCGTACGGTCCACCAGCGTGCCACCCCGCCCGGCGCGCGCGCACCGCCCGTGCACCCGAACGGCCCCCTGGCGAACGGGGGTGGCTGATATGACCAACCCTTTCCGCAGGAAGAGTGGCGCCCGGCCCCGCGCAGGCGCTCACCTCACGGCGTGCGCCATCCCCGTACACGCCCCTCGTGTGCGCCCTGGGACGACCCCTGTGACGCATGTGGGGGATGCGGCCACGGCGGGCGGCGGGCATGCGGGCGGACGCGAGCGGAAGCGGGGGCGGGGGCGAGCGCCGAGCGAGGCGGCCCCGGCAGCGCGCGCGGGGGCGCTCAGCAACGAGCGGAGCGCGGGGTGCCCGGCGCAGGCCGTATCGGGCCGCGCCGGGGGCCCTCCGGCGGCCGTACGGTCCTCCGGCACAATGGCGGCATGCGAGCAGTGGTGCAGCGAGTGACCGAGGCCCGGGTGACCGTGGCCGGTGAGACCGTCGGCGCGATCGAGGGGCCCGGGCTCTGCGTCCTGGTCGGCGTCACCCACGACGACACCCCCGCCAAGGCCGCCCAACTGGCCCGCAAGCTCTGGACGTTGCGGCTGCTCCCGGCGAACGAGGAGGGCGTCGAGCAGAGCTGCTCGGACCTCGGCGCCCCACTGCTGGTGATCAGTCAGTTCACCCTCTACGGCGACGCCCGCAAGGGCCGCCGCCCCACCTGGAACGCCGCCGCCCCCGGCCCGGTCGCCGAGCCGCTGGTGGACGAGGTGGTCGCCCGACTGCGCGAGCTGGGCGCCAAGGTGGAGACGGGCCGGTTCGGCGCCGACATGCAGGTGGCGCTGGTGAACGACGGCCCGTTCACCGTCCTCGTCGAGGTCTGAGGCGTCGAGGTCCGAGCCGGGTCCGGCTCCCGGTCCGGCCTACTGAGGGACGATCACGTCCTGGGTGCCCGGCACCGTCCCGGCCAGCAACACCGCGTCCACCGGGACGTTCCGCTTGACGATCGCCAGCGCGATCGGCCCCAACTCGTGGTGCCGGGCCGAGGAGGTCACGAAGCCCAGCGACCGCCCGTCCGGGTCCGTGGCCAGCCGCACCTCGGTGCCGTGCGGGGGCAGCGACTCCTCGGTGCCGTCCAGGTGCAGGAAGACCAGCCGGCGCGGCGGGCGGCCCAGGTTGTGCACCCGGGCGACGGTCTCCTGGCCGCGGTAGCAGCCCTTCTGCAGGTGGACGGCGGTGCGCAGCCAGTCCACCTCGTGCGGGATGGTCCGGTGGTCGGTCTCGAATCCGAGCCGGGGCCGGTGGCCCTCGATCCGCAGCGCCTCGTAAGCCCAGATCCCGGCCGCCGGGCCGTATCCGGCGGTGAGCTTCTCCAGGTCGGCGCGCGGCACGAACAGGTCGCGCCCGTACGGGAGTTCGCGGACGGCGGCGGCATCCTCGACGGAGGCGGTGGAGCCGGCCGGCAGGTGGACCACGGCGTACTCGGCGGTCGCGTCGGCGACCTCCACCCGGTAGAAGAACTTCATGCTCTCCAGGTAGGCGACCAGCGCGCCCTGGGTGCCCGGCTCGACGTGCGCCCAGGTGGTGGTGCCGTCGTCCACCAGGTAGAGCGCGTGCTCGACGTGCCCGTTCGGGGAGAGCACCAGCGCCTCGGCGGCCTGCTGCGGCGGCAGCTCGCTGACGTGCTGGGTGAGCAGTAGGTGCAGCCAGGTGAGGCGGTCCGCGCCGGTGACGGTGACCACCCCCCGGTGCGAGAGGTCGACGAAGCCGGTGCCCTGCGAGAGGTGGCGTTGCTCTCGGAAGATGTCGCCGTAGTGGGCGGCGACGCCTTCGTCGGCCCCCTCGGCGGGGACGGCTCCGGGCAGGGCAAGCAGCGGGCTCTTCACACCGGTCATACCGGCCAGCTTACGACCGGTCCCCGGCGAGCTTGGCGGTGCAGTCGGCGCAGCGGCCGAAGATGGCGAAATGCTTGAGGTCGGTGTCGAAGCCGTGCTGCGCGCGCAGGCTGTCGATCAGCGGCTGGGCGATCTCGGTGTCGGTCTCGGTGACCTTCTCGCAGTCCCGGCAGACCAGGTGCAGGTGGTGGTGGCGGCCGGCCAGGTGGTAGGTCGGGGCGCCGTGGCCGAGATGGGCGTGCGAGACCAGGCCCAGCTCCTCCAGCAGCTCCAGCGTCCGGTAGACGGTGGAGATGTTGATGCCGCTGGCGGTCCGCCGGACGTGGCAGAGGATGTCGTCGGGGGTGGCGTGGTCGAGCTCGTCGACGGCCTCCAGCACGAGCTGCCGCTGCGGGGTGAGGCGGTAGCCGCGTTCGCGCAGGTCGGTCTTCCAGTCGTCGGAGAGGTGCCAGTCGCCGGAGAGCTGCCAGTCGGTGGTGCCGGTGTCCGCCACGGTTGCTGTCCCTGCCAAGGTCGGGGGTCCTGATGCAAGTGTAGGGACCGGCCTCGGGCCGGTCCCTACCTCGTGCAGGACTGTGCTGTTACCTGAACCGTGCCTGCTCGAGCTGTGCCTGCTCGAGCTGTGCCTACTTGAAGAAGGCGATGCCGTCGTCCGGCAGGTCGTTGATGTCCTTGATCAGCTGCGCCGGGCTGAGCACCTTCTTCAGCTGCGCGGACATGTACGGGCGCAGCGGCACGTTCGGGGCGGCCTTCTCGCCGACCCAGAGCAGCTCGCCGTTGACGAAGCCGTACAGCCGCTTGCCGCCCGAGTACTCCGGCGAGCCCTCGATCCGGGCCACCGCGTCGGTGGAGACATCGATCTGGGGCTTGCCGTCGGCCAGCTCGCCGTACCAGATCTCGACCGTGCCGTCGTCACGGACGGAGGAGATCTCGATCCCGCGGGCGCCGCTGGTGCCGTCGGTGTTGCTCGTGATGCGCCAGAACGCGTGCTCGTTCTCCAGCGGGCGAACCTTCTCGCCCTCGCCGTCCAGCACCCAGGTGCGGGAGCGGAACTCCAGGAAGGGTCGGCCGTCGTGACGGATCACGATCTCCTGGCCGAAGTTGCACTTCTCCGCGCCGGGGAAGTCGTAGACGCCCGCGCCCTCCCAGGTTCCGAGGAGGAAGGCGAGCGGCACGACGTCCTTGTGGAGGTCTGAGGGGATCTCGATCATGTTCCTGGTCGCTGTCGTCGTCGGTGTGGGGCTGCCTCAACCGTACGGCAGCCTCAGCGCTGGCCCTGGTACAGCTTCATCACCGAGAAGATGGCGAACCAGGTGATCAGCACGGCCATGAGGGCCAGCAGACCGTCGAAGAACATTTCCAGACCGGACACGGGGGGCTCCCAGGCGGCGACAGTGTGGTGGATTTTGCTCCGCTCACTCTATCCGTCGGGCCACGGCCGGTCGCGGTGAGCCCCACCACGTCGCCGTTCGCGCCGCTGCTACCACGCCGCTCAAGCTTTGCCCAAGGGTTTCCGGGGATGACGGACGGCGGGGGCGGCGCGACCTCTAAGGTGGCGCCATGTCGAAGAAACTCGTCATCAAGGTCACCGCAGGGGCGGACGCGCCGGAGCGGTGCTCGCAGGCGTTCACGGTGGCGGCGGTGGCCGTCGCCAGCGGGATCGACGTCTCGCTCTGGCTGACCGGGGAGTCCTCCTGGTTCGCCCTGCCCGACCGGGCGGCGGAGTTCGAACTGCCGCACGCCGCGCCGCTGCCGGACCTGCTGGAGTCGATCCTGGCGGCCGGCTCTGTGACGCTCTGCACCCAGTGCGCGGCCCGGCGCGGGATCGAGCAGAAGGACACCGTCAAGGGCGTCCGGATCGCGGGCGCGCAGGTCTTCGTCAGCGAGATCATGGCGGACGGCGTCCAGGCGCTCGTCTACTGACGGCTCACGGGCGCTGCTCGTGGTCGGGGTGGTCCCGGTCGTGGCCGGGGTCGTCCCACTTCGGGTCGTCCCAGCGCGGGTCGTTCCACCAGTCGTCGTCCGGGTCCCGCTTGTTGGCGAACACCGCGGCGGCCGGCGGGATCACCATCGCGACCACGCACATGCCGATCGCCGCGCCGACCGAGAAGAACCGCACCACGCCCCAGGCCAGGACGAACAGGCCCAGGCACACGCCCATCATGGCGAAGTAGTAGCGACGCCGCCGCCTCGTCTGCACCCCTCCACGGTACGACCGAGGGCCCCTGCTCGGCAGGGGCCCTCGGGGTGTCGCACTCCGGTTCACGTGCGCCGGTTCGCGTACCGCTTCACGTGCGCCGGTTCACCTACGCCGGTTCCGACGCGGTCAGACCGCGATCGCGACCTCGACGGCGATGCCCTGCGAGGCCACCACCTGGCGGTCCACGGTCTGGCCCGGCACCAGCGCGCGCAGGGTCCACTTGCCCGGGCGGGCGAAGAACCGGAACTGGCCGGTCGCCGAGGTGGGCACCTCGGCCGTGAACTCACCGCCCTCGTCCAACAGCCGCACGTAGCCGTTGACCGGCTCACCGTCGCGGGTCACCGAACCCTGGATGATCGTCTCGTTCGCCACGTCAACTCCTGCCAGGTCCGGGCCGCCGGCCTTCGCACCGCACATGTCTGTACTTCCCTTCTGACTTACGGGTGGAGCCGGAGGCTCAGTTGCTGCCGAGCTCGATCGGCACGCCGACCAGGCTGCCGTACTCGGTCCACGAGCCGTCGTAGTTCTTGACGTTCTCCTGGCCGAGCAGCTCGTGCAGCACGAACCAGGTGAGCGCGGAGCGCTCGCCGATGCGGCAGTAGGCGATGGTGTCCTTCGCCAGGTCGATGCCCTCGGCCTGGTACAGCGCCGTGAGCTCGTCGTCGCTCTTGAAGGTGCCGTCGTCGTTGGCGTTCTTGGCCCACGGGATGTTGCGGGCGCTCGGCACGTGGCCGGGGCGCTGCGACTGCTCCTGCGGGAGGTGGGCCGGGGCGAGCAGCTTGCCGGAGAACTCGTCGGGCGAGCGGACGTCGACCAGGTTCAGGGTGCCGATGGCGGCGATCACGTCGTCGCGGAAGGCGCGGATCGACGAGTCGGCGGCCTGCGCCGTGTACGCGGTGGCGGGGCGGGCCGGCACCTCGGAGACGAGGTCGCGGGAGTCCAGCTCCCACTTCTTGCGGCCGCCGTCCAGCAGGCGGACATCGCCGTGGCCGTACAGCTTGAAGTACCAGTAGGCGTACGAGGCGAACCAGTTGTTGTTGCCGCCGTACAGGACGACGGTGTCGTCGTTGGCGATGCCCTTGGCGCTGAGCAGCGCCTCGAAGCCGGCCTGGTCGATGAAGTCGCGGCGGACCGGGTCCTGGAGGTCCTTCTTCCAGTCGATCCGGACGGCGTTGCGGATGTGGTTCTTGTCGTACGCGGAAGTGTCCTCGTCGACCTCGACGATGACGACCTTCGGGTCGTCCAGGTGGGCCTGGACCCAGTCGGCGTCGACCAGGACGTCACTGCGGCTCATGGTGATGTTCTCCATCCGAGGGCGGTTGGCGGAAGGTGCTGCTCAGGAGTGCTGCAGAGGCACCCGGGCGGATGCGATCCGAATCCTTGTCCGAATTCCTGTCCGAATACTGGGACAGGACGGGTGGACCGGTGCGGCCGGGCAGGAAACTGCGGAGTACGTCGGCGCCGGCCCGCGAGGACGGCCGGAAAAGTCACCGGGGAGATCGACGGCGGGCTTCAACTGCCCTGCCGGGATGCCGAGTCAGCGCATTCGACACAGACAGGCGGCCACGCGGCACAGGTCTACCGCCCGCCGCTTCGTGAGGTCCGTCTGTCGCTTCATGCCGACGATGCTAGGGACACCGACGGCCCGCTGTCACCAGCGTATCGAATATTGAGACCAAAACAGCCGCATTACGAGATTTGGCCTCCGGTCGGGCCGCCGGGCCCGGTCGGGCCGCCCCTCGGCAGCGCACAACGGGCGGAAACGCCACCGCTCCGCGGTCCGCGCTGGACAGCGCGTCTCGCGGAGCGGAACGTTTCGGCGGTACGAAGAACAGGCCCGGCACGCCGGGTGCGGGCCGACGGCGCGGGACTCAGCCGAGGAGCTTGACGCCCTTGCCGTCGAAGGTCAGCTGGAGGCCCTCCGGCAGCGGCGTCACACCGTCCTTGTCGCCGTCCTTGGCGGCGAGCTTCAGCCCGGCCGGCAGCGTGTCCAGGGTGAAGCTCATCGGCTCGATCTGCTGGTTGGTGACCCCGGCCAGCATCCCCGCCAGGGAGCTCAGCCGGAAGCCGTCCACCGTGACGGTGTTCCCGTCGTTGTGCACGGTGCCCTCACCGACCGCGATCGGCCCCAGCGAGGCCTTGACCTTGCCCGGCCCGCCGTACGACAGGCTCAGCCGGGAGTTGCTGCCCACCGGCAGCTTGGTGCCGTGCAGCAGCTGGGAGGCCGGCGGCAGCAGCTGCGCGAGGTCCGGGTACGAGATCACCCCGCTGCCGGTGCCGCTGTCCACCGTGGCGTTGTTCATGCTGTCGCTCACCTTGACGCCGGAGAGCTTGGCCTTGAACGAGTGCAGCGCCACCTGGTGGCTGCCGTCGCCGACGGTCAAGCCGTCGGCGGAGATCCGGACGTCGTCCAGCTTCATCGACAGCACCTGGGTGAGGAACGGGAAGCCCTCGATCGAGACGTCCGGCCGCTGGCTCATCCGGCCGCTCTTCACGATCCGGTCGGCCGCCTCGTCCTCGGCCACGCCGACCGCGATCCGGTCGGCGCCCACCAGGAGGCCCGAGAGCACCACCAGGCCGATCGTGGCCTTCAGCCATCCGCGCATCGTGTCCCCCGTCGTCGCCGGTCGCCGTTGTGGTCGTTCGCTGTGGTCGTTCGCTGTCGTTCGCTGTCCTGTGAGGGCCGCCGGACGCGGCCGCTCCCGCACGACCGTACGACGTCCCGCCCCGGAGCATGGTTCCGGGACGGGACGTCGGTGGGAAGGGGGGCGTCGGCGAAGGGAGGCGTCGGCGCGCGGCGGATCAGACCAACAGGTCGGTGGCCATCCAGATCAGCGGCGCGGCCACCGCCAGCGGCAGCGCCACGCCCGCCGTCATGTGCACGAAGCGGGACGGGAAGTCGTACGCCGCGACCCGGCGGCCGACCAGCGCCCCCAGCCCGGCGAGCGCACCGAGCGCCACCGGCGCACCCACCAGCAGCCCCAGCGCCACGGCCGCCGCCAGACCCAGGACCGGGCCGAGCTGCTTCGGGCCGGGCAGTGGCGCCGCGGCCAGCAGGGTGGCCAGCGCGACCGCGCCCACCCCGGCGGGCACCCAGTCGGCCAGCAGCAGCGTGGTGCACAGGGCCGTCACCACGGTGGCCGAACCCAGCACGGTCAGCGCGTAGAACCGCTCCTTCGGGTCCGACGGACGGAACGTCTGCAGCACCAGGACCAGCAGGAAGAACCCGCCCAGGGTGCCCACCACGGCCGCCACACCGCCGTCGGAGTCCGCCAGCAGCAGCGCCACGTCCGCGGTGAACCCGGACAGCGCGGCGAGCAGGATGCCCTGGCGGGCCGGCCACATACCGTTCAGCCGGAACCAGCCGGCCGCCGTCAGCAGCTGCAGCAGCGCCACCACCAGGGCCAGTGCCACCTGCCCGAGCGCGGCACCGCCGGCCAGCAGCGCGGCCACGCCGGCCGTGATCAGGGCCGGCTGGAGGCCCGGGTCGATGATCGGCGAACCGGTCCGGCCGTGTGGGCCGGTAGGCGGTGCGGGCTGCGCCGGGACGGCCGCGAACGGCGGCAGGACGGGGGCGCCCACCAGGCCGGCCTGGCCCGTCGGACCCACCGGGCCTGCCTGGCCGGGGGCGTCCGGGCGCTTGAGCGTCATGGTCGGCGGGTCGAAGGCCTCCGCCGCCTGCTGCTGCACGGCGGCGGGCTGCGGCGCCGGGGCCGCGTGCCGGGCCCGAGCCCGGGCGGGCGGCGGCTGCTGCCCCGGCTGCGGGGGCTGGGCCGACTGCTGCCGCTGGTGCCGGCGTTGGTGCTGCGCCGGAGCCTGTCCGAGGTGCTGCGGCGGCGCGACCGGCATCGCACCGGAGACCACCACCGGCGGCAGCAGCGTGGTGGCCGCGGCGTCGTTCATCGGCGGCACGGGCGGCAGCAGCGTCGTCGCCGCACCGTCGTCGAAGGCCGGCACCGCCGGCAGCACCGCGGTCGCCGCCGCGTCGTCCACCGGATAGCCGTACGGCGGCTGCTGCCCCGGCTGCTGCGCGTGCTGCGGGTACCCCTGCGGAGCCTGGGGCGGCTGGGGCTGTTGCGGTTGCTGGGGCTGTTGCGGTTGCTGGGGCTGTTGCGGTTGCTGGGGCTGTTGCGGTTGCTGGGGCTGTTGCGGTTGCTGGGGCTGCTGCGGCTGCTGTTGCCATGCGCCGTAGCCACCGGGGTTCGGGTTGTTCATGTCCGTCACGCCGCTCAGCCTCCCGCGAACGGCGGGAGGACCTCGACCGTCCCGCCCTCGGTCAGGGCGACGGTCGTGTGGTCCCGGCCGCCCACCTGGGCGCCGTCGACCAGGTACGAGCAGTGCCCGAGCAGCCGGACGAGCTTCGGCTTGTCGGCGTGCCGCTCCTTGGCCGCCGTCAGCGCCTCCGCCAGGGTCGCCGCCTCGTACGGCTCCTCGGCCAGCCCGGCCTCGGACTTCGCCGCCGCCCAGTAGCGGATCGTCCCGCGCACCCGGGCGCCGCTCGCGGGCTCGGTGGTCGCGCCCATCGGGCCACCCCTTCTCGTCGTCCTCGCCCGGCCCCGGTGCCCCGGTCCGGCTCGCCACCGGGGCGGCCGCCCGACCACCCGAACGATGGACCCGCGCGGCGCCGCCGATGTGCGTCCCATGATGGCGTGTCCGCCGCCACGACGGGCAATCGCCCTGGCCCGCGGGTGCGGAGCGGCGCTCGAAGCTGTGTCCAGGCTCACCCGGCGTACGCCCGAAATGGGGGTACCGCCGGATTCGGGCACTCCCGATGCGGGGGGAGGTCGGCTATTCTCGACCACCAAGAGGGATCCGGGCAGAGTCGCCCCCGGGTCCTTTTGTGCTTTCAGGACGCCAGTACGGACGTTCTTGCGATTCGTCGGCCCACCCCCGGCGGACCGCGGGAACCGCCCCGTCCGTCGCGGCACAACGACGTGCCGCGGCCGGCCGGGACGTCGCCACCGGGCACCGGGCCGCCGCCCGGGACCGGACCAGACCGGAGGTTCACGGTGATGAACAGGGCAGAAACGGTGCGCCAGGGGTTGCGGGACCCCCGGCGGGTCCGCCACTACGCCCTGCGCGCCGTCCGCTCCCCCGGTACGCCCCAGGCGCCCGTCCGCCCCTCCTCCCCCTCAGCACGTGCGCCATCCGGCTGTGGCGGCAGCCGTAACGCGACCGCGACGACCCGGAAAGGGGACCACCGGGTATGAGTTCTCTCCTCCTTCTCACCAACGCACTGCAACCTTCCGCCGAGGTACTGCCTGCCCTCGGCCTGCTGCTGCACAACGTCCGGGTGGCCCCCGCCGAGGGCTCGGCCCTGGTGGACACCCCCAGCGCGGACGTCATCCTGGTCGACGGCCGACGCGACCTGCCGCAGATCCGCAGCCTGTGCCAGCTGCTGCGCTCCACCGGCATCGGCTGCCCGCTGATCCTGGTGGTCACCGAGGGCGGCCTGGCCGCCGTCACCGCCGAGTGGGGCATCGACGACGTCCTGCTGGACACCGCCGGCCCGGCCGAGGTCGAGGCCCGGCTGCGGCTCGCGCTGGGCCGCCTCCAGGTCGTCACCGACGACAGCCCGATGGAGATCCGCAACGGCGACCTCTCGGTCGACGAGGCCACCTACTCCGCGAAGCTCAAGGGCCGGGCGCTCGACCTCACCTTCAAGGAGTTCGAGCTGCTCAAGTACCTCGCCCAGCACCCCGGCCGGGTCTTCACCCGGGCCCAGCTGCTGCAGGAGGTCTGGGGCTACGACTACTTCGGCGGCACCCGGACGGTGGACGTCCACGTCCGGCGACTGCGCGCCAAGCTCGGCGTGGAGAACGAGCAGCTGATCGGCACCGTGCGCAACGTCGGCTACCGCTTCGTCGTCCCGGAGAAGCCCGAGAAGGGCGAGCGGCCGGAGCTCGCCCAGCGCCCCGCCGCCCCCCTGGAGGCGTGAGACGCGGCCGGGCGGGCCGTCCCCCGCCCGGCTTGTCCGGTTCATCCCGGAGCCGCCCGCCGTCCACCCGGCAGCGGCCCCAGGTCCCACTGCCGCCCCGGAGACCACACGCGTAGACTCCCCTCGTGGCCAAAGTGACGCGCGACGATGTAGCCCGACTGGCTGGTACCTCGACCGCGGTCGTCAGCTACGTCATCAACAACGGGCCGCGCCCGGTCGCGCCCGCGACCCGGGAGAAGGTGCTCGCGGCGATCGAGCAGCTCGGCTACCGGCCGAACAGCGTCGCCCAGGCGATGGCCTCCCGCCGGACCAACCTGATCGGCATGGTCGTCCCGGACGCCCGCCAGCCCTTCTTCGCCGAGATGGCCCACGCCGTCGAACGGGCCGCCTCCGAGCGCGGCAAGCTCGTGCTGATCGGCAACTCCGACTACGTGGACGACCGCGAGGTCCACTACGTCCGCGCCTTCCTCGGCATGCGCGTCTCCGGCCTGATCCTGGTCAGCCAGGGCCCCTCGCAGCGCGCCGCGGAGGAGTTCGCCGCGATGGAGGGCGCCAAGGTCGTGCTGCTGCACCGCCGGCCCGAGGCGATCGACGACGTCGCGGTGGTCACCGACGACGTGGGCGGCGCCGAGGCCGTCGTCCGCCACCTGCTGGAGGTGCACGGACACCCGTACGTCGCCTGCTTCGGCGGCCCGGTCGAGTCCCCCGCCCCCGGCGACCCGGTCATCGACCACGTCGAGGGCTGGCAGCGCGCCATGGACGCGCACGGCATCCCCGCCGAACCGCACCTGATCGACGCGCCCTTCCACCGCTACGGCGCGTACGAGGTCGCCCTCGGCGTGCTGCGCTCACCGGACCGGCCGCGGGCGATCTTCTGCTCCACCGACGACCAGGCCATCGGCGTGCTGCGGGCCGCCCGCGAGGTCGGCCTGCGCGTCCCGGAGGACCTCGCGGTGGCCGGCTTCGACGACGTGCCGGAAGCCGCGCTCGCCGACCCGCCGCTGACCACCGTCGCCTCCGACCGCGACGCGATGGCCCGGGCCGCCGTGGACCTGGTGCTGGACGACTCGCTGATGGTGCCCGGCTCGGACACCGAGCGGGTCCGCAAGTTCCCGTCCCGCCTGGTCATCCGCCGCTCCTGCGGCTGCGACGGGGCCGCACCCGGCCGCCCCGCGGCGGAGTAGCGGACGGAACGGCGAGCCGGACCGGGCAACCGGCCGAACCGGAATCGCCGACTCCACTCCGAAGGCCGCCTGACCTGGCTTTATGAGAACCCAACGGGCTTCTTTCCGCCCTCTGAGCCGGTTCTCATCCAGTCCTCATCCACCAGGCGGAGCTTGGTCGGCATGAGCGAACAGCAGCAGCACCCCAGCGACCCCCACAGCCCGTACGAGCCCCGGGTGATCGAGGGCACCGTGCTCGGCGGCGGCACCGCGGGCAGCACCGGCCCGGCCGGGTACGCCTACCGCGAGGACCACTCCGGCAGCGGCTTCGACGGACCGCCTCCTCCCCCGCCCATGCCGCCCGAGCCGCCCACCGTCCTCGGCCCCGACTCCCCCGAGGGCCACGGCGGCCGCGGCAGCCGGGCCCGGCGCGGCCTGCTGCGCGGCCGACTCGCCCTGGTGACCGCCGTCGCCGCGGCCGCCGCCGTCATCGGCGGGGTCACCGGCGGAGTGGTCGCCGCCGACCGGCAGTCCTCCGACACCCACGTCGGCACCATCGCCAGCCCGGTCTCCGCCCGCAGCGACGGCAGCGCCAACGTGCCGGCCATCGTCGCCGCCGTCTCGCCCAGCGTCGTCCAGATCACCGTCAAGAACGGCAACGGCACCGCCACCGGCACCGGCGTCGTCCTGGACAAGGACGGCCGGATCCTCACCAACTACCACGTGATCGACACCGCGGCCGGCGGCGGCCGGATCACCGTCACCTTCAAGGACGGCTCCACCACCCAGGCCACCGTCACCGGCACCGACAAGTCCCTCGACGTCGCCGTGATCACCGCGACCGGCGCCAAGAACCTCGCCCCCGCCGTCCTCGGCCACTCCTCCACCATGGCCGTCGGCGACCCGGTCGTCGCCATCGGCAACCCCGACGGCCTCACCGGCACCGTCACCTCCGGCATCATCAGCGCCGAGAACCGCGACGTCACCGTCCAGCTCGACGAGGGCAGCACCAGCGGCAACGGCGGCTTCGGCTTCCCCAGCCTGCCCGGCCTGCGCGGCACCCAGCCCCAGTCGAACAACGGCAGCACCACCACCTACAAGGCCTTCCAGACCGACGCCGCCCTCAACCCCGGCAACTCCGGCGGCCCGCTGATCAACGCCAACGGCCAGGTCATCGGCATCAACTCGGCGATGTACGCCCCGAACGGCACCAGCTCCACCGCCGGCGGCGGCACGGCCGGCAGCGTCGGCCTCGGCTTCGCCATCCCGATCGACAACATCAAGCAGGTCCTGCCGAAGATCGAAGCCGGCCAGAACCTGTAAGCCACAATCCCTACGACGGACAATTGGCCCCAGCAGGCCCTCCACCCGACGAGAAAGGGCACCCGCCCATGACCCCGTCCGCCGACGACCGCACCCCCGCCGAGCCCGGCCACCCCGCCGCCCGGCTCCTCGTGGTCGACGACGAACCCGCCCTCCGGGACGCCCTGGAGAGCAGCCTCGCCTTCGAGGGCTACGAGGTCGCCACCGCCACCGACGGCTACGAAGCCCTGGAATCCGTCGAACGCGACCGGCCCGACCTCGTCCTGCTGGACATCATGATGCCCCGAATGGACGGCCTCACCGCCGTCCGCCGGATGCGCTCACGCGGCGACACCGTCCCGGTGCTCATGCTCACCGCCCGCGACGCCGTCGGCGACCGCGTCACCGGCCTCGACGTCGGGGCCGACGACTACCTCGCCAAGCCCTTCGAACTCGACGAACTGCTCGCCCGCGTCCGCGCCCTGCTGCGCCGCAACGCCCTCGCCGCCGAGGCCGCCGCCCGCGCCGCCGCCGAGGACGACAGCGAGGTGCTCACCTTCGCCGACCTGCGCATGAACACCGCCACCCGCGAGGTCACCCGGGCCGGCAAGCCGATCGAACTCACCCGCACCGAGTTCATGCTGCTGGAGATGTTCCTCTCCCACCCCCGACAGGTCCTCACCCGCGAACAGATCCTCAAAGCGGTCTGGGGCTTCGACTTCGAGCCCTCCTCCAACTCCCTGGACGTCTACGTGATGTACCTGCGCCGCAAGACCGAGCAAGGCGGCATGCCCCGCCTGATCCAGACCGTACGCGGCGTCGGCTACGCCCTGCGCCCGGCACCCGGCGCCGGCGCGTGACAACCGTTCCGCCCCCGCCCCTGGCGCCGCCCCGCACCCCCGGCCGCCGGCGCCGCCTCGTCCACTGGCTCCGCTCCCGCTCCCTCCGCAGCCGCCTCACCTTCCTGAGCGCGGCGGCGGTCGCGGTGGCCATCGCGCTGTCGGCCCTGGCGTGCTGGTTCATCGTGGAGAAGCAGCTGTACAACCAGGTCCGGACGGACCTGGTGAACGCGCCCCTGCCCCCTAGAGTGACGCTCAACATCCCGTGCCCGGCTACCCCGGAAGACGCTCTTGCCGCAGCTTCCAGCAGTCCGGAAGCAAACGGCCCCATTTCCAGGGACACCCAGTACGTGCTGAGCAACCCGCCCCAGGTCTGCCTACCAGCCAATGCCACCCGGGCCATCGACCTCAAGCCCGGTGACGCTTCGGCGCTCCACCTCAAGCCCGGCCAGTCGATCATCAGAGAGGGGCAGTACACCAACGGTGACCCGGCACTCGTCCGGCTTTCGACCGCACGCAGTGCCAACTTCGGGCCGGTCCTGGTCATGGTCGCCGCGCCCACCCAGCCCGTCGAGGACTCCCTTCAGGGCCTCGGCATCCTCCTCGGCTCCGTCTCCGTCGGCGGCATCCTCCTCGCCGCCCTCGCCGGCCGTCTGGTCGCCCGTTCCGCCCTCAAGCCGGTCGACCAACTCACCGACGCCGTCGAGCACATCGCCCGGACCGAGGAGGTCGGCACCACCATCCCGGTGCACGGGGACGACGAGATCGCCCGCCTCTCCACCTCGTTCAACTCCATGAGCACCGCCCTCGCCAACTCCCGCGAGCGGCAGACCCGGCTGATCGCCGACGCCGGACACGAGCTCCGTACGCCGCTCACGTCCCTGCGCACCAATGTCGACCTGCTGATCCGCAGCAACGACACCGGCCGGCCGCTGCCCCCCGCCACCAAGACCAAGCTGCTCGGCAACATGAAGGCGCAGATGCAGGAGCTGACCGTCCTGATCGGCGATCTGCTGCAGCTCTCCCGCCCCGACTCCCCGAAGGCGGGCCCGAACCTCACCGTCGTCGCCGTGCACGAGATCGCCGGGCGGGCCATCGAGCGGGCGAAGCTGCGCGGCCCGGGGCTGGTCTTCGAGACGAGTGCCGAGCCCTGGTACGTGCACGCCGACGCGGCCGGGCTGGAGCGGGCGGTGATCAACCTGCTGGACAACGCGGTCAAGTACAGCCCGCCGGGCGGGACCATCGACGTCCGGCTCCAGCGGGGCGTGCTGACCGTCCGCGACCACGGCCCGGGCATCCCGGCCGACGAGCTCCAGTACGTCTTCGACCGGTTCTGGCGCTCGCCGTCCTCGCGTCAGCTGCCGGGCTCGGGCCTCGGGTTGTCGATCGTCGCGCAGAGCGTCCGGGAGGCGGGCGGCGAGGTCACGCTCGGTCCGGCCACGGACGGCGGTCCGGGCGCGCTGGCCACGGTCCGTCTGCCGGGCGGGCCCGTCCCGGAATAGCGCCCCGGAGTGACGGGGCGGAAAACAGGACGGGCGGGGCGCCCCGACAGCGCCCCGCCCGTCCCCGGGGCACAGGGCCCCAGCCGGCTCACGGTCAGTCGATGTCGCTGCCCGGGCCGATGACCTTGATCCGGTCCTGCGCCGGGGCCTGCAGCGGCGCGCTCGCCGAGCTGTGGGCGCCCAGGTAGGCGGTGAAGACGTCCAGGTCGGAGGCGCCGACGAGCTTGTCGGTGCCGGCCGCGAAGGCCGGGAAGCCGTCGCCGCCGCCGGCCAGGAACTCGTTGGCCGCGACGCGGTACTTGGCGGCCGGGTCGACCGGCGCGCCGTTCAGCCGGATCGAGTCCACGAGCACCCGGTCCGCGCCGGTCTTGCGCATGTCCAGGGTGTAGTTGAGGTTCTTCGACCCCTGGAGGATCTTGGGCGCGGCGACGTTGAGGCCGCTGACCTGCTGCTGGAGCAGCTGGATCAGCTGGGCGCCGGTCAGGGTCTTGACCTGCATCATGTTGGTGAACGGCTGGACGGTGAACGCCTCGCCGTAGGTCACCACGCCGTCGCCCTCGCCGCCCGAGGCCTTGTAGACCAGGTCGGAGCGGATACCGCCCGGGTTCATGAAGGCGACCTGCGCGCCGCCCTTGTCGGCCGGGGCCAGTCCGGCCAGCTGCGCGTCGGCGATCACGTCACCGAGCGGCTTCTCCAGGTCGCTGCTGCCGCGGCCGTTGACGTCCGCGGAGATGTAGCCGACCGGGCGGTTGGCGATCGGGGCGGCCAGCTTCTGGTAGTGGTCGACCAGCGCCGTCATGTCGGGCGCCTTCTCGACCGTGCGGCGCACCACGTGGTTCTCGGCCTTGACCGAGGGCCGCACGATCTCGCCGGTGGTCTTGTCCAGCTTCATGTCGATCTCGGTGAAGAGCCGGCCGAAGGAGGCGGCACTGGTCACCGAGCGCGGAACGCCGTTGGGGTCGGGGATGCTGCAGGCGTACGCGTTGTGGGTGTGGCCGGTGACGATGGCGCCGACCGCGGGGTCGATCTTCTTCGCGATGTCGACGATCGGGCCGGAGATGCCCTGCCCGGCCGCGCCGCAGTCGTAGTTGTAGACGCTGCTGGCCGGGTAGCCGCCCTCGTGGATCAGCGCGACGATCGAGTTGACGCCCTTGGCCTTGAGCTCGGCGGCGTACTTGTTGATCGTGGTGACCTCGTTGGCGAACTTCAGGCCCTTGACGCCCTCGGCGGTCACGATGTTCGGCGTGCCCTCCAGGGTGACGCCGATGAAGCCGACCTTCACGCCCTGGGACTTGGTGATCCAGTACGGGGCCAGCAGCGGCTTGCCGGTCTTCTCGTCGGTGACGTTCGCCGACAGGTAGTTGAAGTTGGCGCCCTTGAAGGTGCGGCCGGGCTCGTAGCAGCCGTCGGTCGGGTGGCAGCCGCCCTCCTGCATCCGCAGCAGTTCCTGCGCGCCCTCGTCGAACTCGTGGTTGCCCACGGAGGTGACGTCCAGGCCGAGCTTGTCCATCGCCTCGATGGTCGGCTCGTCGTGGAAGAGCGCCGAGGTGAGCGGGCTGGCGCCGACGATGTCGCCGGCCGCGACGGTGATCGAGTCGTCGGCCGGGATCCGGGCCTTGCGCAGCTCGGTGGCCAGGTACTCGATGCCGCCGGCCGGGGTGGCGACCTCCTTGCCGGTGGCCGGGTCGATCTCCTTGATCGTGCCGGACGAGCCGGCCGGGGGCTCCAGGTTGCCGTGGAAGTCGTTGATCGCCAGCAGCTGGAGGTTGACGGTCTTGTGACGCTTGGCGTTGGCGTCGGCGGCCTGGGCGGCCGTCGGCACGACCACTGTGCCGAGCAGACCTGCGGCGGCGACGACGGCGAGCGCCGTCCGTCGGGATCTGACGGTGAGCATGAGGGGTTCCCCTGCACCTCGGAGGAGCACCGGCTGTGGACAGCATCGGCGTACGGGCATGTGTTGCGCCTGTGAAGCCTAGGGTCAACGCGCGTAGCTGTCAGGACATCGAACGTAACGAGAGGATTACCTCCTGACGAACCATCGCCGTCCGCCGCGCGCGGAGGCCGCGGAGATGCCGCCGTCAGACCCCCGGCTCGGAGGCCAACTGGCGCTCTGCGCGGACCCGTTCGGCCACCGCGTCCTCGGTCATCGCGCGGTCGGTGTACACCAGCGGCCGCTCGGCCTCGGTGATGATGTGTTTGACCACCTGGACGTTGCCGTTGACGTCCCAGACCGCGATGCCCGGCGAAAGTGTGGGAATGATCTCCACCGCCCACCGCGGCAGGCCCAGCACCCGGCCGGTGGCCCGCGCCTCCTCGGCCTTCTGCATGTAGATCGTCCGGGTCGAGGCCATCTTCAGGATCGCCGACGCCTCCTTGGCCGCCGCGCCGTCCACCACGTCCGACAGGTGGTGCACCACCGCGACGAAGGACAGCCCGAGCCGACGGCCGAACTTCAGCAGCCGCTGGAACAGCTGGGCCACGAACGGGCTGTTGATGATGTGCCAGGCCTCCTCGACCAGGAAGATGCGCTTCTTCCGGTCCGGCCGGATCCAGGTGTGCTCCAGCCACACCCCGACGATCGCCATCAGGATCGGCATCGCGATCGAGTTGCGGTCGATGTGCGAAAGGTCGAAGACGATCAGCGGCGCGTCCAGGTCGATGCCCTCGGTGGTCGACCCGTCGAACATGCCGCGCAGGTCGCCGTCGACCAGCCGGTCCAGCACCAGCGCCACGTCCAGGCCCCAGGACTGCACCTCGTCCACCCCCACGCCCAGCGACTCCACCGAGGACAGGTCGGGGTTGCGCAGGGTGTCGATGATGTCGTCCAGCACCGGCTGTCGGCCCGTCACCGACGCCACCACGTGGGCGTGCGCGGCCTTCAGCGCGAAGCCCGCCCGCTCCTCCAGCCCGCGCCCCATCGCCACCTCGACGATGGTGCGCAGCAGCGACAGCTGACCGGTCTGGGTGATCGCCGGGTCCAGCGGGTTGAGCTTCACCCCGCCGTCCCGGGCGGCCATCGGGTCCAGCCGGACCGGCTTTATGCCCAGGGCGTTCGCGATCAGGTTCCACTCGCCGACGCCGTCCTCGCCCTGCGCGTCCAGCACCACGACCTGGCGGTCACGGAACCTCAACTGCCGCAGCACGTACGTCTTCTCCAGCGCCGACTTGCCGTTGCCGGACTCGCCGAGCACCAGCCAGTGCGGGGCCGGCAGCTGCTGCCCGTACAGCTGGAAGGGGTCGTACACGTACCCCTTGCCGCTGTACACCTCGCGGCCGATGATCACGCCCGAGTCGCCCAGCCCGGGCGCGGCGGTGGGCAGGTAGACCGCCTGCGCCTGGCCGGTGGAGGTGCGCACCGGCAGGCGGGTGGTCTCCACCTTGCCGAACATCAGGCTGGTGAAGGCGTCGGTGAGGTTGCCGAGCGCCATGGGCGGCCTCCTGATGGGTCAGCGGTGGACGGGTGCGGACGTACGGGCGAGCGGCTGTGCGACGTACGGGTGTGCGGCGTGCGGGTGTGCGGCGTGCGGCGTGCTCAGCGGCGGATGCCGGTGGCGAACGGAAGGGTGTTGACGAAGGCCCGGTGGTGCTCGCGGTCGCACCACTCCAGCTTGAGGTAGCTCTTGCCGGCCGAGGCCCGGATGGTCCGCTTGTCACGGGCCAGCGCGTCGGGGTTGCGCGAGGAGACCGTGATGTAGCCGACCAGGTTCACCCCGGCCGCACCGGAGGCCAGGTCGTCGCCGCGCTGGTCCACCCGGCCGGTGTGGGCCAGGTCGCGCGGGTCGACCGTCCGGTTCATCTTGGCGGCGCGGCTGGCCTCCGCCTCGTCGTTGGTCTTCTCGGTCAGCATCCGCTCGATCGCGACGTCCGTGGGCTCCAGGTCCATCGTCACCGCGACCGTCCGGATCACGTCCGGGGTGTGCACCAGCAACGGCGCCAGGAAGTTGACGCCCACCGGGGTGAGCGGCCACTCCTTGATCCACGCGGTGGCGTGGCACCACGGCTCCCGGGTCGCCGACTCGCGGGTCTTCGCCTGCAGGTACTGCGGGTGGGTCGCGTCCAGCTCGGCCGGCCAGGCGTTGCGCCGGGACATCGCCTGGATGTGGTCGATCGGGTGGTCCGGGTCGTACATCGAGTGCAGCAGCGAGGAGAGCCGGGCCTGGCCCAACGGCTGGCGCACCCGGATGTCCGCCTCGGCCAGCCGGGCGCAGATGTCGGTCAGCTCGCGCGCCATCACGGCCGCCAGCCCCTCGTCGTCCCGGGCCCGCCGACCGGTCGCCGTACGGCCCATCGCGTGCGCCTCGGCGGCCAGGTCACGGGTGTAGTGCATGCAGGCCACCAGGTACGCCCGGTGCTGCTCGGACGACGTCGACACCATCGACTGCAGCTGGTCGTACGACTCCTGCAGCCAGCGCGGCGCGTCGTGGTCGCCGCGCCGCTCGACGTCCTTGGCGTGCGCGTCCGGGTCGGCCGGCAGGGTCCGGGCCAGGATCTGCAGCCGGGTCACGAAGCCGTCCCCGTTGGCGACGTGCTTCAGCAGCGTCCCGAACCGGTCGACCAGGGCCTCCTGGTCCTCCGAGTCGCGCAGCCCGACACCCGGGCCCTCGATCTCGATCGCGGCCGTCACCGTCCGCCGCTCCAGGTGCATCAGCACCCCGACCTCGTCCGGCCCGAACGGCGCGGCCAGCCAGCGCAACCGCCCCACTCCGGGCGGCGGGCCGACCTCCACCTCCCGGCCGTCCAGCCGGGTACCCGCGTCCATCACGTCCGAGCGCCACACCGCCCGCCCGCTGCGGACCGTCCGGCGGTAGGTGCGGTTGATCTCCACCCACTTGTAGAACGTCCGCCTGCGGTACGGCACGTACACCGCCGCGATGGCGAGCAGCGGCAGACCGATCAGACCGCCGATCCGCAACGGCAGAATCGGCATCAGCAGGCCCCAGAGCATCCCGAGGAAGGCCCCGAAGATGATCAGTATGATCTCGCCGGACTCCCGGTTCCGGCCGATCGGCGCGTTCGGGCGGGCCTTGCCGATCAGGTAGGTGCGGCGCTGGTGCACGTACGGCTGGGCGTACTGGGCGCCGTACTGGCCGAGCGGTTCGCTGCTCACTTACCCGTCACCCTCCCTTCGCTGGATTGCTGTCGCGGATCGGAACCGGGGTGGCCTGCGGCGGCCCGGCCTGCGGCGGCGGGGCCGGCGTCCGGCCGGCGTGGGCGGCGATGCCCGGCGCGACCGAGCCGCCGCCCGCACCACCACCGCCACCACTCCCGCCGCCCGCCTGCCCACCGCGGTCGCCGTGAGTGCTGATGCCCTGCTTCATCAGGTTCGCCGTACCGTTGATCATCGCCGAACCCGCCTGCACCGCGTTGGCCCTGGCCTGACGCATGTTCAGGATCTCGTCACCGAAGCCCGGCACGAAACGGTAGATCGCGGCGCTGGCGAAGATCGACAGGAACAGGATCGCCAGCCCCGACAACACCCGGGCGAAGTCGTCACTGGCCCCGGCTCCGGTCGCCACCGCGCCCGCCAGCCCCAGGATGATCACGATGATCGGCTTCGCCAGGTCCACCGCCAACATCACCCCGGCCCACCGGCGCACGTGCTTCCACAGCTGCTTGTCCACCAGACCCGCGTACACCGCCGTCCCCAGCAGCGCACCCACGTACAGCATCGCCGCCCGGATCAGCAGCTCGATCCAGAGCATCGCCGCCGCCAGCACCGCGACCAGCGACACGAGGACCAGGATCAGCGGACCACCGCCGACGTTCCCCTTCTCCAAGGTGTCCGCGAACCCGCCCAGGTACGACCCGGTATCCGTCTTCGTCCCGACCGCGACCGCCTTGGTCAGCCCGTCCGTCACGCTCACCACGGTGTACAGGATCAACGGCGTGAACGCGGACGCCACCACGGTCAGCCACAGGAAGCCGATCGCCTCCGAGAACGCCGTCGTCAGCGGCGCCCCCCGCACCGCCCGCTTCGTCACCGCCAGCAACCACAGCACCAACGTGATCACCGTCGACACCGCGAACACCACGGCGTACTGCTGCAGGAACGACGCATTCGTGAAGTCCACCTGCGTCGTCCCGTCAATCGCCCCCGACAGGTTCCGCACCACCCACGCCGCCGCCTGCGCACAACTCTTCGCCAACGACCCCAGCGGATCGGTCACAGTCCCGACGGTGCCGCTCCCCGGAATGACGACCGCACCGCCGGGAGCACACCCCGCCCCGCTGCCCGGGATCGGAAGATCCACCTTCTGGCACGTGGGAGTCGCGGTCGGCGACGGGTCGGCGAACACCCTCTGGGCGGCCAGCAGCGTCATCAGCTGCAGGGTGGCCAGCGCACCTGCCAGCGTGCCTGCGCGGCGTGCGGTGGATCGGTGCGAGGTGTGGTCAACGGGCATAGCGGAACCCCCCGAACTGCTGGACGGCGCCGGTGATCTCCTCGGCGGTTGCGGCCTGCTGGTCTCCGGGCATCGGCGCGGGGCCCTGCCGGCTGGTGAAGTCGGTGAGCTTCCAGTCGCCGCCCGTCCAGTGCAGCGAGAGTGTGAGGGTGAACCAGTTCGTGGTCACCGGCTGGACGGAGCGCTCGCCGGCGAGGCCGGTGAGGCCGGTCGACCACACCTCGACCTTGGCGTCGCTGTCGGTGTAGCCCGTCGACTTGGTGCCGACCGGGACGGTGCGGCTGACGAAGGTGAGGCCCTTGGGGGCGCGGCCTTGGGAGTCGAGGCCGTAGCGTGCGACGGTGTCGCCGCCGAACCCCTGGTCCAGCCGGCTCTGCAGTGTCGCCACCGCGGCCGGGTCGGCGATGGTGGTGACGATGGTGTGGCGGCTGTCGGTGCGGAACATGTCCGCGGAGCCGATCGCCACCGCGTAGTTGGCGGCGGCGGACTGGGCGCCTTGGTCGCTGTGCGGGAAGCCGGAGGCGATGCCGTTGACGGTGGTGCCGACGGGCTGGTCGCCGCTGGGGGCGGGGCCGGCGCCGGCGGGGGCGCTGGGGGCGGCGTGGTCGGCGGAGCCGCCGCTGCCGCCGGGGGTGGGTTTGCCGCGGTTGGCGATGGCGATGGCGACGACGAGCAGGGTGACCACGACGAGGACGGTCAGCAGGGTGCGTAGCGGCCGTGACTGACGCAGGCTCGGCTTCGGGGAGGGCTGTTCGCCGACCGGTAGCCGCGTACGGGTGTGCGGCTGGTCGTCGGACAACGGCACGGCGGCCCTCCTGGTGCTGGGAGCCGGGGGCGGCTCCGGGGGCCCTCCACCCGGGGGCGGGCGCGGACGGAGGGTGGGAACGGGGGTGAACTCCTGGCAGGCCGACCGCTGGAGGGGGTCCGGACGGGGACCCGACCTCGGACGGGCCGGACTACTGCTGTCCGATCGTCAGATCGCCATGCCGTAGACAATGGTGAACAGAGTTCCGAGTGATCCGATGATGAACACGCCGGTCAGTCCGGCGACGATCAGTCCCTTGCCCTGTTCGGCTCCGAAGCTGTCCCGCATCGCGGTCGCGCCGATCCGCTGTTTGGCGGCGCCCCAGACGGCGAGGCCGAGGCAGAGGAGGATGGCGACGGCCATGATGACCTCGACCATCACCCGGGCCTCCGACCCGAGGGTCGCGAACGGGCCCCAGTCCGGGGCGATCCCGCCGATGATGGTGTCGATATTCGGCTTCTTGGGAGGGTCATCGGCCAGGTGGCCGACCGCATAGGTGTGCACGCTGCTCAGGTTCATTTCCATCTCACCGCCCGATCAGGCAAATTCAAGGGCCCGGACCCCGCCCGCGCGAAGGGTCGGTGCCTATTCTTGGCCAGATCTGATGTCGACTTGGCTACTTCTCGCGGATTGGTCGTGAGGCATCGGACACGTACGCGAGGATGTCCACCGTACGAAGGATAGCGCTCACTCCCTGTATCTCTGATGATTGCGGTGAGCAATGCCTTCCGGGACACTTCGACTGACGAATCGTCGGGATGGTGCTGATGGTACTCCGGAAGGCCGGGACGGCCGCCGTCACTGCGGGAGTTGTTGCGTTCGGGTTCATCGGGCTGGTGACGATGGGGACTTATGCGGCGAGTGGGACGCCGCAGCAGTCGGTGAATCGCTCCGCCCTCTCCCCCGGAACGGTCCCCGCGGCCTACCAGGAGGCGATCCAGAAGTGGGGCGCGCTGTGCGCGGAGATCTCTCCGCCGATGCTCGCGGCGCAGCTGTACCAGGAAAGCGGATTCGACCCCAGGGCCCGTTCCGGTGTCGGGGCGCAGGGAATGGCGCAGTTCATGCCGGGCACCTGGGCGACGTACGGAACGGACGCGAACGGTGACGGCCGGAAGGACGTCTGGGATCCGTACGACGCGATCGCGTCGGCGGCGGTCTACGACTGCGCGCTCGCCAAGGACGTCTCGGGCGTCCCGGGCGACGCGCAGGCCAACATGCTGGCCGCCTACAACGCCGGTCCGTACGCGGTGACGAGCAACAGGGGCATCCCGCCGTACAAGGAGACCCAGGGCTACGTGCGGAGCATCCAGGCGATGGCCCGCAGCTTCACCGCGCCGACCGCGCCGTTGGAGGTGTCCGCGCAGTCGGCGGCGGCGATCTACTTCGCGCAGACCAAGCTCGGCACCCCGTACCTGTGGGGCGGTGAGGGCCTGCCCTCGCAGAACGGGCGCTTCGACTGCTCGGGCCTGACCCAGGCCGCGTACGCCAGTGTGGGCATCACCCTGCCCCGGGTGGCCAACGACCAGTGGTACGCCGGCCCGCACCCGTCGCGGGATCAGTTGCGGCCGGGCGACCTGGTGTTCTTCGCGACGGACCTGGGCGATCCGCGGAGCATCCACCACGTGGGGATCTACGTCGGCGGCGGGTACATGATCAACGCGCCGCACACCGGTGCGGTGATCCGCTACGACAAGATCGACACCAAGGAGTACATCGGCGCGACCCGGGTGACCTCGGACGGCGCCCAGGCGCTGCCGAGCCGGAACAACGACGGCTCGGTCAACGCCCCGAGCCGGCCCGCGGCGGCGGCCCCGCCCGCGCCGGCCGGGCCGACCCCAGCGGGGGCGGGCCGGTAGCGGGCCGGGGCACCCGGGGCGTGTGTGCGCTGTGTGGACGCTGAGTCAAGTTTCCATAACTGCGCGTTTCCGTGGAACGCTGTGGCCCCGAAATGACGTTTGTTCCGGTGGCCCCTCGTCAGCATTCCGCGCCGGGCGGGCTCCGGCGGGAACGTACAGGTGTAGCGGACCAGAAGGAGGTACGGCGTGTCGACGCCGCTTGCCGACACGACCAACCCCGACCTCGGCCTGCTCTACGCCGTCAACGGCCTGGCCAAACGCTCCCCGCAGTGGCTGGACCACCTGGTCTCGTGGATCGGCGAGTACGGCATCCTGATCGGCCTGGGCATGCTCGGTCTGGTGGCCTGGTTGCAGGCCAGGCGCCGCCCGGACGCGCCGGTGGCGATCGCCGGGCTGCTCTGGGTGCCGCTGTCGGTCGCGATCGCCGAGCTGGCCAACCTGCCGATCGCCGCGATCGTGAACCGTCCGCGCCCGTTCGTCGACCATCCCGGGCTGCTGGTGCTGGTGGACGGCAAGGCCGGCACGCACTCCTTCGTCAGCGATCATTCGACCATGACGATGGGCGTCGCGGTGGCGCTGTTCCTGGTGAACCGGAGGCTCGGCTGGATCGCCGGCGGGCTGGCCCTGTTGCAGGGCTTCTGCCGGATGTTCATGGGCGTCCACTACCCGACCGACGTGATCGGCGGCTTCGCGCTCGCCGTCGCCGTGGTGCTGCTGCTGGCGCCGATCGCGATGGCGGTGCTGGTCCCGTTCTGCCACGCGCTGAGCCGGACGGCCGTCGCCCCGCTGATCCGGGCGCCGGAGCGTGCCGGAGCGGCCCGTGGCGGGGCCGGTCCGCGCAGCCGTCGGCGCGGGCGCGGGGCGGTGCGGGCCGAGGAGCAGCCCCCGGAGTCCGACCTCGCGGCCTGAGCGGCCTGACGGGTCGGAGCGGCCCGAGCCTGCCGGTCGCAGACGCCCGAGTCGCCACAGGAGCAGCCCGGCCGCGCGGTCAGTCCGGTGCGACGCCGCTCTCGGCGAGGTGGTCGGCCCCCTCGCGGCGGGCCAGGTCGCGGGAGCGGCGGGCCGAGGAGTACCAGCCGCAGCTGCAGGTCGCGAAGGCGAAGGAGCCGCGCTCGCTGATCGCGAGGCGGTGCTCGGGCATCCGGGTGCCGGGCGCGGCCGGCAGCTCACTGTGCACGTGGTTCACCGTAACGCGCCGGACGCCCGATGCGCGACGCCCTCCGGACGGCGGGCACCCGTAACCCTTCGGCTTCCAACTCGTTTGCCCGGAAAGAGCTCTGCCCACCCGGTGGTACCGGCGGGGCAGTCGGGCCCGAGGGGGTTGTCGCGAGGATGAAGATGACCGACCAGCAGCGCACCGGGCGGCCAGCGCGCCGTCCGGGTCCGCACCTGCGCTCGGCGGCCGGGGCCGCCCTGCTCGCCGCCGCACTGGCGGCGGGCGCCGCCGGCTGCTCGGGCGGCTCCGGCGGCGGCTCCTCCGACCAGCAGTCGAACGCCCCCGACCAGCTCGCCGCGGACCCGCTGACGGCGGTGCGCAACGCCGCCGACATCACCGGCCGCACCGGCTCCGCGCACACCGCCACCGAGCTGGTCACCGAGTCCGCCGAGAAGAAGGCCTCGTTCAGCGGCACGGGCGGCTACGACTACGTGAAGCGGATCGGCCGGCTGGAGGTCCAGGTGCCGCCGGGCGCCGCGACCACCGGGAAGATCGTCGAGGTGGTCCTGCCCGGGACCGTGTACCTGCAGAACAGCGGCGCCAAGGTGCCCGAGGGCAAGTGGGTCAAGCTGGACGTGCGTCAGCTGCCGGACGGCAACCTGGTCAGCAGCGGCGCGACCGACCCGGCCTCGGCCGCGGGGGCGCTGCGCGGGGCGCAGAAGGCGGAGGCGGTCGGCACCGAGACCGTCGGCGGGGTCGCGCTGCACCACTACCGCGGCGCCCTGGACCTGTCCAAGGCGGCCGACGCGACCGGTGGCCGGGGCGGGGACGGCCTGCGGATGGGCGCGCAGACCTTCACCGTCAAGGAGGTCCCGTTCGACGCCTGGCTGGACGACCAGGGCCGGCTGCACAAGGTGGTCGAGGTGTTCACCTTCGCCGGGGTGGCGGGCTCGAAGGAGCCCAAGGACCAGGTGAAGGTGACCTCGACGACCGCGCTGTCGGACTTCGGCAAGGCAGTCGAGGCGGCCGAGCCGTCGGCCTCGGACATCTACCAGATGAAGCCCACGGAGAGCCCCAAGTAGGCCGCGGCGGCGCTCCGGCGCCGGGGCGAGACGGGGTGCCGCCGAAACGGGCTGCCGCCGGGGCGGGTGGCCGTCCGGGGAGCGGCGGCCACCCGTTTCGGCGGCGCCGAGATGGCCCGTCCGTGCCATGTGGACGGGCCGCGGAGTGCCTAGGCTGGACGTCGGGTGGCTGCCGCCCGGGCTGGCGAGGCACTGAAGGGGTGGTGCAGGTGGTGTCGTCCACGGGCGGCCGCAGTGGCGGCCACGACGACGCGGCCCTCGACGAGATCGACCTGGCCGGCGAGCTGATGATCGCCGCGACGGCCAGCTCCGGCGACCGGTTGCCGACCGAGCGGATCGACGAGGTGCTGCTCGACCGGACCGATCCGGGGCCGGCCGACCGCGAGGCCGACCGGGAGACCGACGGCTAGCGGGACGGCCCGGGCCGTCCGGGGCGCCGGGGGCTCAGCTGCGCAGCAGACGGCTGATCGCGGCGGTGGCCTCCGCCACCTTGGCGTCCAGCTCGGCGCCGCCCTCCTCGGCGGCCGCGGCGACGCAGTGCCGCAGGTGCTCCTCCAGCAGGGAGAGTGCGAAGGACTGCAGCGCCTTGGTGCTGGCGGAGACCTGGGTGAGCACGTCGATGCAGTAGACGTCCTCGCCGACCATGCGCTGGAGGCCGCGGACCTGGCCCTCGATCCGGCGGAGCCGCTTGAGGTGGGCGTCCTTCTGGGCGCTGTAGCCGTGCGGTCCGTGGCCGCCCTGGTGTCCTGCGGCGGCCGCGGGTGCGGCGTGGCCGGCGTCCGGGTCGGTCCCGTCCGCGTGATCCGGCTCGGTACGCGCTTGCGTCGTGGTCATCGGCCCCGCCTTCGTCTGAGTGCCTGGTGGCTGCGTCGGCCACCAGTGTCCAACACCGGGGCCTGTCGTGGTGTTCCGGCGGCCGAGGCGGCATGTGCCGGAGCGTCCGGGCGGGGCCGTCCGGTGCTTCACCCGTCTGAGCGGCGCCCCGGGTCCTCGGCATGCACGACGGGGACAATCCGGGCGAGGTTCCGTCAGACTGGGGGCCCGCGTCCGCAGGTGGTGGTGCGGTCCGGGTCAGCCGGTGCGGCAGCCGAACGGAAGGGGAGGATCCGGCTCCACCCTCGACACCCCGTTTGCGTGATTGCGCTTGGTTGCACCTAGCATCGTTCAGTCCCTACCCCGCACATCGGAGATTTCCGTGCGTTTTAGCCTGACCCCGAAGGAGACGAGCTTCTACGACATGTTCACCGTCGCGGCGGAGAACCTCGTCGTCGGATCGAAGCTCCTGCTGGAGCTGCTGGGATCAGACGTGTCGGCCCGTGCGGAGATCGTCGAGCGCATGCGCGCCGCCGAGCACGCCGGGGACGACACCACCCATGCCGTCTTCCACCAGCTGAACTCGTCCTTCATCACGCCCTTCGACCGCGAGGACATCTACAGCCTCGCCTCGTCGCTGGACGACATCATGGACTTCATGGAGGAGGCCGTCGACCTGGTCGTCCTCTACGACATCCAGACCCTGCCGAAGGGGATCGAGCAGCAGATCGAGGTGCTGGCACGGGCCGCCGAGCTCACCGCGGAGGCGATGCCGAACCTGCGGAGCATGTCGAACCTCACCGAGTACTGGATCGAGGTCAACCGGCTCGAGAACCAGGCCGACCAGATCCACCGCAAGCTGCTCGCCCACCTGTTCTCCGGTCAGTACGACGCCATCGAGGTGCTCAAGCTCAAGCAGGTCGTGGACGTCCTTGAGGAGGCGGCGGACGCGTTCGAGCACGTCGCCAACACGGTGGAGACCATCGCCGTCAAGGAGTCCTGACCCTCGTGGACATGGCTGCACTCATCGTCGTCATCGGTGTCGCGTTCTTCTTCACCTACACCAACGGCTTCCACGACTCGGCGAACGCGATCGCGACCTCGGTCTCTACCCGGGCGCTCACCCCCCGGGCCGCGCTCGCGATGGCCGCCGTGATGAACCTGGCGGGCGCGTTCCTCGGCAGCGGCGTGGCGCACACCGTCTCCAAGGGGATCATCGAGACCCCCAGCGGCAACCAGGGGATGGCGATCCTGTTCGCCGCCCTGGTCGGCGCGATCGCCTGGAACCTGGTCACCTGGTACTTCGGCCTGCCGTCCTCCTCCTCGCACGCACTGTTCGGCGGCATGGTGGGCGCGGCGCTGGCCGGCGGGATCGGCGTGATCTGGAGCGGGGTGATCGACAAGATCGTCATCCCGATGGTCGTCTCGCCGGTGGTCGGCCTGGTCGGCGGCTTCCTGGTGATGCTGGCGATCCTGTGGATCTTCCGCCGGGCGAACCCGCACAAGGCCAAGCGCAACTTCCGGATCGCCCAGACCGCCTCGGCCGCCGCGATGGCCCTGGCGCACGGTCTGCAGGACGCCCAGAAGACCATGGGCATCGTGGTGATGGCCCTGGTCATCTCCGGCCAGCAGGACACCTATGCCATCCCGGTCTGGGTGAAGATCTCCTGCGCCGCCATGCTCTCGCTGGGCACCTACGCGGGCGGCTGGCGGATCATGCGGACGCTCGGCCGCAAGATCATCGAGCTGGACCCGCCGCAGGGCTTCGCGGCCGAGACCACCGCCTCGATCGTCATGTACATCAGCTCGTTCGTCTACAAGGCGCCGATCTCCACCACCCACGTGATCACCTCGGCGATCATGGGTGTGGGGGCCACCAAGCGGATCCGCGCGGTGCGCTGGGGCGTCGCGAAGAACATCGTGCTCGGCTGGTTCATCACGATGCCGGCGGCCGCCATCGTCGCAGCGCTGGTGTACTGGTTCGTCCACCTGTTCTGGGGCTGACCCACGGGAACGGCCCGGTGTGGCACCGGGACATGACAGGGCCCGCCCCCACATCTCGGGGGCGGGCCCTTCTTCATGTCCCGCGGCGGCACCGCCATGCAGCACCACGGGACAGCTCGTGTTCCGTCACTCGTCGCGGTGCCGCGGTGACGGGGTCCGGTTTAGCCGAAGCGGCCGGAGATGTAGTCCTCGGTCGCCTGGACCGACGGGTTGGAGAAGATCCGCTGGGTGTCGTCCAGCTCGATCAGCTTGCCCGGCTGGCCGACGCCGGCCAGGTTGAAGAAGGCGGTGCGGTCGCTGACGCGGGCCGCCTGCTGCATGTTGTGGGTCACGATGACGATGGTGAACTGCGACTTCAGCTCGCCGATCAGGTCCTCGATGGCGAGGGTGGAGATCGGGTCGAGCGCGGAGCAGGGCTCGTCCATCAGCAGGACCTGCGGCTCGACCGCGATGGCGCGGGCGATGCACAGGCGCTGCTGCTGACCGCCGGAGAGGCCGGCCCCCGGCTTGTTCAGCCGGGTGTGGACCTCCTTCCAGAGGTTGGCGCCCTTCAGCGAGCGCTCCACCACCTCGTCCAGGACGGCCTTCTTCTTCACGCCCGCGAGCCGGAGGCCGGCGATCACGTTGTCGTAGATCGACATGGTCGGGAAGGGGTTCGGGCGCTGGAAGACCATGCCGATCGAGCGGCGCACGGCGACCGGGTCGACGTTGGTGGCGTACAGGTTCTCGTCGTCCAGGAGGACCTTGCCCTCGACCCGGGCGCCGGGGATCACCTCGTGCATCCGGTTCAGGGTGCGCAGGAAGGTGGACTTGCCGCAGCCGGAGGGGCCGATGAAGGCGGTCACCGAGCGGGGTTCGATGCTCATCGAGATGTCCTCGATGGCCTTGGTGGTGCCGTAGTAGGCCGACAGTCCGCTGACGTCGATGCGCTTGGCCATGATCGTTGCTTCTCTCGTCTGTCTCGTACGTCTGTCGGTCAGTGGCCGGTCTTGGGCGAGCGCCAGCGGGCGATGCCCCGGGCGATGAGGTTGAGGCTCATCACGAAGGCGATCAGCACCAACGCCGCACCCCAGGCACGGGCGTAGCCGTACTGGTTGTTGACCTGGGAGTACTGCGTCCAGATGTACATCGGCAGTGACTGCTGCGGTCCGTCGAACGGGTTGTTGTTGATGTAGTCGGCGCCGAAGACCAGCATCATCACCGGGGCGGTCTCGCCCGTGATGCGGGCGACCGCGAGCATCACGCCGGTGGCGATGCCGCCGATCGCGGTGGGGAGGACGATCCGCAGGATGGTCTTCCACTTCGGCACGCCGAGCGCGTACGAGGCCTCGCGCAGCTCGTTCGGGACGAGCTTGAGCATCTCCTCGGTGGACCGGACCACGACCGGCATCATCAGGATCGCCAGCGCGAGGCTGCCCGAGAAGCCGGAGTAGCCGAAGCCCAGGGCGAGGTTCCAGAGCGAGAGGATGAACAGACCGGCGACGATCGACGGGATGCCCGTCATGACGTCGACGAAGAAGGTGACCGCCTTGGCGAGCTTGCCGCGGCCGTACTCGACCAGGTAGACGGCGGTCAGCAGACCGATCGGGGCGGCGATCGCGGTGGCCAGGGCGACCTGCTCCAGGGTGCCGATCAGCGCGTGGTAGATGCCGCCGCCGGGCCCGGACTGGAGCACGCCCTTCATCGAGTGGCTCAGGAAGAACCCGTCCACCACGCCGGCGCCCTGCTGGACGGTGTAGACCGTCAGGGCGACCAGCGGGACGACGGCCAGGATGAAGGCGACCCAGACCACCGAGGTGGCGAACCGGTCCTTGGCCTGTCGGCGGCCCTCGACCCGGGCCGCGAGGCCGTAGCTGGTCAGGAGGAACAGCAGGCCCGAGATCAGGCCCCACTGCAGGTGGCTGGCCAGGCCGGCGGCGGCGCCGATCCCGCAGCCGAGGGCGATCGAGCCGACCGCGACGGCGGCCGGGGCCCACTTGGGCAGCCGGTTGGCGGTCAGCGGACGGCCGACGGGCCGGGTGTCATCGACGATGGCGGTGACGGTCATGCGTTGGCCCCCGAGTACTCCTTGCGGCGGGCGATGATCAGTCGCGCGGCACCGTTCACCAGCAGGGTGATGACGAACAGGACGAGGCCGGAGGCCATCAGCGCGTTGCGCCCGTTGTCGCCGGCCTCGGCGAACTTCAGCGCGATGTTCTGCGCGAAGGTGCCGCCGCCCGCGTCGAGGATGTGCAGCGACAGGACGTTGTTGGAGGAGAGCACCACCGCGACCGCGATGGTCTCGCCGAGCGCGCGGCCGAGGCCGAGCATCGAGGCCGAGATGATGCCGGGGCGGCCGAACGGCAGCACCGCGGTGCGGACCATCTCCCATCGGGTCGCGCCGAGCGCGAGTGCCGCCTCCTCGTGCATCCGCGGCACCTGGCGGAACACCTCGCGGGAGACCGCGGTGATGATCGGCAGGACCATGATCGCCAGCAGGATGCCGACGGTGAACAGGTTGCGCGGGGTACCGGTCTTGGTCTGGTCGAAGATGTACGTCCAGCCCAGGTACTCGTCGAGCCAGCTGGTCAGACCGTCCATGTGCGGGACCAGGAAGAGCGCGCCCCAGAGGCCGTAGACGATGCTGGGGACGGCGGCGAGCAGGTCGACCAGGTAGGCGAACGGCTGGGCGATCCGGCGCGGCGCGTAGTGCGAGATGAACAGCGCGATCCCGATGGCCACCGGGACGGCGATCGCCATCGCGATGACGGCGCTCACGATGGTGCCGACGACCAGCACCGCGATGCCGAAGACCGGCTTCGGGGCGTCCGGCGCCCACTCGAAGGAGGTCAGGAAGTTGCCGTCGTTGTTGCTGAGGGCCAGGCCCGAGCGCCAGGCCAGGAAGCCCGCGATCGCGGCCATGATGACCAGCAGCAGGATGCCCGAACCCCGGGCGAGGTTCATGAAGATCTTGTCGCCGACCCGGCTGTCACGCGGTCGGCGTTCCCTGCCTCGCGGGGCGGCAGGGGAGGATGAAGTCATTGGTCTACTCCGGTCTGGTGGCGCCGCCCCGGAAGGGGGACGGCACCATGGCGGCGGTGCCCCGGACGTGGTGCTGGGTGTGGTGCGTTCCGGTGGAGCGGCCCCGGCCCCCCTCGCTCACGGGGCCGCCCCACCGGTGGTCTGTCGGGTCAGGCCAGGGTCGGGATGACGGCGTTGACCTTGCCGGTCAGCTCCTTGGGCAGCGGGACGTAGCCCTTCTCGCCGGCCGCCTTCTGACCCGCGTCACTGGCGGTGTAGGTCAGGAAGGACTTCAGGGTGTCGAGGGTGTCTGCCTTGTTGCCCTTGTCGCAGACGATCTCGTAGGTGACCAGGACCAGCGGGTACGAGCCCTCGTCCTTGGTCGCGTAGTCGAGCTTCAGCGCCAGGTCGCTGCCGGTACCGGCGATCTGGGCCTTGGCGAAGGTGTTGGCGGCGTTGGCGGCGGTGGCCTCGACCGGCTTGGAGGCGCCGGTGTTGATGGCGGCGCTCTTCAGGCTGTTGGTCTGGGCGTAGGCCAGCTCGACGTAGCTGATCGAGTTCTTGACCTGCTTCACCTGGGCCGCGACACCGGCGCTGCCGTTGGCCGACTGGCCGCCCTTGGCCGCCCAGGTCTTGCTGGACGGGTACGACCAGGCGCCGTTGCCGGCGGCGGCGAAGTACTTGGTCAGGTTGTCGGTGGTACCGGAGTCGTCCGAGCGGTGGAAGGACTGGATCTCCGCGTCCGGCAGCTTGGCGCCCGGGTTCAGGGCGGCGATCGCCGGGTCGTTCCACTTGGTGATCTGCGAGTCGAAGATCTTGGCGGCGGTCGGGCCGTCCAGGACCAGGTTGTCGACGCCGTCCACGTTGAAGACCAGCGAGATCAGACCGCCGGCCATCGGCAGGTCGATGCCCTGGCCGCCGGTGCAGACCGCCTTGGAGGCGTCGACCTCGGCCGGCTTCAGCGCCGAGTCGGAACCGGCGAACTGGACCTTGCCCTGGGTGAACTGCTGGATGCCCGCGCCCGAGCCCACGCCCTGGTAGTTGATGGTGGTGCCGGAGCAGGCGCCGCTGAAGTTGGTCTTCCACACGTCGATCGCCGTGCCCTGGGCGGTCGAACCGGCGGCGATCAGCGAACCGGGCTTGCCACAGGTGATCGCGGCACCGGCCGCGGCGGAGCCGCTGGAGCCGCCGGCCGTGGTCGAGTTGCCGTTGTCCGAGCCGCAGGCGGCGAGCGACAGCGAGCTGACGAGCGCCATGGCACCGATCGCGAGGGCCTTGGAGCGGCCGTTCCGCTGGAGCTTCACTGGGGATTCCCTTTCTGAGGCATTTCCCGCTGCGTGGTCCGTACGCGTACGGCGCGGCGCGGGTTCTGCTGTGGTCCGGGGCCCTTGCGGCCCTCCGGTGGTCCCGAAGTTAAGCCTGGGAAGTGACACGACAGCCGGTCGCAAGTGAACGGGGAGTGAACCTCGAAAGGATGGCAGGAAACTACGTCAGGTAGTAACGGTTGCGTCACGGCAAGGGCGCGGAGAGATCACTTCCACCGTTCCTCCACCGGCGGCACGCCGGTCGTCTTCAGCGGCCTCGCCCCCAGGATCGCCAGCAGCGCGTCGATCAGCAACCGGTCGTGGTCGTACGTGAGCCGGGCCCGGGCCTTCCCGGCCGGCAGCCACTCCATCCGGTCCACCTCGCGGTTGGGCCGGAAGGCGCCGCTCGACGGCACCGCCGCCCAGTACCGGACCTCCTTCGGACGGCCCTGCACCTGGTAGTGCTGGGCGGGCAGCTCCGGGCCGAGCAGGCACCGGAAGCCGGTCTCCTCCCAGACCTCGCGCAGCGCCGCGTCGACCATGCCCTCGCCGGGGTCGAGCTTGCCCTTCGGCAGGCTCCAGTCGTCGTACTTGGGCCGGTGGATCACCGCGACCCGCGGCCGCCCGAGCCGCCCGCTCTTCTTCAGCCGGCCCGGCAGCCACAGCACCGCGCCGGCCGCCAGGATCACCGGGCCGTGCCCCGCCCCGGTCGCGCTCTCCATCGCCTGCCCGGTTCTCCGGCGCCCGCCCAACTCAGACCGTCCTCGGTGCGACGGGCTGGCCCCAGCCCTCGGCCGGGAAGTCCAGCCAACCGTCCGGGCCGGGCGACAGCTCGGTCCACCGACGGCCGAACACGTACCGCGCCGACTCCACGTCCAGCCGCTGGTCGGCGTGGACCACGCCCAGCACGTACGCGGTCGCGGGGGTGATCCGCGGGGTGCGCGCGGCGGTGGCGGCGGTGACCGCGGCGTCCGCGGCCTCCTGCTGCCGGGCCAGCACCGCGTCCAGCTCGTCCAGCTCGGCGGACCGGCGGCCGCACACCTCCAGCGCGTACCGGGCGCGCTTCACCAGGATCCGCAGCCGGGCCCACGGCTGGTCGTCGGCCGCCAGCGCCGTGTCCGCGTCCATCGCGCCCCGGGCCGCCGGGACCGCGCCCAGCCGGCGCAGCCCATCCCCGCCGTACGGCGTCGCGGCCCGATGCAGCGGCAGCTGCTGGGCGGTCGCGGACAGCGCGGCGAACGCGGCGCCCGCCTGCGGCAGCAGCACCGCCGACGCCCGGCCGCCCGCCGACTCCAGCAGCGGCGCCTCGCCGACCAGCAGCGTCATGCGGTCCGCCAGCGCGTGCAGCCGGGCCGAGCGGAGCTCCTGGAGCGCCGTGGAGTGCGCCCGGGTCCTGGCCAGGGTCAGCTGCCGGTCCAGCAGCGCCCGCGCCTTGGGGGCGCCCGCGTGGCCGGCCAGCATGCCCGTCCCCTCCGGGTCACTGCCGCTCAGCGAGTCCAGCGCGCCCAGCAGCCGGGCCGAACGGCGGACGTAGCCGGGCTCGAGCGCCAGCAGGTTGAGCAGCCAGCGCAGCTCGGTGCGCGACTCCTGCGCCCAGGTCTGCTCGAAGACCGAGCCGAAGGTGTGCAGCAGCCCGCCGACCCGCCGGACGGCCCGCAGCAGATCCGCGGTACCCGCCGCCGGGACGACCGAGGCCGCCCCGGGTCTGGCGCCGACCTCGCCCACCGCCAGCGGCAGGGCGCGCAGGAAGGCGCCGGCCTGGGCGGTGAGGTGGCGGGAAAGGATGTCCCCGGCGGTCGCTGTGGAGGCCGCCTGGGCCGTCATCGGCGCGTCGGTCATGGCGTGGTAGATCCCCGTTCCTCCGGGCCGTTCCCCGGAGCTGGCGGCCGACCGCCGGAACAGTCGCCCTCGAGACTCTCGAGGGCCTGCTGCTCCGACGGTTTCGCATCAGTGGTCGCGTCAGCGCGAGGTGGCGGCCCGGCGGCGCTGGCGCGAGTCGATCAGGAGGTCCTGGACGTGCCGCAGCTGCCGGCCCTCGGCGTCCTGGGAGTGGCGGGTCCAGGCGCCGTCCTGCCCCAGGTGCCAGGACTCCGTCTCGTCCGACACCCCGAGGTCGATCAGCCCGGACAGCTCGGCGCGGTGCGCCGGATCGGTGATCCGCAGCAGCGCCTCGATCCGGCGGTCCAGGTTGCGGTGCATCATGTCGGCGCTGCCGATCCAGACCTCCGGATCGCCGTTGTTGCCGAACACGAAGACCCGGGAGTGCTCCAGGAAGCGGCCCAGGATGCTGCGGACCCGGATGTTCTCGCTCAGCCCCGGTACGCCCGGGCGGATCGCGCAGATCCCGCGCACCCAGACGTCCACCGGCACGCCCGCCTGCGAGGCCCGGTACAGCGCGTCGATCACGGCCTCGTCGACGATCGAGTTGACCTTGAGCTTCACGTACGCCGGGCGGCCCGCCCGGTGGTGGGCGATCTCGTTGTGGATCCGCGAGACCAGCCCGTCGCGCAGGCTCCGCGGGGCGGTCAGCAGGCGGCGGTAGGACTCGCGGCGCGAGTAGCCGGAGAGCCGGTTGAAGAGGTCCGAGAGGTCCGCGCCGACCTGCGGGTCGGTGGTGAGCAGGCCGAGGTCCTCGTACAGCCGGGCCGTCTTCGGGTGGTAGTTGCCGGTGCCCACGTGCGAGTAGCGCCGCAGGGTGTCGCCCTCCTGGCGGACCACCAGCGACAGCTTGCAGTGCGTCTTCAGCCCGACCAGGCCGTAGACCACGTGGCAGCCGGACTCCTCCAGCTTGCGGGCCCACTTGATGTTGGCCTGCTCGTCGAAGCGCGCCTTGATCTCGACCAGGACCAGCACCTGCTTGCCGGACTCGGCCGCGTCGATGAGCGCGTCCACGATCGGCGAGTCGCCGGACGTCCGGTACAGGGTCTGCTTGATCGCCAGGACGTCCGGGTCGGCGGCGGCCTGCTCCAGGAAGGCCTGCACCGAGGTGGAGAAGCTGTCGTACGGGTGGTGCAGCAGGACGTCGCGCTCGCGCATCGCGGCGAAGATGTCCGGCTGGGAGGCCGACTCGACGTCGGTCAGACCGCGGGCCGTGCCAGCCACGAACTTCGGGTACTTGAGCTCCGGGCGGTCCAGCTCGGCGATCCCGAACAGCCCGGTCAGGTCCAGCGGCCCGGGCAGCGGGAAGACCTCCGCCTCGGTGATGTTCAGCTCCCGCACCAGCAGGTCCAGGATGTAGGGGTCGATCGACTCCTCGACCTCCAGCCGGACCGGCGGGCCGAAGCGCCGCCGCATCAGCTCCTTCTCCAGGGCCTTGAGGATGTTCTCGGTGTCGTCCTCCTCCACCTCCAGGTCCTCGTTGCGCGTGACGCGGAAGGCGTGGTGGGCCAGCACCTCCATCCCCGGGAAGAGCTCCTCCAGATGGGCGCCCATCACGTCCTCCAGCGGGACGTACCGCTGGGGCGAGGCCTCCAGGAAGCGGGCCAGCGACTGCGGCACCTTCACCCGGGCGAAGTGCTTGTGCCCGGAGACCGGGTTGCGCACCACGACCGCCAGGTTGAGCGAGAGCCCCGATATGTACGGGAAGGGGTGCGCCGGGTCGACGGCCAGCGGGGTCAGAACCGGAAAGATCTTCTGCCGGAACAGCGAGTGGAGCCGGGCCTGCTCCTTCTCGGCCAGCTCCGACCAGCGGGCCACCTCGATGCCCTCGGTGGCGAGGTCCGGCAGCACCTCCTGCTGGAAGGCCGCGGCGTGCCGGGCCATCAGCTCGCGCGAACGGGTCCAGATCAGGTCCAGCACCTCGCGCGGCTGGAGGCCGGACGCGCTGCGCTGGGCCACGCCGGTGGCGATCCGGCGCTTGAGGCCGGCCACCCGGACCATGAAGAACTCGTCCAGGTTGCTGGCGAAGATCGCCAGGAACTTGGCCCGCTCCAACAGCGGGATCCCCGGGTCCTCGGCCAGCTCCAGGACGCGCTCGTTGAACGCGAGCCAGCTGCGCTCGCGGTCCAGGAAGCGGCCCTGCGGCAACGCTTCGAACTCCTGCTCGTCCGTGGCCGGCCGCTCCGGCGGGACACCCAGCGCACCGGACATCCGGGCCGTCGGCGACAGCGAGGCAGAGACGGGGCGGGGGATGCTCATGGGCTCCAGCTCCTCCAGCAGCAGGACGGCGTCCGGACACGAATGGCTCTGCGGGCCGTCGCCCTCGCCCCGGGCCGATCCCGGGGACAGCGCCCATCCGCCGGGCGCGGTCCGTACAGGACCGGCCGGTGCCTGGCGGTCGACTCTGCACGAGCGAGACACTACGGACTTCATCCTGTGATCTTCGCGGCAGCAACTGAATCCACGGTAAACACCGCATGGCCAGGAGGAAAGCTGAGTCGGTCGGGGCAAGGGCCGTGGCCGTCCCGGAATCTCGTCCGCGACCGCTCCGGGCCGGCTTCGCCGCCTCCCTCGCCGCCTCCCTCACCGCCTCTGTCGCCGCCTCCGGGAGGCGGTCGAACCGTGGTGGGAACCGTGGTGGGAGAGGGTCAGGCCGGCCGGTTCTCCTGGTACCGGGCTCGGTACATGAGATCCACCTCGTGAATGGTGAATCCCAGTCGTTCATAGACCCGCACGGCGGCCGGATTGACGGCATCGACGTAGAGGAGGACGGTCTCCAGTCCGCGCTCGCCCGGGCCGGAACCGGTCAGGTGACGCAGACCCGCCGTGGTCAGCGCGCGGCCGAGGCCGCTGCCCTGCTCCGCCGGGTCCACGCCGACCACGTACACCTCGCCGAGCTCCGGCTCGGTGGCGCCGGCCGGGTGCACCTTGGTCCAGTGGAAGCCGACCGCCCTGCCCTCACGGGTGGCGAGGAAGAAGCCGGCCGGGTCGAACCAGGGCTCGGCGATCCGCTCCGCCAGGTCCTGCTCGGTCCAGGCGCCCTGCTCCGGGTGATGGGCGAAAGCCAGGGCATTCAGCCGCAGCCACTCCGCGTCGTCCTCCCCCGGGCGGAACGTGCGAAGCACGATGCCCTCGGGGACGGCCGCCTCCTCGGTCTGCCGACCGGTGCGGCGCATCTGCCGCAGCTCGCGGACCAGCTCGGCGCCGTACGACTCGGCCAGGTGCCGGGCCGCCGGGTGCCCGCCGTGCACCCAGAAGTCCACCGCGTCGTGCCCCGCCCGGTGGGCCTCCGCCAGTACGGCGTCCACCAGCGGACGGGCCAGACCGCGGCCGCGGGCGGCCGGGTCGACGACCAGCTCGGCGGCCGGGTTGGCGGTCGCGCCCTGCGGGATCTCAAGCTGGCCGTAGCCGAGGACGACTTCGGCTCCGGTTTCGGCTTCCGTCGCGGTCTCGGCTCGCGTCTCGGTTTCGGTTTCGGTTTCGGTTTCGGTTTCGACGAGGTGGATGACGCCCGGGCGCGGGATCTCGGCGGCACGCAGACGCAGTCGGCCCTGCTCGGACACAGCGGCCCGACCGTCCACCGCCTGGGCCTCCTCCAGCACACGGAGGGCGCCGTCACGCTGCCCGGGGTGGAGCACGTTGTCCGCAATGACCGCTGTCTGATCGTCCATGCACTGACGATACGTCGATACGCCCCCGGAAATGCGAAGAACCCCTGATCCAAGTGGATCAGGGGTTCTTCTGAATGATTGTTCGGCGGCGTCCTACTCTCCCACAGGGTCCCCCCTGCAGTACCATCGGCGCTGTAAGGCTTAGCTTCCGGGTTC